>JBBJML010000044.1:0-40872 GCA_037720195.1 Nakamurella sp. | reverse complement strand
GGGCGGGACGTGTCCGGTGCCGGGGGCGGGACGGGACGGGGAAGACGACGACGCGGCAAGGGATCCAGTGCCTTCTCCGCCGCCGGTGCGGCGGCCGAGGCCGAGGTCCGCTCCGATTCCGATATCGACGGTGCTGCGACGAAGCCGAAGAACGCTGGCCAGCAGGGCAAGGGCTCGCAGGTGGTCGGCGTCGACACCGAGGCGGTGCACTGCAGCCTGTTGTCCGGACTGATCACCCACGTCGGGCTCCGGCTGGAACCCGGGCGGGAGTACCAGGGCACCCGGGGGACGAAGTTCATCATCTGGCCGGGATCGGCGCTGGCGAAGTCGCAGCCACGGTTCGTGATGGCTGCCGAACTGGTGGAGACCACGCGACTCTGGGGTCGGACCGTTGCCCGGATCGATCCGGCATGGGCCGAGAAGGTGGGCGAGCACCTGCTCAAGCGCAATCACTCCGAGCCCCGGTGGGACGCCAGACGTGGTGCGGTGGTGGCCACCGAGAAGGTGACGCTGCTCGGCGTCACGCTGGTCGCGGCCAGGACCGTCTCCTACGACGGTATCGATCCGGAGCTGTCGCGGGAGCTGTTCATCCGGCATGCCCTGGTGGAGGCCGACTGGGAGACCCGTCATCCGTGGTTCGCGGCAAATCTCGCTGCGCTGCAGGAGGTTTCCGAGCGAGAAGACCGCGCTCGACGGCGCGACATAGTCATCGACGACGACACCCTGTTCGGGCTCTACGACGCCAGGATCCCGGTCGAGGTCACCACCGGCCGTCACCTGGACTCGTGGTGGCGCAAGGAGTTCCGGGAGCGACCGGACCTGCTGACCTTCACCCCACAGATGTTGGTGGCCGCCGGCTCCCAGGAGGTGTCCGCGGAAGCGTTCCCCGACCGGTTCAGCTCCGGTGGGATCGACCTCGACCTGGAGTACGTCTTCGATCCCAGTCGCGACGACGACGGCGTCACGGTCACCATTCCACTCCCGGTGCTCGCCCGGGTCGATCCCGGGTCGTTCTCCGCACACGTTCCAGGGCACCGCGACGAGTTGGCGGTGGCCCTGCTCCGCACCCTGCCGAAGACGCTGCGCCGCAACTTCGTCCCGGCCCCCGATTTCGCCCGCGCCGTGTTGGCCAGGTTGGATCCGGACGCCTCCGGCGCGACAGCGGACTTCGCGTCCCGGTTCGCTGCCGGACTCACCGCCATGACCGGGATCAGGGTCACTGTCACCGATTTCGACGAGGCCAAGCTGCCGGACCATCTGCGGATGCGGTTCCGGATCGTCGATGCCGGCGGCACGGAGGTTGCGGTCGGCAAGAACCTGGCAGAACTGCAGGACGAGTTGCGCGGCAGTACCCGGGACGCGGTGGCCCAGGCCGTCAGCGACTCCACCGCCGAGGTGCACGGTCTGCGGACGTTTCCGCCGGACGGGGTGGAGAAGGAGATCGTCCGGACGATCGGCGGTCAGGAGCTGCGGGCCTTCCCGGCGCTGGTCGACGAGCGGACCTCCGTCGGGATCACCGTGTTCGCGACCGTGCGCGACCAACAGCGCGCGGCCCGGCGCGGCCTGGTACGTCTGCTCGCCCTGGCCAGTCGTCCGCCCGGCCCCTACGTCCGCCATCTGCTGACGTCCGCGCAGATGATGACCCTGGCCACGGCCCCCCACGGTTCGTTCGACGCCCTGGTCGCCGATGCGCTCGACGCCGCCCTGGACGCTCTCCTGGACTGGGCCGGCGGCGTCGTCTGGACGGCAGCGGAATTCGAGGCGGTGCGGGTGAAGCTGGCCCCACACCTGGACAGGTCGGTGGGGGACGTCGTGGTCGCGACCGAGGCTGCGCTGCGCGCCGGGAACGTGGCCAGGATCGAGGTCGACACGGTGCAGGGCGGAGCACTGGCGGCGGCCGCGGTCGACATGCGCAACCAGCTCGAGGAACTGCTCCGACCGGGGATGATCGCCCGTACCGGCGCCGCCCATCTGCCCGATCTCGAGCGGTACCTGCAGGCTCTGGCGGTCCGCGCGGAACGAGCGCGCAGCAACCCCGAGCGCGACCGGGAACGGTTGGCCGGGATCATCGGGCTGCAGACCGAGCTGGAGGATGCGGTGGCCGCGTTGCGGCCGGCCCGGCGCGACGATCCGGATGTCGCCGCGGTGCGCCGGATGCTGCAGGAGTTCCGGGTGGCCCAGTTCGCGCAGCCCATGCGCACGGCGATCCCGGTGTCCGACAAGCGGATCCGGACGGCGATCAGCGCACTCACCGATCAGGGATGACGGGGATCTGCGTCGTCGTGGCTGCTCCCACGTGCTGACGCAGACCAGGTGCGCGCCCGATCCGCGAAGGCGGTCGCGATTCCGCCGGCGTCCCGCCGCCAGATCAGGCCCACCTCCCGGCGGGTGGCCGCTGCGGCCTCGGCGCGCAGCTCGAGCGCGACGGTCCCCAGCGGCAAGGCCCGCCCCTCGTCGGGAACCAGAGCCACCCCGAGGCCCGCGCCGACGAGCGCCCGCACGGTGGTGAGGTCCTGGCACTCGATCGCCGCGGAGGCGGTGAACCCGGCTGCGGCGCAGAGGGAGTCGAGGATGCTCCGCATCCCGAAGCCTGCAGACATCACCACCTGCGGTTCCCCGCGGAGCGCCTCGACGGGCACCGGTGACCCTCCCGCCCACCGGTGGTCAGCAGGGACCAGGAGGTGCAGCCGTTGGCGCATCAACGGCTGCCACCGCAGGGTCGGTGCTTCCGGCCGCGGCGACACGATCCCGATGTCGAGCTCACCGGCGGTCACCGCCGCGGTGATGACTCCGGCCGCGCCCTGCTGCAACTGGTAGTCGCCGCCCCCGTCGGCGGCGCGGTGGGCCTTGATCAGTTCGGGCACCAGCCAGGTTCCGAACGAGTGCAGGAATCCGAGTCGCAGGGGCGGCACTGCGCGGCCGGCGATGCGGCGCGCAGCGAGCTCGGCTGCTGCGAGGGCGGCTTCCGCGCTCCGCAGATGGTCCAGGAACGCGGCGCCGGCGGCGTTCAGCCGGATCGACCGTCCCTGCCGGTCGAACAGCCGCACACCCAGCTCGGCCTCCAGGCGGGCGAGCGCCCGGGACAGCGTCGGCTGGCTGAGTCCGAGCACGGCGGCCGCCACGGTGACGTTCTGTTCGTCGCCCAGCACGATCAGCCACCGCAATCGGCGGCGCAGGTCGGTGGAACCACGGTCGTCCATGCATACAGGCTATGGATCGGCACGGATGAATGCATTTCCGCGTGGAGTGCCCCGCGGCGGAGAGTGGGCGCATGGACAGCGGTCACCTGCCGGGATCAGCCGAGTACCGGGCGCTCACCCGCGGTCTCTTCGCTGCCGGTATGACGACGTTCATGGCGATGTACTCCGCGCAGGCAGTGCTCCCGCAACTGTCGGCGGACCTCGGAGTGGGCGTCGGATCCAGCACCCTGGCGGTGAGCGCGACGACCGCGTTGGTGGCCCTCGCCATCATTCCGTCGTCGGCGCTCTCCGAACGGTTCGGCCGGATCGAGGTGATGCGGATCAGCGCGGTCGCCGCCGGCGTCCTCGGGCTGCTCGTGCCGTTGGCCCCGACCTTTGCCGTCCTGGTGGTGCTGCGCGCCCTGCAGGGCATCGCGTTGGCCGGCGTTCCCGCGGTGGCGATGGCGTACCTGGCCGAGGAGGTCCACCCCGGCACGGTCGGTCGGGCGATGGGTCGCTATGTCGCAGGGACCACCGTCGGCGGGTTGGCCGGCCGGCTCGTCGCCGCGCTCGCGTTGGACGTCATGTCGTGGCGGTGGGCGCTGGAAGTGGCGGCTGTGATCTCGATCGGCTTCACCCTGTTGTTCCTGCGCACCGTCCCCGCCTCGCGCCGTTTCAGTGCGGTGCAGATCAGCCCGATCACGGTGTCCCGCACCGTGATCGGACATCTGAGGCGACCGGCGCTCGCTGCGCAGTTCGCGCTGGCGTTCCTGCTGATGGGTGGTTTCGTCTCGGTCTACAACCTGCTGTCGTTCCGGCTGCTGGGCGCCCCGTTCGACCTTCCACAGGCGGTCGTCGGTTTCGTCTTCTGCGCGTACCTGGCCGGAACCATCAGTTCCGGGTGGGCCGGTCGGCTCGCCGATCGTTGCGGACGAGCGCCGGTGCTGACGATGTCCGTCGTGGTCTCCGCCGCCGGTCTGGCGCTGACCCTCACCTCGTCCGTGGTCCCGGTACTGATCGGACTGGTGCTGTTCACCGCCGGGTTCTTCGGGGCGCACGCGGTGGCCAGCGGGTGGGTCGGGATCCTCGCTGTCACCCACCGCGCGGAGGCGTCCGCGCTGTACCTGTTCTCCTACTACCTCGGCAGCGCCGTGCTCGGCTCCGCGGTCGGAGTCGTCTACTCAGGATCCGGGTGGACGGCAGCCATGACCGTGGTCGGTGGGCTGCTCGGGCTCGCCCTGGTGGTTGCCCTCGTCCTGCTCATCAGGTCTCGGGGCACAGGCAGCGCACAGCGCCGCCCCATCAGTTCTGCAGCCTGACGGGACGGCGCTGTCGGTGCCGTGTGACTTCTCAGGACGCGGGCGTCGTGGGGGTCGTCGGAGCGGGCGGGGTGACCGGCGGGGTGGTCGCTGCTGGGGGAGTCACCGGAGGGGTCGCGGCCGGGGGAGTCGACGGCGGGGTCGCGGCCGGCGGCACGGTCGGCTCCTGGTCGTTGCCGGCCAGCTTGTCGACGAGCCCGGTCAGCTTGTCCTCGACACCGTCCACCTTCTCGTGGCCGATCTTGCCGCCCACGAAGTCACCGGCCTTCTCGATACCGCTCTTGATCTTCTCGTCGTTCTCGGCGATGAAGCCTTCGACCTTGTTCTTGAGGCCACCGAAATCCACCATGGGTCGTCTCCTTCGTCGTGTACGTCCGAGCCGCGAACCCGGCCGGGCGCTGTCGGGGACCGAGCGTAGCCCGGCCTCCTTTTGTAAACTGTCGTGATGGCTCATGAGTTCCCGGTGGCCGTCCGATGGGACGGATCGACCGGCAGCGGATACCGGGACTACTCGCGCACCCACCTGGCTGCAGCGGAGGGGATACCTGACCTGACGGTGTCGGCAGACCGTCATTTCCGCGGCAATCCTGAGTTCCACAACCCCGAACAGCTCCTGGTGATGGCTGCCGCGTCCTGCCAGCTGCTCTCGTTCCTGGCGCTGGCTGCGAACCGGGGGATCGACGTCCTTCACTACTCCGACGACGCGGTCGGCACCATGACCCCGTCCAGGGGGCCGATGTCGATCGAGCGGATCCAGCTCCGTCCCCGCATCACCGTGGCGGCCGGTCCGGACGTCAGCATCGACACCGCAGCGGTGCTCGCCCTCGTCGAGCAGGCACACCGGGACTGCTTCATCGCGAACTCCCTGCGCTCGGAGATCGAGATCGTCGCGAGCGTCACCGTCGCCGCGCCGAGCGGTACACCGGTCAGTTGACCGGGCCGATCCCGGTGACGATGCGCTCCTGGGCGGTGCGCAGCAGGCCGGTGATGTAGCCGCCGTCCGCGCCGAGCGTCAGCAGATCGTCGATCGTCGGGTTGTTCAGCGTGACCTCCGTCGTCGCCGGTTCCTGCTGCATGCTCAGGAACCCGCGGTGACCGGCCTCGACGGTCTTGCCCAACGATCCGGTGGAGGCGAGCGTGCCCCTGGCGACCCCGAGGATGCCGAGCGATTCGTCGAACGCGTCCACCAGTGCGTCGCGGTTGGCTTCGCACATCGCCTGGACCAACTCCGGCCGGGTGCCGGCGACCCGGCTGCCGTCGCGGAACGAACTGGCGGCCAGGGTGCGGGTCAGTGGAGTGCCGGACGCCGCCACCTGCGCCAGGGCCAGGGCCAGCAGATGCGGCAGGTGCGAGATGCGCGCCACGGCGCTGTCGTGATCGGCTGCGGTCACCGGGACGACGTGCGAGCCCAGCGCGAGGGCCAGGGCTGCTACGCAGTCCCAGGCGATCGGGTTGGACGACTGTTGCAGGCAGGTGACCCAGGCCGCGCCGCGGAACAGGTCGGGATCGGCTGCGGCGAAGCCGGATGCGGAGGTCCCGGCCATCGGGTGCCCGCCTACGTAGCGAGTACGTGGCGCGATGGCGGTGACCTGCCTGGCGACCGATGCCTTGACGCTGCCGACGTCGGTCAGCAGGACTTCCGGTGCCTTCGCGGTGATCTTGCGCAGCATCGATTCGAAGCCGGTGACCGGGGAGGCCAACATCACCAGGGCGTCCCTGTCGACGGCCCAGGCGAGCGCCTGCTCGAGGGTCGGATGGATCTGTGCGCCGGATGCGGCGGCCTCCGCGCGGGTGCTCTCGCTGGGCGACCAGCCGGAGACGGGCAACAGATCGGAAGCCGCTCGCAGGACGGACCCACCGATCAGACCGAGCCCGAGAACACACAGCCCCTGGGGCAGAGCCTGTCCGCGCTGCACCGCCGCGTCGATCGGGGAGTGTTCCATGGGGTCATCTTCCATCATCGAAGGTGCACACCGTACGTTGGACCGGTGAGCACCGAAGGTTTTGCGGTTGCAGTGATCCGCGAGGAGACCGACTGGCGGTGCTCGCTGTTGGCCGAAGAGCTGGTCGACGACCTCGACGGGGTGATCACCGCCCTCCGGCGACTGTCCGGCAGCGGAGCGGTGTTCGCGCTGGTCAGCGTCGACGAGGAGTTCTTCGTCGTCGTCCGGCCGGTGCCGGGCGGCGCCGCGCTGATGCTCTCTGATGCCACGGCCGCGCTCGACTACGACATCGCCGCCGACATCCTGGAGCTGCTGCAGGTTCCGATCCCCGACGAGGACGACGTCGACGACGACCCCTGGCCGGAGGGTGATCTGACGCTGCTCGCCGACCTGGGTGTGCCCGAGGAGCAGATGCAGATCATCGTCGACCAGGCCGAGCTCTATCCCGACGAGCAACTCGAGATGATCGCTGCCGCTTGCGGTTTCGCCGATCAGTTCGCCGCGGTGATCGAGAAGCTGTGACCCCGGAGGCTGGCGTGCCGGGCGCGGATCCAGCGGCTGTCGTGCCCGGTGCGGATCCTGCTGCGGCTGGCGTGCCCGGTGCGGATCCTGCAGCGGCTGGCGTGCCCGGTGCGGATTCTGCTGAGGCGTGGATGCGGCTGGCCCTGGTGGAAGCAGCTGCGGCCGGCGCTGCGGGAGACGTCCCGATCGGCGCCGTGATCACCGCTGCGAACGGCTCTCTGCTGGCCGTCGGGCGCAACGAGCGCGAGCACACGCACGACCCGACCGCGCATGCCGAGATCGTCGCGCTGCGCGCCGCCGGTGCGATCACCGGCCAGTGGAACCTGACCGGCACCTCGTTGTACGTGACGGTCGAACCCTGCGCGATGTGTGCTGGAGCGCTGGTCCAGGCGCGCGTGCGGACCCTGGTGTACGGCTGCGCGGAGCCGAAATCCGGTGCAGCAGGCTCACTCTGGGATCTGCTGACCGATCCGCGCATCCACCACCGCGTCGAGGTGGTCGGCGGTGTGCTGGCCGAGGAGGCTGCCACCCTGATGCGCGAGTTCTTCGCCGCCCGGAGGCGCTGACACGCTCGGACGTGCCGGTTCGCCGGAACCTTCTTGTGGGGTCGGCCACGGCTGTGCCCCGGGTCCCATCGCTGATCGAGCAGCGAGGAACGAGCGTGTCGAGATCCCGTCCGGTCACGACGAGCTGACGCAAGACGGTCGCTCGCCCAGCATTTCCGCTGGAGCCGTTGCGGAATCATCCGAGGCACGGCCGTCCTCCGTCACCGCCGGCACGGCATCACCCGGCTCTCTCATCGAGTGACGAGAGCATGGCCCTCGATACGCATTTCGGCAGGACGTCCTGCCGAAATGGCGGTCGAGGGCCATATTCTCGTCCCCGAACGGGTCAGCTGCCGTAGATCGCCGCCACCCACTCCGGGTGGTCGATGAACGGGTTGCGGTTGTGCTGCCAGTTGTCGAAGACCTTCTGGTTGCGCGTCTTCTCGAAGGCGTCCGGCGGATCCTGCGCGTTCCACTTCTTCAGGTCCGACAGCTTGCCCATGTACGGCGCACTGTTGTTGCCGGTGATGTCGTTGATGCCGAGGTTCGGCTTGCCGTCGCCACCCTCCCAGCGGATGTCCATGTAGAGCACCATCCTGGCGACGTCACCCTTGTCGGCATCGCGCGGCTCCCACGACGTGGTGGTCGAATAGTTGCCCTTGGCCTCACTGTTCTCGGTGCCGCCCTCGGCGAAATCCTTGTTGCCGCGCGAGGAGTTGACGGACACGTCGGCCGCGCGGAGGTGGTTCAGGTCGGTGCCGGGACCGTTGGCAGTACCGAAGTCGCCGTGGCTCTTGGCGTAGACGTGCTCGCGGTTCCAGTTCTCCACGCCGCTGCCGTTGCTCGACTTCGAGATGCTGCGGCCGGTGTACAGCTCGAGCACGTTGTTCGAGTTGTTCGGATCCTGGTCGACGTCCTTGATGCCGTCCCAGACCTCCGCGTAGGAGAGCGTGGTGACGCCGGTCGAGATGATCGTGTGCAGCTTGGAGCGCAGCGCTGCTCCGGTGAGACCTGACGTGCCGGTGTAGTAGGCGCCGGGATCGCCGGTACCACCGCCGGGATCACCGGGGTCGGTTCCGCCGCCGCCCGCGACGGCGAAGGCGCTCGCCGAGACGAGGCCCGGGTGGCTGAAATAGGCGGCGAAGGAGCCGGTGACGTCCAGCTTCTTCCCGATGGAGGTGGGGTTGGTCTTGAGACCGTAGCCGGCGCGGAAAGCGCTCGGGATCTGGACGTAGAGGATCTTGGCGATGGCGGTCTCACCGGCGGTGTCGGCCAGGGCGAGCGCGTAGCCGCTGGGGAAGCCCGAGGTGACGACGGTCGACGAGCTGGTCGGCTGACCGACGACGTAGCCGGTGACGGTGCCGGTGCTGCCCTGCGCGGCGATCGCCTGCGCGACGGTGATGCTCGCGGTGGCGGAGACCGCCGAGGTCGGTCGCACGGGTGAGGTGACAGCGTGGGCGGCAGCGGCCGGGGCCAGGATGCCGGCACCGAACAACACTGCGGTGACGAGTGGCGTCAGAAACTTGCGGGATGTGGGCACGTCCAGCAAAGTCCCACGGCTTGCCGGGACCGGCAACCCGAAGTCAGGTGGAGGCTTCCGGGGGATCGCCTGTCAGGTGCGAGCGCTCGCCGGAGATCCGGTAGCATTCGTCCCGGTAGCGTGTCCGAGCGGCCTAAGGAGCACGCCTCGAAAGCGTGTGTGGGTGAAAGTCCACCGTGGGTTCAAATCCCACCGCTACCGCCACAGACCCCTGGTCGGTGAAACTTTCGCTGACCAGGGGTTTCTTCGTTCCGGGCGCCAGCTGTGACCGCTGGTGGTACTTAGGCGCGCTGCCGTCGGCGGATGCGACCCCCGAAGGCAGGACAGGGCCATCTTGACGGCTGTGATTACATCATTACATGTCCGCTGACGAGCACTCTTCTGCTGAGTCCAAGCCTCGGATCCAGGTCACTGCACACGGGCCCTACCGCGTGGAGGGCGATGTGGCGATCTACGACGCCGACGGCATGTTGCGCACCGAGACCGGGGTCTGGCACCTCTGCCGGTGCGGCGGGTCACGCAACAAACCGTTCTGCGACGCGACGCACGGCCTGAAAGGCTTTGACGGACAGGAAACCGCCGACCACGACACCATCGCGACCCGCCGTTCGGCCTATCCGGCTGAGGCGGTCACCGTCCTGGACGACCGCTCCCGTTGCGCCCACTTCGGTCAGTGCACAGACCGCCTTCCTGCCGTCTTCCGCGCCCGTGACGAGCCGTTCGTCGAGCCGCACGGGGCACCAGCCGACCAGATTGTCGACGTGGTCAGGGGATGCCCCTCCGGCGCGCTCGCCTACGCCCTCGACCACGAGCAGACACCCATCGAGGAGCACGAGCCGGCGTCGATCCACCCGATCATCGATGGCCCCTACCGGGTCCGCGGAGCTGTCCAGGTCGTCGGTGCGGACGGCCTCGCGTACGAGGTCCGCGAACGTCAGACCCTCTGCCGCTGTGGACAGTCGTCCACCAAGCCGTTCTGCGACGGATCCCACTGGTACGCAGGATTCCGCGACCCGCTTCCCGAAGAGCTGCAGCACAACGTCCCGACGATGTTCGAGTGGCTCGGCGGACTCGAGGCGCTGGAGCGGCTGACCACGCGCTTCTACGCGGACATTCTGGGCGATCCCGACCCGTTGCTCGAGCCGCTCTTCCGAGGGATGAACCCCGACCACCCGAAGCACGTCGCGGCCTGGCTGGCGGAGACCTTCGGGGGACCACGCCTCTACACCGAGGAGCACGGTGGGTACGAGCACATGGTCGCGCAGCACCTCGATCGACACCTCACCGAGGAGCAGCGGCAGCGGTGGGTCTCGCGTCTGGTGGCCACCACCGACCTCGTGGGTCTCCCGGCCGACCCGGACTTCCGCGCCAGCTTCCTCGGATATCTGGAGTGGGGTTCGCGGATCGCGGTGTTCAACAGCGCCCCGGGAGTCTCCGTCATCGAGCACGCCCCGGTGCCGCAGTGGAGCTGGGGCAACTCACAGCCTTACGTGGCTCAGCCATGGGACGCCCCGGATTCGGCGGAGCGAGGTCGAGCCCGTTACGCGCGTCAGGCGATCGAATACCAAACCGGCCCGTGGGATCCGTCCGACACCTAGCGTCCGCGACGCGACGGGTATCCGCATCACGATCACCTGTCGACCCGTCAGACGTCGTCGACGGCTCGTAGCACCTACCGAGACCTGGCACCCGTGTCCGCACCGCCGTCGTGATGGTGCGCTGATTGTCGTCATCCGCTGGCCAGCAGGCTCGTCTCCTCGATCGCCGGCCGGGTCGTCGGTGTCGTGCTGGGGATCGGCCCGGGCATCGTCGTCCCCAAGTACGTGCCGCAGATCTTCTCGGCCGTCCCGGCTGGCTGAGCTCCGGTGAATGACACCTCGCCGCTCACCCTTCCCATCGGGTGTCACCGTGTACCCGGACCGCCATCTCCTGGTGGCCGGCCGGGTGGGTCTGTGGTCCACAACCCACCGACGGGTCCGGCTTGGCCGACGCCGGCACGGTGCGAGACCTGCTCGAGGACCTGGGACCGACGGACTGGTTCAGCGTCACCACCGGCGCTGGCGCCTGCATCGCCCCTGACGTCGGGGCAGCCATGATCGAATCCAAGGACGCCGCAGAGAAGTACCTGGCAACGCTGAATACCGCGGGTCGACGACACCCGGTGACAGGCGTGCTCGTCGCGGTGACGGCAGACGATGCGGGCAGCATCCGCAGCACGTATACCGACGACGCGGCAGCCGCCGCCGATCAACCCGTCCGGACCAAGCTCCTGCAGACGCTCGATTCGCAGGTGTCCCGTCATCCGTACTCCCAGCTGCTGACCGCCACCCTCACTACGAACGGCTCGAAACTCGACTACGACGTCAGTGCGCGGCCGTCGACCCTGATCTCGATGGTCGAGAATCGGGATCTCCCGTGGGCGTTCTGCTGACGGCTTCTCATCGGTAGCTCGGTCGACTTTCGGCGCTGACCCAGCCGCCACGCCTTCCGGCCGCGCTCAGAACATCCCCAAGCGAGCCAGTGGCTCCACGAGCTCCCGTTCCTCGTACGACAGATGGGACAGCTGGGTGTCGGAGAGCAGGTCCACCGCGGCCCGCAGTCCGGCGATGCCGTCCGGGCCGGTCACCAACGCCACGAGTGCACGGTCCACGCCCTCCAGGACCTCGTGGATCACCATGTGCTCCTGGGCCAGCCGGTCCACGACGGGGGCCAGTCGCGGGTCCGCCCGACGCAGGTGCGGAAACATCGCGCGGTCCTCGCCGGTGTGGTGGGTGGTGACGACCCGGCAGTAGCTCTCGCAGTACGTTCCCAACGTCCAGTTGTTCTGACGCAGGGTCATCGTGTTGATGTGGTCGCGGGCCAGACCGATGCCGAGGGTGCCGGCCGCGACCTGCTCGATGAGATCGTGGATCTGCGCGAGCTCGGCTCGCAGGTGGTCATGGACGTCCACGAGATGTCGCCCGGTGACCTGCTCCTGCGGGGTGTACTCGCGGGCCGGATCCCTCGCCGGACCACTCGGTCGCTCGGATTCGTCCCAGACTTGCTGCGCACTGCGGCGGGTGCCGTCGTCCGGAGTCGGTACCACGGCGAACTGTCCTCGGCTCGACAAGAGTTCCGGTGAGGTAGCACCGACGCCCCCACCCGTCGAGATCTGCTGTGGCGCAGTGACTTCGGGCGCTGCACGTTCGATCTCGACGAGCTCGCGCACGGCGGGGGCCACCTCGCCGGCGAAGCGGCGCAGGTCGTCGGGGTCGTCCGTCGCCAGGATGAACGTGTCCACTCCGTCCTGGAGCACCAGCCTGCTGAGCTGCTCGACCCATTGCTGCACCGGCCCCTGGAGCATCCCGTCGCCGTGGGCCTGGAAACTGCCGCCGACGTTGAGCAACCGCCGGATCTCCGACGGGAGGCGACCGGCTGCGGCCGCGGCTTCATCGATCCTGGCCTGCCCCTGCGCCAGACCGCCCTCCGGGAGATGGGCCAACGACGGCAGCCACCCGTCGGCGACTCGTCCGGTCAGTTCCAGCATGCGGGGCTTGTAGGCGCCCAGCCAGATGCCGACGTCGTGCGCAGGTGCGGGTCCGCGTTTCGCGCCGTGCACGCGGTACTGCTCACCGTCGAACCGCACTCCGCCGCGGGGATCGGTGTTCCAGAGTTCGCGGATGATCGTGATGGCCTCGGCAACCGCTTGTACTGCGTGCGCCGGCGACAGGCGTCGTCCGCCCATCGCTTCGATGGCAGCCCAGAACCCGCCGGCGCCGAGCCCGAGCTCGACCCGGCCGCCGCTCAGCAGATCCAGCGCAGCGACGCTTCGGGCGATGACTGCCGGCGGTCGCAGCGGCAGGTTCAGCACGTTGGCGCTCAGTGTCACCGAATCGGTGCGCGCGGCGACGTAGCTGAGCAACGTCCAGGTGTCGAGGAACGCAGGCTGGTACGGATGATCCTGGAAGGTGACCAGATCCAGACCGATCTGTTCGGACAGCACCGCGAGCGTGACCGTGTGTTCCGGCGCGGCGGCCGACGGTGTGAGGAACGAACCGAACGTGACGGCCCGCCCGTGGTCAGCCATGTCGCAACCCGCACCTGTGCACCGTCAGTCCTCCACGTCGTTCAGTTGAGGATCATCTGTCGCACAGACGATCTGGACGGCAGGCTACCGGCTCGGCGGTCGGACCTCACCCCGCGGCACCGGCACCGTGCGGCGATCCCACGGTCTCGGATCCGGCCTGGGCTGACGCAGGAAGGGTCGCTGGTGTCAGACCTCGACGGCGACAGCCGATCGCGTGCAGCTGTATGCGCACGACGACCTTCGCGTGCCTGCCGGTTCGATTCGCTGAACTGGTCAGGTTTTCATGACGGGCCGGTCCTCGAGCCGGGATGCCCCGAATCGCCGCCAGTCGTCCCAGGGCTGATGCACGTCCGTGTTGCGTCGTCGGCGACGACTTGGCCGTGACCGACGTGTTCCACGTCCTGCCACCGACAGACCGGGCACACGCTGCAGGCCCCCGTCGGGCGACGGTGAGGTACCCGCGGCACTGGCAGCCCGCAGCACTCACCGGGTGATCAGCCCGCGGCCGCGCGGTGCTCGGCGCCGGCCTTGAGGTTGGCACACATGGACTTGACCGCCTTTTCGCTCCGTCCACCGAAGGCGGCGGCGACCACGAAGCCGATGTCCAACGTCTGCCAGGAGACATGCAGTGAGCAGGATGCCGGACCCTGGGGCGTGACCTGGATCTGGCCGACGGACCTCCCGGAACCGCGGCCGTGCTGGAATACGAGCTTCCTCATGCGGTCGTCGCGCACGGGGCTGTGCATGCCGTTGGCCAGCGCGTTCGGCCAGTGTTCCCAGACGATGAAGTCCCAGGTCGTCTCGGCCGAAGCGTTCACCTCGACGGTGTTCGTCTTTGTCACAGTTGCCATCAGAATCCTTTCCTGGTGCCGGTCATTCCCGGCTCTCGATGAAATAAAGTAGCGACGTCAACGGTCCCCAGAGTGGCGGCGGGCCACCGAATCGCTTCTTCTTCGTGGCACCGGCCGCAGCGATCCCGATCCGCAGATGACGTCCGCCGATGACCGTGCCGGCGGTGAACAACGTCGTTGTCGGTCCGGACAACAGGTGGCCCCGCATCCGGTGACCCCCTTGCGGCAGGACGACGTCGGCGTCGTGGACCGCGGTCAGACCCTGGTTGTCCCGGTGCGCGGCGGCCACGGCGGCGGCATCGGCGACCGCCGGAGTGGCACTGTCCAGCAGCGGGTCTCGTGACAACTCGACGCCCAGCCCCACCTCGCCGTCGAAATGCAGCAAGAAGCCGGCGGACTCGCTGCTGACCGTGTAATCCTCCGGCACCTTGATCCAGCTCTGGTTGGAGTTGAAGGCACCGTCCTCGAGGATTGAGCGTCGAGATCCTGCCGTTCGACCAGCGCGGAACGGGCCTGCCGGGACCGCGACCCACTCCGGATCCTCACTGATCGGGACATCCGCCAGCGTACGTAGGTACGGAGTCAGCGCCGCGATGGTGCTCCGCCCCACCAGCGTGATCGTCAGGAGCCAGTCGTCGGTCGGGACGATCAGCGCCATGCCGTGTTCGTGGTCGTCCGGTTCGGTGATGCCGACCAGGAATGCTCCGTGCTGGAACGCTGTGACCCTCTCGACCGACTCGACCGACACCGTCAGGAAGTCGCCGAGGACACGATGCGGGTCGGCCATCGCAGCAGAGACGGAGAAGGGCGGCGAGTTCGCGTGGAAGGAGACATGAACCCGTTCCAGCGGGCCACGCTCAGCGGTGAACGTTGCCAACTCGGGCTGCCACAGCGCCGGCCGCTGGGGGGTCGCCCCGAGCAACGTCCCCAGCTGGCGCGTGGCCGCTGCGGCATTGACCCCGATGCTGGGTCGCAGCGACCTCAAACGGATGGACCTGTCGATCGGTGTTGGTGGCGGCGGTGGCGGCGGTGGTGGTGGCGGTGGCGGTGATGGCGGTCGCGGTGGCGGCGGACCTCCGGCGGTGGTGACGGCGGCATAGGTCGCCCCCAGCGCCACAACGGCTTTCGCGTCGTCCGGGATCCGAGGGTTCTGGCCGCCGAGGGCCGCACGGAGCTGGTCGGCCACCAGCACCAGCCGCGATGCGTCACCGGTGAGATGGACCCCGGCGAGGTCTGCGGCGCTCACCCCCGCGCTCGCCAGGCAGGTGCGCAATGTCTGCACACAGACGTCGACCAGCGGTGCCGCCAGACGGTTGAGTTCGGTTCGGGTGAGGGTGAGCGTGCGATCTCCCAGCTGGACTGACGTCGTCATGTCCGACGACAGCTCCTCCTTCGCCATCCGGACGTCATCACGGAACATGTGTCGCTGACGCAGTCCCTCCGACGTCGCCCCGTCCGAGAGCGCCTGGGTCCCGGCGGGTACCTGGGCCAGCAGGTACTCCGACAGGCGGGCGTCGACGTCCTCGCCGCCCGTCCTGCTGTCGCCGTTGTGCGCGAGCACGACGAAGCCCGCGCCGTTCCATTGCACGACGGCCGAGTCGAAGGTTCCGCCGCCCCAGTCGAAGATCGCGAATGTCGCACCCACCGCCCGGGCGCTCTCCGGGACGACGGCCCAGGCGGCTGCCACCGGTTCGCTGATCAGCACGGGGTCCGTGGCGCCGGCTGCGATGAACGCGGTCCGCAGTGTCTCGGTCTGAGCGGCGCCCCACTCGGCGGGATGCGTTGCCACCCAACGAATCTGCTCGGAAGTGTCGATGCGTGAGATGGCCGCGCGGAGCACCTGGGTGACGGCCTCGGACACCGTCACCCCAGGACGGCCGCCCAGCGGCAGCCGGATCGTCCCGGCGGACAGCTCGCGCTTGGGCGTGGCCTCGTACCGGGAGAGATCGCGCAGCGCCGACTGCGTCGCCCGGACTCCGGTGATCAGCTGGCGGTCCTGCAGATAGACCGCGGACGGCATCCTGGTGGCCGTTCCGAAGGACATCAGCGATGCCGGGCGACCCTCGGCGCGGACTGCGACAACCGTGGTGGTGGTACCGAAGTCGACGGCAACGACCTTCATCAGACCGACCCCTCGAGCGGCAGGTCCACGGGTTCGGCCGCCCCGAGCAGGCGCGGGTCGGCAAAGCCCTCGACCGGTTCGACGAGCAGTGCCGCGGCCCACAGCGCGGACACGTCGGCCGGGGCCAGCACTGCGGACCAGCTCACGTCCCCCTCGTCCGGTACCCCACCCACCGCGAACGCGGCAGACGGCAGGTGGTCGTCCGAAGTCGAGTCGTCGAACCCGCTCATCACCTCGTGCGCGTCCTGGCCGAGCTCCTCCGGCAGTGAGAGCTCGAGGTCGGACATGTTGCTGCCGGCCAGGTCTGGCCCAGGAACGTCGGGCGGTTGCGCTGCGTCGTCATGGTCGGCGCCGGGTGAGGGCCACGCAGTGTGGGGGCGGTCCTGGTACTGCTCGAACGGGGTGTCGCCCCCACCCAGGTCGGGGAGCTCGCCGTGGTCGACCGGCAGATCGTTGTCATCCACCGAGCTGCCGCCGTCCCGGGTCGAGCGCGGAGATGGTGGCCACCTGGGCCAATATCTTGGCGGTCGCGCCGGCGATCGCCTGTGCCTGCGCTCGGGTGGCGGTCAGGGCCGGGATCGACGTCCGGGGCTGCCCCTTCGCCGCGACGTGCGTCTCCTTCAACGTGGTCGCCCGCGCCCGAGTGAAATCACGCAGCGACAGAGCGAACAGCGTCCGCGCATCCTCTACCCGAGAAGCCAACGCATCATTGGCATCTCGCTGGAACATGGCGGTCCGATCGCGCACCCAGCCTCGGCTGTCCGCGGCCCGGGCCTGCCGACGACCCCGGATCACGTTTAACGCGACCACCCCGGCGGCCATCGCGAGGCTCACCGGACCGAGCACCATCGATGCGGAGACGCCGCCGATGCCGAACAGGCCCAGCGCGCCACCGCCGACGGAATGGGTGAAGGCTGCCCCACCCGTGGCGCTCAAGGCGGCCATCGCCACCGTGTCGCCCGACATCTGCGTCTGCAGGTGCGGGTTTGCGGTGCGTAGCTCGATGTCGGCAGCGGCGCTCGCGGTGGCAGTGGCCATCGCGATCTCGAGTGCGTTCATCGACGCCTCGTCGGTGCCCAGCCTGTCGATCGCAGTCCGGAACGCGGCACCGATGCCGGTCGCAGTCAGCCGGGCCAGCTCGTCGGAGATGAGCATGGTCTCAGCTGCCCACTGCGGCTCCAGTTCCGCGACCGCGGTGCCCTTCGCCGCGGCGTGGTCCATCGTCGCACCAACCCTGCGTACCGCTTCGTCGACCCGGCTGCTCAGGGTTCGCTGCAGTTTCCCCAGATCGGCGTGGAGTTGGGTCCGAGTCACCTCGGCGTCGTGCGACAGGTCGGCGAGAAGCGTGGGCAGATCGCTCGTCCCGTCGGTCGGATCGGTTTCGGTCGCCGCTCGGATGCCGGCGTCCGCTCGCTCCGCGAGCCTCGCGGCGGTCAGATGGATGATCTGCAGCCGTTGCGTCTCCCGGATCAGAACCCCCCGGGACAACACCCGTTGCCTGATCATGCTGTTGAGCTCGTTCAGACCCGAACTCTCCCGCAGCAACTCCCGGGCGAGTTGGGGCAGGGTCGCGGTGGCGGCCTTCTCGGCCTGCAGCGCCGAGACCGCCACGATGGGCACGTTGTCGAACTGCGGCAGTTTCTCCTTGATCCGCAGACGGAGGTCGCGGACCGCGGTCAGCCGGTTGTCGGGCGTGAGCTTGTCGGCCATGTTCGCCACGATGATGATGTCCGCGAGATTCGCGGTACGGGCCACCTCGGTGAGGAACTCGGCCTCCGGAGCGGTCAGTGGCACGGTGATGTCCGTGATGAACAACATCGCCCCTGCCAGTCGGATCGCGGCGACTGTCTGCGCGGCGTGCGTGCCCACGAGGCCGCCGACCCCTGGGGTGTCGATGATCGTGACTTCGCGCAGCAGCGGCACGTCCAGGAAGGCCTGAACCGGGTTCGCCACGGTATCTCCGTCGCTGCCGATGGCCTCCGGGTTGCTGTCCAGGCCGTCGACGGTCACCCATTTCGGCAGGTCGGTCAGCGGAACGAGGCGTCGCTGGGTCCTGACGGGCTGCACCTGTGCCTGATCCTGGGGGCCGTGGCTGAGCATCAGATACGTCGCAGTGGCGACCCCGACTGCGACCGGCGAGACCTTCGGGCGACCGACCAGGGCATTGACCACCGAACTCTTGCCCTTCTTGGTTTCGCCGACCACGACGAGCACCGCACCGGGAGCAGCTGGTCGAGTCGGTCCAGCAGCTCTGCTGTGTCCTGGTCGCGGCGGCGAGTCGCCGGATGGCCCGCAGCTGCTCGAGGGTGGCGCCGGACAGCACATCTGTGTTGATGCGACGCAGGGCGCTCGCGTCCGTGGCCCGGGTGGTCGGTGTGGTCACCGCTCCTCGAATCTGGAGCGGTGGACGATGACCCCGGGGAGGCGGTGGACGAGGCCGCGGTCGACGTACCCGAGGGTCACCGTCTCGGCGATGGTGTTGTTCAAGTCCGGGTCGTCCGTGACCCGGTCCGGGCCCTGTGCCCAGTGCAGGGTCGGGTCGAAGACGCGTCCGACCGGGTCCACGGTCTCCACACCCGCTGCGGCCAAGGCCTTTTCGATGCGGTTGGCCTGCGCGTTCGCGGGCAGCCGGTCACGGGCGTCGATCAGCGCGTCGATCAGGGCCGTGCGATCGGGGTCGACCGATGTCGGTAGCTGCGGCTGCGGCTGCAGTGTGGGAAGGGGCTGCTGGGGGTGGGTTCCCGATTCGTCATCGACGGCTCGCGCAGCGGGTGTTCGTGGTTCGACGGATGCTCCGGCCCGCCGGCCCATCGAGCTCGCCACCCGCGCGCGGCGGCGGCCGAACAGGTACCCGATTGCGAGCATGCCGAGTCCGATCAGGAGGAGGAGCACGATGAGCAGACCGGTGGAGACGCCCGTGGCAGCCACCTCGGCACCGCCGCCCGTGGGCGTTGTTCCGGTCATGGTGGTGCCCACCACCGATGCTCCGCTGGGAAGACCAGAAGGGGTGGTGGCGGGCGTGGTGTCGATCGCGCCGCCGAGAACGGTGACGGCCGTCATCCCACCTCACCCAGATTCAGTTCGTGGTCCAGGCGCAGGTAGGCGCGCCGGGCAATGCGTGCTGCGTGCTGCACAGCCGGTGGACCGGACCCCGAGATCGCCTGCCAGCGGGCCGCCGCATTCCAGGCATGGTCGGCCAGCTCCGAACGACCGGTCCCGATCGGCAACCCGAGCCGCTCCGCCGGATCGGCGACGGTGAACAGCCGGTCCAGTTCGGCGGACAGGTCCGGGCTGAGTGTTCCGGGGGTCGCGACCGCCGCTTCCAGCACCGCGAGTTCGTCGATCACCGCGAGTTCAGGTGCCGCCAGCAGGTCGGCGATCAGGTTGTGGACGGTCGCGACATCGGCCGGGGCGAGGTCGGGCGCGAAGGCGATCCTGCGGAGACCGGCGATCCCCGTCTGAGCCTTCAACGCGTCAGCACGCCGCCGGAGGCGATCAAGGTGTGAGTCCAGCGCGTCCAGGTGAGAGACGGCGTCGATCGCGGCCACGGCGCCGGCCCGGTCGCCCGGCCGGCCGACGAGATGAGCGATGGCAGCGGCAGCGCCGGCCAGTGAGGCAGTACTGAGTAGCCGCACCCGGGTCGACGTGTCGACTGGACACTCCAGCCCGACGAACAGGGCGGTGTCCTCCAGCATCACCTCCAACAGATCGGCGGGCAGCGCCGCCATCTCATCGCATGCGGCCAGAAGTGCGCCGTCGAGCAAACCGCACCGCGCGGCCGCGCCGGGCAGTGCGGCCGTGGGTATCACGTCCGCCACGAGACCCGTCAGGGTGTGTCTCATGAGCTCGGCCTGACCACGAGCGGCGTCCCAGCCGCCGGTGATCTCGTCAGCCCGGTTGAGGATGCCCAGCGTCGCCAGCCCGCGGCGGTCGCCGCCGGCGACCAGCAGCTGGCGCATCCTTTCCACGTCGTCGGCCCGTGGTGTTCCCGTGAAGCACATCGCCACCGCATCCGCCCCAGCGAACGCGGCCGTCGAGCCGGGGTCCAGGAAATCTTCTGTGCGCGAGGTGTTCTCCCGGTACAACGAAGCCAGACCGGGCGTGTCGACGATCTCCAGCCAGTCCAACCGGGAGGTGGCGAGGTGGACATCGAGATGGTCGACCGCATCGGGGTCGATGCCGTTCAGCGTGGCCGGGATCCGGCTGGACTCCAACCCGCGTTCGGTGCGTGACCCGTCCCGGCCGACAATCACCAGGTGTTCGGTCTGGTCGCGCACGAACCTGGTGACGAGCCGGGTGCACTCGGTCGCCGCCGTCGGTGCGACGTCCCGGGCCAGCAGCGCGTTCACCAGGGTCGACTTGCCGGTCTTGAGCCGGCCGGCCACCGCCAGCACCAGCTTTCCGTCGACCCGGTGAGCCACCGACCGGAGCTTCGCCGCGGTGTCGGGCCGGCAGGTCTGGGCGGCCGCACCGGCGGCGGACGCCACCGCGTCTGCCGCCTGCCCCAGTGTCACGCGTCCTTCCGACGTGCGGCCGCGCGAACGGCAGCCCATCCGGCCAGCGACAGGATCCCCGGGATCAGCACCACACCGGGGAACTGCACGGCGGGTTGATCCGGCAGATCCAGCGGCTGCACGTGACCCAGGTCGAACAGCTTGTCCCCCTCGGCGGGGATGCCGTCCGTGGACGCGGTGTCGGTCACGCCGGTGGAGGGCCCGGTGTCGGGTGCGACCCCCGCAGGCTCGGCGGTGACCACCTCGTCCACCGCCTGGACATCGCCGGTGGCGATCATCGCGGTGTCGTGATCCGGGGCATCGAACTCCACCGCGTCCGTGACCACCATGCTGTGCCCTCGGTCCGCCCAGGCCTTCTCCAGGTCTGCCAGCGGCACCTCCAATCCGGCGCCGTCGGGACGGCCGGAATCGGTGAGTGTCGCGGTGCCGTGCTCGACGTCGATGTCGACCACTCGCACTGCATGGCCGGTGTCGTCCGGGACGTCGGGATCGTTCCAGTACTCGGAAGCGTCCACAGCGAGAATGACAGCTCGGCCTTCATCGAGGTAGCCGTCCAGGGTGTCCATGCTGCCGGTCTCGAGGTGGGCCGGTACTCCGTAGTGCTCGAGCACGGCGACGATCCCGTCCGGGAACATCCCGCCGTTCGCCTCGCTCAGCAGTCCGTTCTCGGCGGCCCAGAGGCCGGCTTCGATCTCGCTGCCGACGTCGATGTCGAAGAAGTCGGCCAACACCATCGTGACTGCCGACGGTGCGCACGTGTAGCCGGTCGACTGCTCGAACCCGTGAGTGACGTCCTCGGCGACCTCGGCACTGTCGCGATCCACGAAGAGACTCTCCGGCGCGTCCCCCTCGGGTGCGGTGTCGACCGGATCATGTCCGGTGATGACCGGGGAGTCGCCTTCGGCGGGAACAGTCGACTCCGGCGCCTTGCCGATGTCCTCGGGGGCGATCCTGTCCTCGCTCGGCTCCGGCAGCGCAGGATCTGTCTGACCGGGATCAACTGCGACGAGCTCGTCGGCCGACACCAGATCGTCGCCGTTGCGGTCCTCGCCGCTGGCGATCAGGTCGGCGCCGTCGTACACGAACGCCTCGGATCCCGGCTGTCCCGGGTTGACCTGGACGAGGCTCATACCATCAGCGGTCGCCACCACCAGCGCGTCCACGGCCCCGGAATCCGGGTCGTGGGAGAACTGAGTCACCTCGGTGCCGTCGTCGAGAACCGACGTGGAGGAGAACATGTCGGGTCCGTTGTCCGGCTCGGTCACGATCGGTTCGTCAGTCATCGGAGTCTTTCCTGGCTGGGAGGGTCTGGAGGCGGGTTGACGCTGCGCGGTACCCCGCTGCTGCGGTGCCGGGGCTGGATCCGGGGCAGTCGCTAGGGCTGCTTCACGATGGAAGTGGTGGTCCTGTCGAAGGTCTCGACCATCTGCAGCGCCGTGCTCTTCATGTCGGACGCCACGTCCTCGTCGTTGGCAATGACGCCCAACAGGATTCTCGGGGGGTACGGCTCGCCCGTCTCGTCATCGACCGGCCACGGGGTTCCCGGGTACGCCGAGGACCACAGACCCGCGGCGGCCTCGGCCATGGTGGCGTTCATGTGGGTCAGCGCCTGGACCGAGATGTCGGCGCTGGTGTCGATCGCGACCTGGTACCGGGCAGGCACCTCGATCGTGTCCCCACGGCCGTGACCGGAGTCCGGGTCGCCGGGCTGGGTCTCGGCCACCGGCGACCATTCACCGGTCTGCGGATCCCGTTCGACGAACATCGTGGTAACACCGTCCTCGGTGACGAGAACCTGGTCTGCGCCCGGCTTTCCGTCGGTGTTCATCACATCCATCGTTGCGCCACCCTCCTCGGTCTCGACGGTGTCCGGCACGTCGTCGTCCCCGAAGAGGTCGAGTGTGGGGACGCCGGCATCGATCACCGTCCCGTCGGACAGGGTGATGGCGAGATGTTCGGCTGTGGGCGTGGATTCGCTGTCGACGCGCTGCGGTTCCGGTTCCGCCGGCACCGGGTCGGAGCTCGGGGCCGCCTGGCCGTCCTGGAGCACCGATGCATGGCCGGACGGGTCGAACACGAGTTGTGGCCCCGGCGCACCCACAGGTCCGAGATCGACCACGACGTTCTCACCGCGAACCCCGTCACCGGGACCAACCGGGACCCATTCGTCACCGCCGTCTGTGGCGTAGCTCGGCTCGGTGGCCGGACCGATTCCGGAGGGATCTTCGGCCCATCCGAGGTTCAGCTGGTCGTCGATCGGCTCAGCGGAACCCGGTGTTCCCATGTCGTCCATGTCGTCCTTCTGTCCTCGGTTGATCCGACGGATCTTCCATCGGTTCAAACGTAGAAGGCCCACCCGATCAGCCGCCTCCTGAATTCGTGCCATGGCAGTCACAGGAGCAAGCGCGCAGCCACCCGTTCGGAGCAGTCAACAGAGGATGAAGTCGCACATGTTCACTGTGAGTTGGACCACATCTGAGGTAACGTGCGCGAATGGTGGGTGGCAAGGCCGCCGGTACGAGGGGTCTGATCGGGCGCGATGCGGAGCTCGCGCGCGTCCGGGCCGCCCTCGAGACCGGGCGCCCGGTACTGGTCTCCGGCCCGCCCGGGGTGGGCAAGACCGCACTGGCGTCCGCGGCACTGGTCGGCGAGCGGTCGCACTGGGGTCGCGGCCTCGCCAGTCTGGTCTGGCGCCCACTGGTCCCGCTGTCCCACGCGTTGTCGGCCCGGCTCACGGAGGGCTCCACCGCGGACACGGCCGACCTGGTCGCGCGCCGCATCCCGCAGGACGTCCTGGTCCTCGACGACGCGCAGTTCGCCGATGCGGCGACGCTGGCTGTCCTCCCGGTTCTGGCCCTCCGGATACGGACGGTCGTCATCATCCGGACGGGCGAGCCGATGTCCGGTGCTGTTCTGGACAGGTACTGCCGGGTCAGCGATCTGGAACACGTCGAACTGGCCCCCCTGGACACCGACGACGCGATGCTGCTGTGCCGGATGCTCGGAGCCGACGACGAGAGCGCCACCCGGATCGCCGCGGCAACCGGCGGCCTGCCGCTGTGGTGTGTGCGGTCGGTGGACGACGAGGTCGGCCCCACCCTCGTGTCGACGATCGCAGCGCAGCTGAGCCGGCTCGACGTCGCGAGCCGGACCGTTCTCGCGACCCTGGGTCTCGCCGGCCGGCCGCTGCTGACAAGCGTCCTCGGAACCGGAACCGGCGGTGCGCTGGCCGCCGGCCTCGTCGTCGAGGACGGCGACCAGCTACGTCCCGTGCATCCACTGGTGGCCGACATCGCCGCGGCCCGGATGCGCGCGCCGGACCGCGCGGCGCTGCACCGTGGTCTTGCCGGCCGGCTCGCGGATCCCGGTGAGGCGGCGCGGCATCACATCGCCGGCGGTGATCGGGCGTCGGCGGTCATCGCTGCGCGCCGCGCGGTCGCCGGCGCTGAAGGCCTCACGGCGCGGGCAGCCAACGTAGGCCTGCTCGCGGCGGCGGACGGCACCGCGCGCAGCGCTCTGGAGGCGGCGAAATGGTGGCTCGCCTCCGGTGATCCGCGATCCGCCGGCGCCTCGTTGGCGACCGCACTCGACGACGCCACGCTTTTCCCCGAGGCGTGCGTGATGGCGGCGACGGTCGCCCGTCGACTCGGCGACATGGCAGCGGCCTCAACGCATCTCACAGCTGCGATGACGGTGAGGGAGTCCATGACGGATCGGGTTCGGCGGCAGTTGGACGTGGAGCTGCTCCTGCACGACGGCAGCGATCCCGTGGCCGTGGCGGACCTTGCTGATCGGTGCGCGGGGACCACCGAGGAACCTGCTGCCGGACTGGTCGGCGCCGTCCTCGCGGCGACCCTCGGGGACGTCGACTGGCAGGACCGGTTCCGCGCGGTGCGCAACCGGAGCGGCGACGCGCTCGCCATGGAGGCATGGTTCACCGAGTCGACGCTGTTGTTGTTCCTCGGCCGGGTGGACGACGCCCGCACCGCTGCAGCCGTCGGCGCGGACGCGGCCCGCCGGGCCGGAGCGGCGGGGTGGACGGACGTGTTCCAACACGAACTGGCGTGGATCCTCGCTCTCGGCCCAGACCCGGTGCGCGCTGGTCCCGCATCGGCGATGCCGATCGCGGCACGGGCATTGGTGTTGTCCGACACCGGGTCGCTGCTGGCGGCGAGCCGGGTGATCTCCTCCGCTCCGGCCGGCCGGCGACGGGACGCGGTGGAAGCAGCTCTGGCCTGGGCCGGCGGCGACGACCGGACCGGGGCCCTGAAGGCGGCCGCCGCCCTCCGGTCCAGGATGGATCCGGTCGTGACCATGGTGGCGGGCCCGGTCGCGGCGTGGACGGGTGTCCCCTGGGATGCGCCCCTCCTCCCGGCCGGGCTGCTCGCCGAGGCCGCAGCCCTGACCTCGGAGCCGGAAACCGTGGTCGACGGGTTCCTCGACGCGGCAGCCCTGTGGCGCAGCGCCTCTCGACGCGGAACCGTGCGGTGCTCCTGGGCGGCCGCCGATGCGGCGGTCCGCGGCGATCATCCCGCAGCCACTGAATTGACTGCGGCCGTCATCGACGAGGTCGAGACCAGCGGGATCCGGGCGTTCGACGGCCGAGTCGTCGCCACCGCACGGCGAGCCGGCATCGCCTGGAACGCACGGCGCGGCACCGCGTCGCACGGACTCACCGCCCGCGAAGCAGAGGTGCTCGAGCACGTGGGCTCCGGACTGTCGTCGTCGATGATCGCCCGTCGGCTCGGGGTGTCCGTCGCGACAGTGGAAACCCACGTCCGCTCCGCCGTGCTCAAGCTCGGGGCGACCAACCGTCGAGCCGCCGCCGCGAAACTCGCTTGATGAGCGAGCCCTTCCTCCGGGTCGGGGCCGTCGAGCCCGGGATCCGGCAAGCATGGCGCGCCGCCGGTCTGACGGTGCTCGACGGTTTCGGCAGCCGGGTGTCCCGGTGGTCGCTGGAGCGGCATGTGTGTGTCGGACACATCGGCGACCACACCGCCCTGGCCGACGCCGTCGAGGCGGCCGATCGCGGTGCCTGCCTGGCCGTCACGGTCAGCGACGCACTGGCCGATGCGTTGTTCGACGACGCCGCACGTGCTGGGCTCCGGGCCGGGGACGGCCCTACCCCGTCCGGCGACGGGGGGAGTGTGAGCCGGTTCGTCGCAGTGCGGGCCCGCCCGGATCCCCCCGCCGACCCGCGTCCGGAATGGGTCGTGCTGCTCGAGCTGCTCGCCGACGGGACGTCAGTGGCGCAGGCGGCGCGCAGCTGCCACATCTCGCTGCGTTCCGCGTACCGGCGGCTGGAAACGGCCAGGACGACGCTGGGGGTCGCTTCGACCACGGCGGCCGTGGTCGAGTGGCGGTCGCGTAGCCGTTGAGCGGTCGCCGTCAGCCAGGCATGTTCGGGCCGATCACGGCAGCAACCATTCCTGCGTCAGCCGCTCGGACAGGGTGAGGGGCAGGACGACCAGCCCCGGGGCGCCGTGCAACGGCGAAGGCTCGGGCAGGACGGACACCCCGCGTCCCTCGGCGTCTGCCGAGATCCCGCCCGGCGCCGTCGCGACGGACCTGCCAGGGTCCGAATCCGCAGTGGTGGTGACGACCGCCCACCGGTCGGCCTCTGCCCACGCGCTGTCGAGAACATCCAACGGCAGCTCGAGTCCGCGCCCGTAGTCCACCCCGGAATCGCTGAGAATTGCCACCCCTCGGTCAGTGTCGATGTCGACGATCCGCACGAAGTGCCACAGGTCGTCCTGGTTCTGCTGTCCCGTCCAGTAGTCGGCCGCGTCGACCCGCAGGATCACCGAGTAATCGGCTTCCAGATACCGGTCGATCTGGCTGATGTCGCTGCCCTGGAACGTCTGTGCTGGAACGCCGAAATGGGTGAGGGCATCGTCGAGGTCGTTGACATCCATACCGGCGGTGCTGAGGAGTCCGTTGCTCTGCGCCCAGGTGGCCACGTCGTTCTCGCCGAGATGCTGCACACCCAGGTAGTCGTTCAGGATCGCCGTCACCGCTGACGGTCCGCAGGTGAAATTGGTGTTCTGCTGGAACCAGTACGCGAGATCCTCGGTCACCGCAGCGTCGTGCGTCGCCGTCGGATCGAAGACGGGCAGCTCGGTCGCGGCCTCGCTCTGCGGCCCCGGGTCACCGACGACGGGTCCGCCGGGTTGGTTCGCGGGAATGACGGACTGCTGCGGCCCCGGATCGTCGGCCGACACCAGATCATCTGGTGTGCGGGCGTCCCACAGATCGGCCTGGGAAGTGAACGGGTGGGTGGCCGGATCCGGGTCGGCGCCGGTGTTCTCGGCCGGCCATTCCGGAAGAGCTCCGTCGTCGATCGGGCGGTCGACCGACGACGAGTCCTCGGAGGGTCGTTGCTCGAACTGATCGTCTCCCGCAATGATCGGCCAGTGTTCGTCGGACATGTCGTTCCTTCCCAGGGTCGGCGGATTGCACTCCCATGAAGCATCCTTGCTGGGGGCCGACGGCCGCCTCGCAGATTGCTGCCCTTTCGCCGGGGTTCCCGGTTGGCACGTAATGATGATGCCCGCGACTGTCCCCGCTGCTTAACGTCACCGTCGTGAACCAGGACCCGGCGTGATCGACGCCCGCGCTGTACACACGGTTGTTGCAGCGATCGCCGTTGCGTTGTCGGTTGCCGCCTGCGGTGCCGAGACAGCGGGGGTCGCCAGCCGGCCCAGCGTCACGCAAACGCCCACATCGCCGGCTTGTACGAACGTCACCCATGTCGACCCGAGTATTGCCTTCGAACCTTCATTGCGAGACGGGGATCGGCTCGCGGCCGGCGGGACCGGATGGGTGGACACCGACAGTCGAGCCGCGGACATCCGAGTTTCCGGCAAATCCTCCGCGGTCACGTTGACCGACCGATCGATAGCGACCGAGCAGGCTTGTGGCGTGGCACGCAATTGGGTCAGCTGGGTCGAGGTCAGTGCCGAGAACCCGGGCGAGGTGACGCTCCGGATACCTGATGGACCAGCGAATGGAATCAGTGTGACCGTCAGGTAACCCCTCGAGCGAATGTCGACAATGCCCGATTCGCACCGTTTAACGACACGTTTGATGTCAATTCGGGATCCCGACGAGCGCCGATGAACTGACGGCGCACTTACGAGAAGAGCCCCCCCAGAACCCACCGACGAGATTCGCTCGTCATCTCCCAGGACGGTCCGACACCAATGCCACGATCCCGCGAAACGTCCACTCTCGAACGGCACCGCCAATCACGACGCCCCCGGCTCACGTGCCTGGCGATGCTCTCGATCTCAGCGCTCACGCTGGCCGCGTGCACCTCGCCGACATCGGGAACCGCGGCGCCCGCGACGACGGCCCCGGTGACGTCGCCTCCGGAGACCACACTGCCCGCGACAACGGCCCCAGCGACGTCTCCGCCGGAGAGTAAGGGCCCGGTAGTCACTCCACCGGGTTCAGCGGCAGGCGACGTGGGGACCATCGTGCGCTTCACCGACCCGGCATCGGAGATCAAGGACGCCGGCGATCTCACCGCCTACGTCCTGCCGGGAATGTCGGGCGACGGCGTGCGCTGTGTCGAAGACGGCATCGATACACCGTCGCTGTTGGCCATGTCGCCGGACGAGGGCTCGATCGCCACAGCGGATCTGGTCGCGGGCTGCATCCAGCACCCGGATCTCGGCCGGGTCATCGCGATGTATGCCGTCGGGTTCGGCGAGGACGGTGCGGCCACCTACCCTGCTGTAGCCGACTGCGCGTCCACCGCGCTGACGGACGAAACGCCGAAAGCGGTGCACGCGGCGTTGCAGTCGATCTTCGCTGCACGCCTCGATCTCCCCGCGCCCCCGACGTCGCCCGACGTCGCCGCTGACTACTTGATGGCCCAGACCGACTGCCTGGATCCGGTCGCGTCGGTACCGCCGACGCCGGTGGCCCCGTCGTCGCCCGTCACGACCGCGCCGGAACCGGTGAAGGACAGGATCATCGACTGGACTCTGCTGCGCCCCGGCGAATGCGTGGTCGATCTCCCGGACACCAACATCTACAAGGTCACGGTGACGGACTGCGCGAAACCCCACGAGTCCGAGGTCGTCGGTGCCACCTTCGCCATTGCCGGCACCGAGGAGACCACCTGTGACAGGCTGTTCACCACCTTCACGGGGAAGAAGCCGGCGGATCTGCCCGACTTCACGGTCGACCGACTCGTCTCGACGGACACCTTCGCCAATCCCAAACTGATCTGCTTCGCCTCGTCCTACACCGTCCATCAGACGACCGGCTCGCTGGCAGCGCCCTGATGGAACCGACCACCACCGACCCCATGCCCCGGTTGGCCGAACTCCGCCGGCAAGCCGCAGGCTTGGGCACCGTCGGTGACCCACCGGTGCTCACGCCATGGCTCCGTGAGCTGGTCGAGACGCTGGCCGACCTCGGAGCCGGCCCGGCGCTGCTGGCGGCACTTGACCTGGCAAACGCGTACCCGAGCCAGCCAGATGTACTGCAGCGAGCCGCATTTGAATGCAATACTGCCTGTGCTTCGGACCTCGCACTTCCGTTGGTGGCATTGGCGGACCGGTTGCGGCCGAGGGATCCGGACATCGTCATCGAGCTGGCCCACACCCTGAATGGACTCGGTCGGCATTACCAGGCCCGCGAGCTGGGCCGCTACGACTCGACGCTGGTCGAGCTTCCGGGACTGATCACCGAACATCTCGTCGCGGCCACCGCCGCGGGTGACCTGCCCGATCTGGCAGAGCTGACGCCGAAGCTCATCCACCCGGACTGGTTCGACGTCCGGCGGACCTACGACGCCCTGCTGATGCGAGCGAATGCGTTGCAGCGAAACGGATTCCCGCTGACGGATGACGACCTGCGCGGCTGGCAGGCGACCTTGACGTCCACCATGGTCCTGCAGACCGCCAACCGGGACATGGAGGGCATGAACGGCAGATACGCCGCTCTCTGGTTGTCACAAGGACAGTTCGCGGCGGCGATCGACGCTCTGATCGACGTAGTCCACCAGAGCGCGCGCACCTTGTCCGGTGTGGTGGCCGGGCCCAGCCGGGACGATGAGATCGTGGCGCTGGCCCTTGCCGCGCGGCTCGACGTCGACGTGGTCCAGGATCGGGCCGTCAGTCGTCCGTACGAGCCGGTGCTGTACGCCAGCTGGCAATGGTCCCCGTCGGCAGCGTGGTGCAGCGCCCTCCAGGACGAGCACAGCCGGGTGGAGGCCGTGTCTTTCGCGGTGTGGGCCGACTGGACCGGGCGGGTGCCTGTGGGGCCCGACGTCGTCGCCGTCCTGGCCCAGTCGGTGTTCTCGCCGTGGGGCGCTCGGATGGTGGCCCTGCCTGATGTCGACGATCCGAACTCGATGGGTCGGATCCAGCACATCCCACCCGACACCAGGAATCCCGAACTCGTGGCCGCCGAGGCGGCGCTGTGGCTGGCCGACCCGTCGCACCATGACAGCCGCACGATCTCGTCCATGGTCACGGCCCTGGGAGAGGTGCTGCCCGTCGTCGGATGGTGGGGAGGCCGCCGCGAGCAGTTCGGCGGGGTGCACCCGGTCAACTCCTCGCGCTTCATCTGAACCACTCCCGATGCGACCAGCGGAGATTCCGGTTGAGCGACATGACGATCCGCTCCCCAGGGACCTCCGCGAGAGAAAGTGCTCTCGACCATGGTGCCTCGGCGACCGACAGGCTCATTACTTGTTGGCGATCGGTGCGGAAGCGATGCGCAACGACCCGAGAACTGCGGCGAACACCTCGCGAAAGCGATCAATACTGTGCGACGGGGTCGTTGCGGTGGCTGTGATGCCGCGACGGCCATCCGCAGTGGACACCACGCAATACAGCTGGTGCTGGGTGACCGGGTAGCCATCCGGGGGGACCCACGCGAACTCGCGCAGCCATGCCGGATGTCCGTCGACGAGAATCGGTGCCATCGAGAATTCGTGATATCCGGAGAATTCCTTTCGCAGGAGATCTCCCTGCGTGGCCGCGTAGGTGTCGGTCGAAAGATGCGGCGACAGTGGCTCCGAAGAAGCGATGACGTTGGCTTGGCCGTCCGGAGCGAGCACTGTCCAGCTCATCTTCACGAACCAGCCGGCCGGCACCACCGGCGTGACGTCGACCGTCGGACGGTGTTCGGACACCATGCGTTCATCCGTGCTTCGGCTGGTGGGGTCGGTGGTCATCTGGTGGCTCCTCATCTCGGTCACTCTTGACGTTATGAGCCACCCGCCCCGCAGTCATCGCTGTTTCGTGCCAGCCTGTCGGTCGGGCATTCATCATCGGGAATACCCTCGTGCTGCCGCGGGTCCCGTTCTCGCCGCGCTGGTCGGCGATCCCGCCTCTCCCTGAACGGAGCTCCGGCGGCGAGATCGCGGGTGCTGACGGTCACCGACGTCGTCGGTGGGTCCGAGCACCCCGACCCCGCGAGCACCCCGACCCCGCGAGCACCCCGACCCCCCGATCGCCCGGGCCAGTGAGCGTGGATTGACAAGAGTGGCGGAGCGAGCCGGCGCGCTGCCCTGACACTCACCCCCATCACCGTCGAGTGCGGGTCTCGGTACGCGGAGCTTCGTCAGTCGCCCGCAGGCGCGAACTCCCGGCGCAGCAACGCATATCCGTACAGTGATGTCCACTCGTCCTTGAAGAAGTCCGCCTCGATCTGCTGCGATTCCAGCCGGAACCCGCAGCGCTGCAACAGGGCCTGGACTGGCTCGTTCCGGGCATCGCAGGAGGCGACGATGCGGTGGGCATGGTGGTCGACGAACAGGAACTGCAGGAGTCGGCGGACGGCTTCGGTCGCGAACCCGCGTCCCTGATGACGACGGTCGAACGTCATGCCCATCTCGAAGGTGTCCGGCTGGTCGGGGAGACGATGGATGGCGACGTCACCGAGAAGGGTTGTGCCGTCCACGGTGTGAACCCCCAACTGCAACCAGTCGCCGGCGGCCGGGACCACCTCGGTCGTCTGGGTGCGCACCAGGGTTTCGGCGTCCCGGTGGGAGTAGTCGGGACTCCAGCCCTGCCAGCGGGCGACGAGCGGATCTTGCCGGTAGGCGACGAACGCTTCGATGTCCGCGAACTCGAGTGGTTCGATGCTCAGTCGGTGGGTGATCAGGGGATACATGTTCGGTGGGCTCCTGTGACGAGCGGATCAGGGGTGACGGAAGGTGTGGTCGGTAGCGCGGCCATCAAGGAACTGTCGGGCTGACCCTGAGATGGTCGTCGACTGTCCATGACAGCGTCCATCGACGGACTGCGGGACGGACCCACGCTAGGCTGCCGCGATGAGCGAGCTTCCCCTCCTGATCGTTCTGGCCGGTAGGCCCGGCACCGGCAAGACGACGCTGGCGCGACGGCTGTCCACTGAGCTTCGAGCTGTGTACCTACGCATCGATGCCGTCGAGACCGCGGTGGTCCGTTGCGGGTTGGCTGAGCCGCCGGTCGGACCGATCGGCTACGCGGTGGTGCACGAGATTGCATCGGCGAATCTTGCACTCGGCATGCCCGTGGTCGTCGATGCGGTCAACCCGGTGCCAGAAGCGCGCTCAGGCTGGCAGCACCTCGCAGAGCGAGGTCGCTTGGTCGTTCTGGAAACCACAGTCCCGGATGAACAGGAGCATCGCAGACGGGTGACCGCCCGCGTGCCCGACATGACCGGCCAGGTTGTTCCGACCTGGAGCGAGGTGGTTGATGCCGACTACGCCGAGTGGGACGAGCAGCGTGATGGACCGCGAACGCTGATCGACATGACCGCAACAGACCGAGCTGTCGGCCAGGTTCTCGATGTGCTGGCACACAGCAAGTCACTTCCGCTGATCTGACTGAGCGGAGCGGCTGCACGGGCCGAGTCCGCGAACCGGGCAAGCGTCACCTCCCGTCGTTGTCGTCGAGCCAGTCGGATGTGCAGGGAGCTGCCGCAGGTCACGCGAGCCGCATCGAGGGTTCACCGGTCCACACCTCCGGGATCATGGGGGTCTTCGCAGAGCCATCGCTGCTGACAGATCGTGGGTTGGCCTCCAGCGATGACCGAGCCGGTGCTGTTGTCTTCTTCCGCCGCCGACTTCACCGGGGGCCGGCGGCGACGCTGTGAGTGGGGTCTCAGCCGGTCTCGCCATCCGCATCGTCTTCGGCGCCGGATCACCCGCTTGTGACATCAGACCTCCCAACCGGCGATCTTGGATACCTGAGCGAGGCGCGCCGCATCGCCGACGTCATCGACGAGCATCGAATGCGGGCCCACCGCACCGCGTCGATCTCGGAGAAGGTGCAGCTGATCACGGCAATGGTCGAGCTCCGGCGCACCTGGTCCCGTCGGGTCGAGTTGCTGGTCGAACCTCTCGATCGCAGCCCGGCCGACGGGCGGGAGCGGGTCGCGAACCCGGTCGCTGGCGTCAGCAGTGAGGACTACCCGGGCCGAGGAGCAGCGAAGGCTGATGCCAGGGCCGCCACGAGTCTCCCGACCGCCGTCGGGTCCGCGGCGGCGTGGGCCGGGTCCAACTGACCGATCGTCATTCCCCAGCAGTCGGGATCCGGCAGCAGTTCCGCGAGGGCCTGACCGAGCTGCGCGATGGTGGGGCCGCTGTTGCGGCCGTTGACGTTCTCGGCGATCGGTGCATCCATGAAGTCCAGGACGTCCACATCGAGGTGAACCGCAAATGCGCCCGTTCCCAGTGCGTTTCGCGCTTCACGAGCCGCGTGCGCCGGATCGTCGCAGAGGATGTGCTGGTCGACCAGGGTGAGCCCGAGCGAGTCTGCCTGGTTTCGTTCCCATTCGGTGGTCTCCCGTGTCAGGTCCACCCCGAGGTACACCAGGTCGGAGCTGTCCAGCAGGGGAGTTGCACCCGCAACACGCGCCAGCTCGGGCGCCGTGCCTTCCAGGTGGAGCGCGTGGGCCATGCCCATCCAGCTGAGCGAGCCCTCGGTCGTGGAGTGCGGCGTGTTGAGGTCCAGATGCCGGTCGATGTAGATCAGTCGTGGACTCCGGCCGAGCCGTGCCATCGCAGCGCACATGCCCACTGCCACAACGCAACTGCCGCCCAGGACGAGGAGCTTCGCCCCGGCTGACAGAAGGGTGGAAGCAGCCTCGGCCAGCTCCTTCGTTGCGGCGACCTCATCGTCGAGGTTCTGCGCGTATCTGTTGGACCGGTCCGGCACCCACAGTCTCTCGGTGAGGTCGCCGTGGTCGTCCACCTCGCAGCCGACGGCGATCAGTGCTTCGACGAGTCCTGCGTCGCGCACTGCAGCCGGCGCCCGCTCGACACCGACGCAATAGGCGCCGGCGCTGTTCGGGACCCCGAGGACGTTGATCCGTGGATTGCCCATGGGAGCCAGACTCTCACGTCCAGCGGTGCTGATCTGCAGCGAGCTGCTCGGGTGCGCTGCCGACGGGAGCACTCGCCAGGAGCGAGGTCTCGGCGTTGCAGTGATGACGAGATTGTCGCGGTAGTGACGGGTCGGCGCATCGAAGGGGCCGCCGCAGGTGATGACGACCAGGGTGGGCGGTTCGTGACGCGAGAACAACGATGCGGGCAGGCCACTGGTCTTGTCGACGGTTCGTCGGGAGGTCACCTGGTAGCGCGAAGGCGCCGTCCGCTGTGACGACGGACAGCGTGTCGGCTGCCTGCAGGTGGGAGAGTTCGAACAGTGGGGTACCGGAGCAGATGCCCCGACAACCGAACATCGCCCGGGACACCTCCCTCGAAACCTGCTACCGCGCAACGGGTTGCCTGTCGGGTCAGATCCGTGCTGCCTCCGCGCCTGCTCGCGACCTGCGGGTGCCCAGGAACGTGGGCGCCGCATGGATCGGACGCGCCGCGGATCTCGGCCGGGTGGTGATCCACAGCGCCACGGCCGCTGTCAGCCATCCAGCGAGCACGTCGATCACGTAGTGCTCGCCCGTGTAGACCAGTGCCAGCGCCATCGAAACCACGTAGAGACCCAACACCGACCGCACCCACCAACGGGTGGCGGACCACAGGAACCCGGCGAGCAGCAGTGCAGCAGCGGCATGCAGGGACGGCATCGCCGCCACCGGATTGGATGCAGCCTGACCGAGCCCGAGGAGATCGCCGAACCACCTCGCGTGCAGGAAGTCCCAGCCGATCCCGGAAATGCGGGCGATCGACGGCCCCGCACCCAGTTGGAACGCGAGCCACGGTGGCGACATCGGGTAGAGGATGTACCCGGCGACGCCGATCAGCGACATCCACATGACGCTCAGCAGCCACGGACGAAAGAGCGCTGACCGTCGCACCCACAGCACGATCGCCGTCACCGGGATGACGAAGAAGTGGCTCGCGTAGACCACCCCGAGAACAGCGTCGTACCAGTGCGACTGCCCCGGTCGGAACCACCTGTCCTGCAACACGACACCGGGGATGCGGCCGAACAGCCACCCGTCTGCTGTCGCCGCTTCGTCCACATGCAGTGCGAGCCCCAGCCGGTTGGTGTCGCCGTCCGCCGGCCGGTCGCTGATCGGACCATTGAGCCACTGGGCGCCCGCGTACGCGAGCAGCACCACCGCCAGCGGAAGCTAGGCGAGCAGCACCCGCCAGCCGTGCACAAGTCCTGGAACGTCCGCTGTCGACGCTGAGTACCTGACGCGGTCTCGACCTCGTGGGGAACGGCATCGCACGAGATGGCCGACGTCACGCCGGCCCGCGCATCAGGCGCATCCGGCACGAGCGCCCGGACGGGCTCGTCTGAACTCATGCACCGGTCCTCTCCTGCGCGAACCCGAGTTCATCTCGGACCTTGCTGAGATTGCCCAGAACGCCCTGCCGTCAACCGGAGTCAGGCAGAGACTTCTCGCGCCGAAGTTCGCGTGGGGCGAGGTGCGTGTTCGGTTGCCGGGTCAGCGGCACCGTCGCCGGGCCAGGGTGACGTCCTTGCTCGAGCCCGCTATCGGTGGGACGGCCGCGGCCCGGTCGGACACCGGGATCCCGGGGAAGAGCTCGATGGTCATGCCGGGATCCTGTGGTCGAACAGGCGGCGCCGGCGATGGTGCGCCCAACATCTCGAGCACCTCCGCAGTCACCCCGTCGATGCACAGTTGCCAGTCGGGTCGGAGCAGGTCTGCGGGGGCGAGGACGAACTGCAGGGTTCTCGGCAGCTTCACCCGGCCGTCGCGTCGGCACCCTCGAACCCGTTGTGCCGAAAGCCGATTCGCCGGATGGCGCCCAGTGACGCCGGGTTGTCCGCGAACACCTCGGTCTGGCGCGCGTGGGGTGAGCAGCGGGACGGACCCCGGGCGTCGTCGACATGACAGATCCGGATCGAGCGGTCGCCGACGTACTCGACCTGCTGGCGCGCGGCGATCGAAGCCCACGCGGCTGACACTCGATTCGAGCAGCCCCTCCGCCCGTGCCGGCAGCCACAGCGGGCTCCCGGAATCAGACCTGGACCAGGAATTCCCCGTCGAGCACCCGCTGAACGGGACCGGTGGGCGCATGAGAGGTCAGGGTGCTGAGGGCGAACTCGGAGGTGTACCCGTCGAACTGTCGGTGGTGCCTCAGCATCGCGTGTTTCCCGCCGTCGATCCGGATGTACCCGACCTCGGCGGTGCGGGTCAGCGTCCGGGCGACGGCCAGCGAGTTGGTCGCCCTAGCGATCCGGTCTGCGGACCCGTGGACGATCAACACCTTCCGCCCGCCCAGATCGATGTCTCCGTCGGTGGGGTACACCCACGGGGCCAGGGCCACTGCACTGTGGACCGGGGCCGCGCCGGCGGCCAGGATGGCGGCCCGTCCGCCCATGGAATGGCCGACCAGACACATCGGCAGATCTGTGCCCATGCGCCGGCGGATCTGCTGCATCGCCCACAGCGCGTCATCGACGGGCGTGTGTTTGCTGTCCCAGCCACGTACCGAGTTCAGCAGTCTGAAGACCGCCAGCTCGCCGTGGCCCTGCCGAGCGATGCGCCTCGCGATCGGAATCATCCGAAGTACCGAGAGTTGGGTCGGGCTGACCATCATGTTCCCCTGCCGGCTGCCGCCGCCGTGCAGTACCAGGACCACTCCGGCCGGGTCGGCCGGGATCGATGTCTCGATGAGTCGTGCGCGAACTTTCATGTCGACCCCATTCCCACTGCAGCGGTCGACAGTCCTCCCTCGAATCCCAGGGTTCCAGCTCGCCCGGCTGGTCGGTCGTGGGTCCGGTGACCAGTTGGCCTGCGGTGCGGAACCTGTTCCAGGCGGTTCCTGGCAGACCTGACCGGCACGCAGTGGCCGGATCCGGGTCGGTGGTCAACTCGCTCGGTCGGGTGACGCGTCGTCCGGGTGGGCAGCAGGCAGCTTGTCGTCCATGGTGCGTACGAGAGCATCCGCGACCCGCGCGATGCGGACCCCCAGGTCGACGGAGCACCGTTCGAGCACCGTGAAGGCGTCATCCGCGTCGACGGAGTGCCGTTGCATGAGCACGCCCTGGGCCTGCCCGATCACGTGCCGGACGTCGATGAACTCCCACAGTTCGAGTCGACCTCGTTGGCGCGCAAGCTCGATGGAGACGGATGACGCTGCAATCTGCGTTCGTACCAGCTCGTTGGACGTCACTTCGCGCGGGTGACCATAGAACAGGTTGAGGGCCCCCGATGCGTTGTCCGGCGCGCGGTACAGGCGAACGCTCACCACCGCTGCAACGCCCAGGTCGGCCACTGCCGGACCCCAGTTCGGCCATCGCCCGTCGTTCCTGATGTCGCGCGAGGACAGCGTCGACTGCTCGTCGTAGGTCGGACCCCAGGAGACGCCTTCCCTCAACTCCTCCTGCAGGGCATCGGCATCGATCACCTTCTGGCTGGTCGGCGCGAGAGTGGTGAACTTGCCGTCATCGTCGAGTTCTGCCACACCTGCGCAGTCGGCAGTGCTCCGGGCGATGAGCGCATCGGTGAGGATCTGGAGGCTGTCCGTCCCGCTTCCGCCTGGCGCTGCCGAGGATTCCTGCAACACATGGGCGAGTTTCGTGCAGAGCACCACGTACTCGGCATCATCGAGCACGAATGTGTTCACAGTGCGCCTTCCTGTCGCGGATCATCAGTGCAGGGCACTAAAGTCCCAGTACAAGCCTGGCGAGGGCTCCACGTCAATGAGGATCTCGGTGATCTCAGCGCTGTACGTGCATCCCGACCTGCGGGTGCCCACCGGCACAAGGGACAGGGTGGGACCAGTTCGTGACATCGATCAGTTTCCGAGAAGCGTTCGCACACCTCGTGGCCTACCGTCGGCCCAGGCACAGCGTGTGCCGAACGATGGTCGGTCCGGCAGGTGCGCGGCCGACCGCCACCTCAGGAGACGAAGCGATGAAGACGATGACCTGTCAGCAGCTCGGTGGACCGTGCGACCTTCCGCTCACCGGAGACTCGGGGGACGAAGTGATCAAGGCCCAGGACCGCCATCTCCGGGAGATCGTCGCCTCGGGCGACACCGAGCACGCAGATGCGTTGCGCGACATGAAAGGTCGATGGAAGAACCCGGTCGCCGGCCTTGGCTGGTACCGCAAGGTCAAGCGCGACTTCAAGGCACTGCCGCAGGGCTGAGGTCAATCGGCCCGGCGGATCGCAGGCGTCGCCGCGTCCCCTCGCGCGCCGCCCATCCAGTCAGGGATCACGTCGGGTTCGGCTACCGTCTGCAGCGTGACCGCGACCGGCCGCGTGGCCCCCGCCTCGACCGATGCTGCGCCCTCGTCGACGGAACACGTGGAGGAGCGACGGTGAACGAGTGGATCGAGGTCCGGCAGCGCCAGACGGAGACGTGGCGTCGCAACAGCGGCACGCCGGTCGTCCGGGGGTGCTTCGTCTGGTTCGAGCCCGGACGCGCGCAGCGCGGGGAGCCGCCCTGGTTGGCCGCGTACCTGGATTACAGCAATGGAGGCAACAGACCGGCTGCGGGCAGCAACACCGTGACGCGGGGCTTCGACACCCTGGCCGAGGGTCAGGCCTGGATCGAGGGTGTCGTCGCTGCAGTGGCGCAGTGAGTGCCGGATTCTCCGGGCGAACTGTCGATCCGTCGCTCGCCCGTGCGTCACCTTCGTGCCGGCCACCACTCGGGTCCGGCTCCCACGAAACCAGGAGGTCCAGGATGAAGGCGAAAGCGTCCATCGGCTGGTACGAGATTCGCGTGACGGATGTCGAGGCGGCCACGGCGTTCTACACCGCCGTGTTCGACGTCGAGGTCGCACCGTGGGAGCAGGAGGAGTTCACCATGCTCGTCGACCCGCAGGGCGCGCCGATGTTCGCCCTGGAACGGGTCAGCACGGCGCCGGCGGGCGACGCCTACCTTCGTCCGACCTGGGACACCGAGGACCTCGAGAGCACGTTGGCGCTCGTGCAGTCGGAGGGGGGAACGGTCACCCAGACACGCACGGAGATCGGCGGCGGATACGGCTGGTGGGCGGCAGGACGCGACCCCTTCGGCAACTATCTGAGCTTCTCGTCCTCCGTCGCCCCCTGAGACGGGATCGCCCCAGCTGCCCTGGACATCGCCGCTACCCTCGGAGGTGTCGACCGGGTCGCAGTCGCGGGTGCAAGGGAGCACTGATGACGAAGCCATTGCTGTGTCGCATCGGGCTGCACGACTTCGAAGACTTCCCCGACCCCAACACCGAATCCGGTGGGCTGGAGAAGCAGGGCTACCGGGCGTGCACCCGCTGCACCCGGGTGAAGGACAAGGCCGTCTACCTGACCCGTTCCGGTCAGCGGTGGATGCCCAACGCGGGACGTCCGGCAACACCGGAGGGCAAACCCCTCAAGAAACGCAAGGACTCGTCGGGATCCTGAGACGCGGCACGAATTCGTCGCCTCCACGACGGGAAGTGGCGGCGAGATCGATGAACGGCGAACGAGCCGTCGATTTCGTGCGAGGTAGCCAGGTGAGGGCGGGATCCCGCTCGTCGTCGGCGTCAGGACTCAGTGCGGGCGGTTGGTGCGCCCGCCGGTGGCCAAGCCGGCGACCGAAGCCAGGAAGCGGACGCTGTCGCTCATCCGGGTCCAGCGGGTGCCGAGTGGCCGAGCCGGTTCCCAGGGGACCGGGCAGCGGGTGCGTCGGGCGGATGTGAGATCGGACATGGGGTTCCACCTTTCGCGCGTCAGGATCGGGGCTTCAATCGGTAGACGTAGCGAAACGCCTGCTGGATCCGTCCGGCAACTGATTTCTCTCAGGGCGTGGTCAGCAACGCTTCACCCAGACCCAGACCCAGACCCAGACGCAGACGCAGACGCAGACCCAGACCCAGACCTAGACCCAGACCCAGACCCAGACCCAGACCCAGACCCAGACCCTGAAGAGCCCCGGGTTTCTTGCCGCATCCTTGTGAGTTGGAAGGATGAGCTGCATGCCGAGACAGATCGATCCGGAGGTTCGTGCCCGCGCGGTGCGTCTGGTGAATGAGCATCGCGGGGAGTATCCGTCGATGTCGGCCGCGGCGGCGGTCGTGGCGAAGCAGTTGGGTGTCGGACACGAGTCGGTCCGGCGCTGGGTGATCCAGGCTGACGTGGATGCCGGCGGCCGGGACGGGGTCACCACGAAGGAGTTGGAAGAGATCCGGAAGCTGAAGGCCGAAAACCGGCAGCTGCGTGAGGACGTGGCGATCCTGAAAGCGGCGACAACTTTCTTCGCGGGGGAACTCGACCCCCGCAACCGTTGATCATGGGGTTCATCGACACCATGCGCAGCGAGGGCCGTGCGGTCGAGTCGATCTGTCGGGTCCTGCGGGGCCAGGGTTGTCAGGTCGCCGCACGGACCTACCGCAACTGGCACCGGGCCGGCCGCACAGTGGCGGCCCGCACCATCACCGATGCCATGGTCGTTGACGCGGTTCGGGACACTGCCTTGGTCACCGGTGTGGGCGGGCGCCGCCAGCTGACGCCGGAAGGGTTGTACGGGCGGCGGAAGATGACCGCGCTGTTGCGCCGTAGCGCGTTGCCCGACGTGTCCGCGGGTGCTGTGGATCGGGCGATGAAAGTGCTGGGCCTCAACGGTGTTCGCCGCGGCAAGGGTGTCCGTACGACGATCCCGGCGAAGGACGGTGTGCGTGCCGGTGATCTGTTGAATCGGGACTTCACCGCGCCGGCACCGAACCGGGTGTGGGTCACGGACTTCACCTACGTGCGGACCTGGGCGGGGTTCGTGTACGTCGCGTTCATCGTGGACGTCTACGCGCAGCGGATCGTGGCTTGGCACGCTTCGACCCACAAACGCACCGAACTGGTGATGGTTCCGTTGCGGATGGCGCTGTGGCAGCGCGGCCGGGAAGGGCATCCCGCCGTGCC
>JBBJML010000071.1:0-14707 GCA_037720195.1 Nakamurella sp. | reverse complement strand
CCGTTTCGCTCGACCACCGCAGCCGGCGATCAGCCACTGCACCCACCGGTGATCGGGCAAGCGAGGAACGAGCGCGACGAGATCCCGTCACGGTCCGGCCGGTCTCGATTCATTCCGTTTCGCTCGACCACCGCAGCCGGCGATCAGCCACTGCACCCACCGGTGATCGAGCAAGCGAGGAACGAGCGCGACGAGATCCCGTCACGACAGCCCCTGGGCACCGGCCGCTCAGCACCCCCACCCGCGTGTCGCCCCGAGCGTTGGGACGGCTGTGACTAGCGTGACGGATGGGCTTGTTGGACCCCGCTGCCCATCATCGTCATGTCTGTCCGTGACGGTGCTGTGAGCGGTTTTCCGCAGCCCGTCAGCTGCTTCCGATCCCGGCGGGCAGATGGACTGCGCAGGACATCTGAGCAGTGACCGAGAGGAGCGGCAGGTGCCGAACGTCCCCACCTCTCTGCTGCTGGGGTTCCTGGCCCTCTGCTGGATCTTCGTGCTGGTCCCGATGTTCGCCCGCAGCAGGGAAGCCGTTCCCGAGACCGATGACGGAGTGGGCGGTTTCCGAGTCGTGCGCAGAGCCGGAAAGCGACAGGGCCACTACGACTCTCGCGTCCAGGACGAGTTGTCGAGGGGGAGCGTCATGACGGAGATTCAGGAGTCCGAGGACTCGGACCCACTGGTGGAGGACCTGATCGACGAAGAGGTCGACTGGGATTCCTTCGCCGATGACGACGACGAGGATGCCGACGAGCACGACGACCACCGTCGGTACTCGACCAAGTACCCGCCGGTCGTGGCGCGGACGGCACCGACCCGAGCCGCAGCAACGCCGCCGATCGAAGACCCCCGCGACCCGCGTGCCCACCGACCCGGTCGCGGCGGGTTCGATCCCGAGCACGCCCGGGCGACGGCCGACTACCGGTTCCGCCGCCGCCGTGCGGTGTCGCTGACGCTGCTCGTGCTGGCCCTCGCCTGCGCCGCAGGTGCAGTGCTGATCAGCCCGATGTTGTGGACCGGCACGGGCGTCCTGACGCTGACCCTGGTCGGTTTCCTGTCATACCTCAGCCGCCAGGTGAAGGTCGAACGCGCGATCCAGGAGCGGCGGATGGCGCGGTTGCAGCGGGCCCGGGAGATCCGGCCACCCGCGCGCCGCAGCGCAGCGGTGTCGCCCTACGGCCGGCAGGTCGAGCGGCTCATCGAGGACGAACCGTCGGCTCGCACGCACGCACCGACTTCCTCGCGGGGACCGGGCATCGTGGTCGATCTGGACGACGACGATCCGGCGTTCGACGATCTGGAGTGTTACGAGCCGATCGTCTACCGGCGCGCGGCAGGGCAGTGACCGACGGGCCCACAGGTCGATCGCCGGGGGAGTCGCTGATGCGGGAACCGCACAGCCAGGATGTCTCGGGCGTCAGGTTCGACTGGGGACTCACCGGCGCTCTCGCGATCTCCCAGGGCGCGGCTGTCGTCTTGGTGGTCGACGTCCTGTCGTTCACCACCGCGGTCACGGTGGCCGCCGGAGCGGGCGTCGAGGTGTTCCCGTACCGGATGCGCGACGCGTCAGCGGCCACCTTCTGCGCCGGTAAACAGGCAGTGCTGGCCGTCGGTCGCACGGAGGCAGGCAGCTCCGGGGTGAGCCTGTCGCCGCTGTCCGTGCAGGCCGCGACCGAGCCCGGCGGTCCACTCGCAGACGGTGGCAGGCTCGTGCTCCCGTCGCCCAACGGTTCGACGATCGCAAGGACCTTGTTCGAGCGGGGAGTGACCGTGGTCGCCGCCTGCCTCCGCAACGCGGCCGCGGCAGCCGTGTGGGCGCACCGCGAGGCGGCCGGCGCTCCGATCGCGGTGGTCGCAGCCGGCGAACGCTGGCCCGGCGACACGCTCCGGCCGGCGGTCGAAGACCTGTGGGGTGCCGGCGCGGTGATCGCGGCGCTGTCCGGCCGGAAGTCCCCCGAGGCCGAGGCGGCCGCGGCGGCCTTCCGAGCAGTCGCCCGCGCGGTGCCGGAGTCGATCGCGGCCTGTGCTTCCGGACGTGAGCTGATCGACGACGGCCACGGGGACGAGCTGCCGCTCGCCGCTGCCGTCGGCGCATCGACCGTGGTCCCTGTGTTGCGTGGGGACAGCTTCCAGCCCGCCTGAGCTGCAGCTTCACCGGCCGTGTCGGTGGTGGGTCGCGGGGCCCGACTCGGCTGATATCCTTGTCCAGCCCGCGAGGGCATGGGGCTGTAGCGCAGTTGGTAGCGCGTCTCGTTCGCATCGAGAAGGTCCGGGGTTCGATTCCCCGCAGCTCCACACTGACTGAGGACCAGGACACGCTCGATGTCCTGGTCCTCAGTCGTTTGTCGTGCCGAGCATCAACCTCGACGGTGGTCGAGCGACGAAGGAGACGAGACCCGCAGCAAGGGGTGGGTTCGGAGCCGGCGCGGCGGAGCGACGTCGGAGCCGTGGGGGTGCCCGCCGGCAGCTCCACCACGATGTCACACCGCCCGACAGGTCGAGCGATCGGAACAGAGGCAGCATGCACCGATGAAGTGATGAATCCGCACATTCGCACTTCGACAAGAGGTTCCATGGACATGCAGCCCAAGAGAACTGATCCAGTACTTCGTTGAAGCCACAAACCTGAGTTGCTATGGTTCGCCACATGTCACTCATCTATGTCATTGGCATTGCAGGACCTGGTAAAACCACCGTCCAGACGGAGCTGGTGCGTCGTGGGTACGATGCCCGAGACATTGATTCTCCTGACATCAGTGACGCGTACGACCGCGAGACAGGAATGCAGGTCACAGTTCCGAGCACAGACGCGAGGCCTGCGCGGTGGTTTGAATCGCATCCCTGGCGAACACACTCCGGCGTGCTCCAAGCCATTCGAGATCTTGCTGATGACCGCATGATCTTCTTGTGCGGTACGTCGACGGATGAGGTGGAGAAGAATCACCTCTACGACACACTGATCTGCCTCGACATCGATGAGCAGACGTTGCGGAATCGAATAACCTCGAGAGGCGGCGACAACGACTTCGGCAAATCGGAGCACGAATTGCAGCAAACCGTCGAATGGCGCAAGGGTGCGGCGCCGTACTACCAGAGCCTCGGGGGATACATAGTGGACGCGACGATGCCTGTTGATCGTGTGGTTGATGAGATAGTTGGTATTGCCACAGTCGATTCGTAGCGCAGCCACATCTGGAGGCGTCCACGGTCGGTATGTCGAAGTACGTCTGTCGGCAGACATCGACACTCATTCTGTTGCCTCGCTCTGTGTGTCTGGCCCGATTGACAGGCCCGCTGCCCGTCGTTCAGGTTGATCTCCGTCAGGCGTCACCCCCGTCGATGGTGCGGTCGAGCCACTCCAGCAGCAACCGGCGTTCGGCGGCGCTGAGTCCAGGCAGGTCCGGTGCGAGGGCGCGGAAGGCAACTGTTGCTGCTCTGGGTCGGTCGTCACCGGTGGTCGGCGCATCGACCAGGATGCGGCCGAGTACCGCCTCCAACATCTCCTCGGGCAGACCCGCATCGCGGTGTGCGATCGGTGCCGCCAGCAGGGTCTGGATCACCCCCGTCCCGGCGGCGTGGACGAGCTGCACCGCCCGCTGCTCCGTCACCCGCAGTCGTCCAGCAACGGCGACGCGATGCACCCGCGCTGTCAACAGCTGCCAGCCCGACTGCGCTGCCGGCGAGGGTTCCGTGCGAGCAGGATCGTTGAGCAGGGCGAACACGGCGGGATGGGACAGGCCGAACTCGATCTGGTTCCGCCAGCCCTCCCGCAGATCGTCGACGGGATCCGCGCCACCCGCCTCTTCGGCACGGACCGCCACGGCCTTGGCGGCCACGAACTCGGCCAGCACGTGCTCGGCCACCGCCTCCAGCAGGCCGTCCTTGTCGCCGAAGAGGCGATAGATCGTCGGTGCCTGGACGCCGGCGGCGTCGGCCACCCCGCGGGTTGTGACCGCCGACGGGCCGCTCTGTTGCAGCAGGCGCGCCGCCGCTCCGACGATCGTCGTGCGGGTGTCGTCGCGGCTCGTCCTGTCAGTCACGGATCAACGATAACGTCCGTTTGCTATCGTCGCGTTTCCGGAGCTATCGTCTAGTTGATAGCGCTGATAACAATGAGGAGCTGACCATGATCGTCGTCACCGGAGCCACCGGCGCACTGAACGGTGCGACCGTCGACCACCTGCTGGAGCGGGTGCCCGCAGACCAGATCACGGTGGTCGTCCGGGACCGGGCGAAAGCCGAGCGGTTCGCGGACAGCGGGGTGGCCGTTCGCGCCGGCGACTACGCCGATCCGTCCGGACTTCCGGCGGCCTTCGAGGGCGCGGACCAGCTGCTGCTGGTGTCGTCCAACGACCCGGGCACCGACGCAGTCTCGTTGCACCGCAGTGCCATCGAGGCTGCAGTCGCTGTCGGCGTCGGGCGCATCCTGTACACCAGCCACCAGGGTGCAGCCGCGGACAGTCCGTTTGCGCCGGCCAAGGTGCACGCCGCCACGGAAGGCCTGCTCGCTGACTCCGGCGTCGCCTGGACGTCACTGCGGAACGGTTTCTATCTGCACAGCATCGACTGGTTGGCCGGTCCGTGGCGGGAGACCGGGACCATTCGCGTCCCGGCCGACGGGCCGGTGTCGTGGACCTCCCGGGAGGATGCGGCCGAGGCAGCAGCGCTGATCATCACCGCGCCCAGTCCGCTCGACGGTCCCGTCACGATCACCGCGCCGGAAGCTGTCTGCTTCGAACAGATCGCGGAGATCGCGTCCGAAGTCACCGGGCGCAGCATCGCGTTCGAGATGCTCGATCCGCAGGAGTGGGTCGCGGCCCAGGTTGCGGCGGGTTCGCCGGAGGGTATGGCGCGGTTCACGCTCGGCATGTTCCAGGCTGCGTCAGGCGGCTGGTTCGCAGGTGTGGACCCGTTGCTGCAGAAGATGATCGGTCGTGAGCCACGAACCGTGCACGCGCACATCGCCGGCGCGGCACTCTGAGCAGATCGTCGGATGAGGGCACCGAAAGGACTCGTCGCTCGCGCCACGCAAGGCCTCTTACGGACTGATGACGAGTTCGGTCAGAGCCCCGATCGGCGACGGGACCGCCCTAGCCTGGGCCGATGGGACTCGTTCGCTTCGTCCGTCGGCACCGCATCGGCAGTTCGATCACGGCCTTCGTCGTGGTCGCTGCGCTGGCGTTCGGCCTCGCCTGGTTCCAGCCCTGGAAGCTCTGGACGAACACCAGGGTCGACGAGGCGATCCCCACCGTGGCCGAAGCTGCGCTGACCGTGGGTGAGCTTCGTGGACCGGCGACCTCCCGTACCGGGTCGTCGGTCCCGTCGCTCACCGAGTCGGACCCAGGTCGGCCGGCCTCCTCCACTCCGGCGTCTTCAGGTCCGCGGCAGTCCAGCACCTCGCAGTCCGGCACGTCGAAGGTCAGCACCTCGAACTCCGGCACCCCGAGTTCGACGATGACCCCCAGCACGACGCCGTCCCCCAGTTCGACACAGCACCCGAGTACGAGCGCGACGGCAGGTTCCACCACGACGCAGCCGAAACCTCAAGCGGTGCAACTGCTCAGCGGCAGCCTGATCTCGCACGAACACGAGACATCGGGTTCTGTCAGGGTGATCGAGCTGGCGGACGGCAGGCGGGTCCTGACCCTGGAGAACCTGGTGACATCAGACGGGCCCGACGTCCATGTCTGGCTGGCGGCTGCGCCGGTGATTCCGGGCAGTGACGGGTGGTACCTCTTCGACGATCAGGCGCACGTCGACCTGGGAGAGCTCAAGGGCAACCTGGGCAATCAGGTGTACGAGATTCCACCAGGGGTCGATCTCGACCAGCTGTCCAACGTCAGCCTGTGGTGTGAGCGGTTCGCGGTCTCCTTCGGAGCGGCCGAGCTCGTCTGAACGATGTCGACGGTCATCGCCGGCCGGGTGGTCGGACTGCGGCATCGTCGAACAGCCCGATGACCCGATCGACGGTGTGTTCGGCAGTCAAGCCGGTGCTGTCCAACCAGTGGGCAACGTCCCCGAGCTCTTCGCGCAGCCGTACCTCCAGGTCCTCGTACCCGTCGAAATCGAAGCGCTCCCGCGGATCCCGGTGGGCGTTGCGGGTCCGGCACGATTCGATGCTGGGTGCGAGAACCACCAGGACGACGTCCAGCGGCTTCAACTGTTCGAGCATCAGATCGACCCGCCGACGGGAGGCGATCACCGAGTCGATGATCGGCTGGAACCCGGCCGCGGCGACATTCGTTGCCAGCGAGCACAGATTGCGATCGCACAGCTCCACCTGGCGGGCTGCTTCGTCGGCGGGTTCGCCGAGGGCCCAGACGAAACCGTTCACCAGCATCCGGTTGAGGTCGTCGCCGTCGAACCGTGCGGCCCGCGGGAAACGTTGCCCCAGCAGCCGCGTGACCGTCGATTTCCCGGCGCCCGGCATGCCGGTGACGACGAGGCACCGATCGATGGTGTGGCCGGTGGTGATGGTCAACTCTCATCCGATGATCGCCGGCGCACGGCCGGTGGGCGAGGCATCGGTGGGACGCTACCCAGCGCTCGTGTCTGCCGCACCTGCGTTTCGCCGCCGTGCCACCGAATGACGAACGACTACTTGCTCTGTGCGGTCGGCTGGAAGACACCCACGAGAAAGGAGTACATCAGCACGACGATGCCGCCCACCAGGGCTTCGTAGAAGCCGAAAAGTGTTGGCAGCACTCCCAGTGCGTACACCCAGATGACGAACGCGATGCTGGAGATCGTGCTCTGCATCCGCCAGGGCTTGCTCTCCGCAGCAGCCTTGCGACGAATGTAGACCGGCAACACGATCAGGAGTACGAGGCCCACCACCACGAGCAACCACTTGCCGAGCGTTGCCGAGTTCGCCGCAGCGGACACCAGACTCTGGGCCGCCAGATAGGTGGCGACGAACTCGGCCGGGATGTACTTGGCCACCCGATCGCCGTACGGGTCGCCGCCGGTCGCCAGACCATTCACGTCGGTACTGCTGGGTGCAACGATCCGGGACATGTCCTGCCTCCGAGGGCGTCGATGCCACTGAAACCGGTTGCCGCGAGAGTGTAGGGACCGGGAAGCCCCACGCGCTAGGTGTCGTCCCAGGTCACGGAGGGTAGTCCGGTCCGCTGTGGCCGGCACGGAACATGCAGCCGGGCTCTGCAGGACACTGCCCACGATCCGCCTGCCTGCCCACGATGGTCCCTCCGTCGCGAGGCGGACGGACGCCGAGGGAACCCCCCTTATGCTGGGATCGACCGCCGCACCACGTCCTGCCCGGAGAGGAACCATCCATCACACGCTCCGCCGCCCCACAGGACGTCTACTTCGTTCCCCCCGAGCAGGTTTCCGTCGACGCAGTGCGTCCTGGCACCGTCGCGCTCGAATCCCGACTGCTCGATCGCCCGGATGTGGTGCGGCACCGCGGCCGGGTGGCCATCGCGATCACCGACATCACTCCGCACGAGGCGCTCGTCGAAGACCTGCTGTTCATCCGGCAGGTGCTGGACGATGCCGGCATCAAGTACCTGCTGGTGCGCGGCAACGACGAGCGACCGGTGATCGCGATCGACCGGATCCAGCGCCGCAGACTGCGCGATGCGCTGGTCGAGGCCTGCCGGAACGAGCCGTTCTACTCCAAGACCGTCGACGGCAAGGGCAAGGCCCGACTGGTCGCCGACGGCAAGTTGGCCACCTCCGGCAAGGCGCGGATCTTCCGGCTGTTCCGGCCGCGGGTCGTGGTGGCCAGCGGCCTGTCGTACGGCGCGTCCAGCGGGGTGCAGATCGAGCTCTGGGTGTTCGACGGCGACACCATCGAGCTCCCGGCGGAGAACTCCTTGACCCGTCGGACCATGCGCTCGGACGAGGCGGAGCGCGGCAGCGTCGAGCGGTTCGGACAGAGTTGGCCGACCATCGTCAACATGTTCGCCGACCACGCGTCGGACATCAGCTTCGACATCGACCTGGTGTTCTCCTGGGTGGACGGCTCGTCCCCGGAGTACCGCGCTGCCAGGGCTGCCAGGGCGGCGGGTCACGTGGTGGGCGAGGGTGACGATTCGGAAGCCCGCTACCGGCAGATCGACGAACTCAAGTACGCGCTCCGCTCCATCCACATGTATGCGCCGTGGATCCGGCGGATCTTCGTCGCCACCGACTCCGAGCGTCCCGAGTGGCTGGCCGACGACCCGCGGGTGACGTTCGTGCGCAGCGAGGAGTTCTTCGCCGATCCGTCGGTGCTGCCGACCCACAACTCGCATGCGGTGGAGTGCCAGCTGCACCACATCCCTGATCTCGCAGAACATTTCATCTACTCCAACGACGACATGTTCTTCGGCCGCGCGGTCTCGCCGCAGATGTTCTTCTCGCCCGGCGGCATCACGATGTTCATCGAGGCGGGTCTGCGGATCGGTTTGGGGCACAGCGACGAGGAGCGCAGCGGGTACGAGAACGGCGCTCGCGTGAACCGTCGGCTGCTGTTCGAACGGTTCGGCACCCTCACCACCCGGCACCTCGAGCATGCGCCGACACCGTTGCGGCGCAGCGTGATGCAGGAGCTGGAGGAGACGTTCCCGGACGCCTTCGCCGCCACCGCTGCCAGTACGTTCCGGGCCAGCGACAACATCTCGGTGACGAACTCGCTGTACCACTACTACGCACTCATGACCGGCCGTGCGGTCGCCCAGACCGCGGCCAAGGTCGCCTACGTGAACTCGACGTCGTTGGCCGGGTTCCGGGAGATGGACACCTTGCTGGAGAAGCGGTCGACGGACTTCTTCTGCTTGAACGACAGCAGTTTCCCGGAGGTGGATCTGGACGAGCGCAAGGAGTTCGTCACCGATTTCCTCGAGCGCTACTACCCGCTGCGGGCGCCGTGGGAGGCCCCCGGCACCTAGCGGTTGCCCCGCAGCAGATTCACAGCGAGGCGGGTGTTCACCCGGGGCTGACGGCCACCGAGGTGATCTTTAGCCCCTGCTGTCCCCGGCTGGGTCGTACGCTGTCGGCGATCCGCACGCCGGCCGCTGCCAGCCGCCGCGCGGTCTCCTCCGGCTGTACGTATTCGCCGACCGTGGGGTCGCTGCTCATCGGCACCACCGAGCTCACCACGGTCTCGGGATAGACGTGCACCATGTTGAAGCCCTGCGCCCCGTCGCGGCCACGCAGCGCCCCCGCCGGGACGACGAGGTCCTGGGTGTAGCAGGTGGCCGAGGCCACCGATACCGGGATACCGGCGAACATCGCGGTGGTGGAGTAGTGCAGGTGACCGGCCAGGATGGTGCGGATGTCCGTCCCGCGGATGACGGCGGCCAGTGCGGCCTGGTCCCGCAGCTCGACCAGCGCAGCCAGGTCCAGCACGCTCGGGACCGGCGGGTGGTGCAGTGCGAGGATCGTCCCGCTCGGTGCCGGGGTCTCGAGCTCGTGGGAGAGCCAGCGCAGCTGCGCGTCCGCGAGCGCGCCGTAGTGGTGACCGGGGACCGTCGAGTCGAGGGTGATGATGCGCAGGCCGTCGACGTCGGTGATGGTGTCGACGGGAGCGGTGGACGGCGTCTCGTCGAGCAGCCCCGCGCGGAATGCGGCCCGGTCGTCGTGGTTGCCCATCGCCCAGATCACTTGCGAACCCAATGATGTGACCACCGGATCGACGATCGCGCGCAGGTTCTCGTAGGCACCCGGCTCACCCTTGTCGGCCAGGTCGCCGGTGAAGATGATCGCGTCGGGCCGGGCGTGCGAGGCCTCGACCTCCGCGAAGATCTGCCGGAGCCGAGCGGCACTGTCCACCGTGCTGCCGTACAGCTGGCCGGGACTGGCAACGATGTGCGTGTCGGTCAGATGCAGCAGGAAGTGGGTCGGGCGCGGGTACTCAGCCGTGCGCACACTGCTCATCGCTCGGTCATCTCCATTGCAGCGACGTCGTGTCCCGGTTCGAGGGCGATCCGGTGACAGGTACCAGCCAATCAGACGCCACGCAGATGTGAGACCAACCAGGGGCTCGCGTCGGAGAACTGTGGGAGAACTTCCGGCCGACGGAGAGCGGTGCGAGCATGCCCAGAGCGCGATGTCGGCCGGAGAGACGTGGTCCCCCTCAGTCGCACCCCCTCCCACCGCATGCCAGATCGTTGCCGGGACGCCCAGATCTGACCCGGGACGGCAGGTTGGTATGCGGCCGGGCACGCGGCATCGGGCTCTGCACCGTCGGCGGTCAGCCCTCGGGGAGGCCGCAGGCCGCCGCAGATCCGCCGTCCATGCCCTTGCGGGTGGCCGCGAGCCGTTGGTCGGGAGTTCCGTGGGTGAGTTCGTGATCGGGGGTGTTGAGCAACTCGGTCTCCTTCCGCCACGTCGTGAGCGGGGTGGCCCGGTCGAGGCCGTCCCGGTCGATGGCGTGCTGCGCCCACACCCCGGCCAGACAATCGGCCTGCAGCTCGATGTGCGACCCCACCTCGGTCTCCGTCGACGGATCCAGCAGGGCCTGCACGGCATGGCCCACCTCGTGGGCCAACGTCATGGACAGCGAGTAGGGCACTTGTGGGCGGGTGAACTCGACATCCCAGAGCCGCAACAGGCTGGTGTTGATGTAGATCGTCCGGTTCGGCGGGCAGTAGAACGCGTAGATGGTCTACGGGGCGAAACATGCTTCGGGCGCCGGGGGATAGCGCGGCTCGATGACGACCGGTCGGTCGACGGTCACTCCGGCCTGCGTCCTCCAGAAGTCCGTGATGGCGTCGTGGGCGCAGTCGGCGAGGCCCTGGACGTCGGTCCCGGTGGTCCTCGGGCAGAGCGGGAAACCCGTCGACGTCGTCGTGGTCTGCCGCGCCGTCGGTGTCGGTGTGGGTGTCGGTGTCGGTGTGGGTGTCGATGTCGATGTCGACGGTGACGCGGAGGGCGAGGGGCGGTGGGACGAGGACACGATCGGCGACGACGGCGGTGTTGAGGGTGCGGTCATCGAGGGTGGGCTCGTCGAAGGCGCGGTCGTGGCGGACGAGACGATCGGCGACTGTGGACTGTTGGAGCCAGGTCCACCCGGAGTGGCGACCACGCTGGTCCCCGGGACTGCCACCTGGGCGGGGAGGGTCGTCGTCGTGCACCCGGCCAGCACCAGCATCATCACGACCGCCGTCCGGCCGGTGACCGCCGAACGTCCGCGGTGTCGCTGCGGTCCCACCATCTCGCACCCCAGTCGTCGTCCGTCCTTCGTCGGTGGCCCTGCCCCCAGCTCAGTGGACCACAGGTGGACTTTTCGCGCCGCGGACGTGCCACCTGGAGGTTCACTGTTGCGCTGCAGCGTGTTCGCGAAGTTCCTCGATCCGTCTCGGGGCGCCCTGATCCGGGACGCCCCCCTGAAGGCCGTCCCGACGGCAGCGGCCGGTGTCCAGGGACGACCCCGCCGGCGCGGTCGCGCCGGGGGTTCCTTCCCGAGGCCCGTTCTCGAGCCGGTAACACCCGACCGTCACACTGTGCGCATGACGAGCGACCCCCAGCCGACGGCGGACGAACAGACCGGGCAGCCCAGCGGAGCGCCCCCGTCGGCGCGGGACCGGCTGCAGACCGACCGGCGGGATCCCGATGCGGGAGTGTTCGGCGGCGCGGTCACGTCGGAGTCGCTGCATGCCTCCTTGCGATCGTCCGTGCGGCGCTTGTCGACGCTGCTGGGGGAGTCGCTCGCCCGGCACGAGGGCGACGATCTGCTGGCGCTGGTCGAACGCGTGCGTCAGCTGGCCCGGCAACCGGACGACGCCGAGCTGCACGAGCTGCTCGCCGGAGTGGACGATGCCACCGCGGTGATCCTGGCACGGGCGTTCACCGGATACTTCCAGCTCGCCAACACCAGCGAACAGCTGCACCGCTGGCGGGAACTCACCGCGGAGACGTCGCCGTTCGCCGCCACGGCCGGGCGGATCTCGGCCGCCCTGCAGGACGGATCGCTGGATCAGCAGACGCTGCAGGAGGTGCTCGCCAGGGTCGAGTACCGCCCTGTTTTCACCGCGCACCCCACCGAGTCCAGCCGGAGATCCGTGCTGCGACTGCTGCGCAAGGTGGCCGAGACGGTCGATGCCCTGGAGGATCCACGCAGCAGCCCCGCCGACATCGCGCGCGAAGGTCGGCGGTTGGCCGAACTGGTCGACCTGCTCTGGCAGACCGATGAGCTGCGGGTGGTGCGACCCGAACCCTCGGACGAGGCGCGCACTGCCGTGTACTACCTGCGCTCGATCGCCTCCGAGGTCGTCCCGGATCTGCTGGAGGAGTTGGACAGACAGTTCGCCGAGCTCGGCGTCAGCCTGCCGGTGACCGCTCGGCCGCTGCGGTTCGGCACCTGGGCCGGTGGCGATCGCGACGGCAACCCGAACGTCACCCCTGCCGTGACGCTGGAAGTGCTGCAGCTGCAACATCTTTCCGGGTTCCGCGAACTGGAGAAGATGATCGCCGACCTGTTGACGGAGATGACCCAGTCGACGCGGGTCGTCGCGCCGAGTGCCGAATTGGAGGCCTCCCTGCAGGGGGACGCGACGGCGCTGCCGATCACCTGGAGCACGATCAGGCGGCTCAACGCCGAGGAGCCGTACCGCTGCAAGATCAGCTTCGTCCGGGTGCGCATCCAGCGCACCAGGGACCGCATCCGCAGCGGAGCAACGCACGAGCCGGGGCGCGACTACGCCGATTTCGACGAGCTCATCGCCGATCTCGTGCTCGTCCGCGCGTCGATGCTGGCGGCCGGGGACGAACTGACCGGCAACGGGGCCATCCTGCGATTGATCCGCACCGCGGTGACCTTCGGAGCCGGCCTGGCGACGATGGACGTGCGCGAACACTCGGCCAAACACCATGCAGCGCTGGCAGAGTTGTTCGACCGGATTGGTGAACTGCCGACCCCGTACGCCCAGCTCGACCGCCCGGCCCGGATCGACCTGCTGTCGCGGGAGATGAACTCCCGTCGACCGCTGATCGGGGCAGGAGCGCCGCACCTCGGCGACGCCGGAAGGGCGTCGCTGTCGTTGATGGCGGCCGTGAAGCAAGCCGTCGACACCTACGGCGACGGCGTCATCGAGACCTACATCGTGTCGATGACCCACGACGTCGACGACCTGTTCGCCGTCGTCGTGCTCGCACGCGAGGTCGGCCTGGTGGATCCCGGCACGGGTTCGACGCCGGCCACCGCGCGGATCGGCTTCGCCCCGCTGTTCGAGACGGTTGCGGAGCTGGAAGCAGCCGGACCGCTGCTCGAGGCGCTGCTCGACGATCCCGCCTATCGCAGGGTGGTGACCGCCCGAGGTGACGTGCAGGAGATCATGCTCGGCTACTCGGACTCGTCGAAGGACGCGGGCATCGCGGCCTCGCAGTGGCAGATCCACCGGGCCCAGCGCGCACTGCGCGACGTCGCCCGCAGACACGGCGTGGTGCTGCGGTTGTTCCACGGTCGCGGCGGATCGGTGGGTCGCGGCGGAGGTCCGACCGCGGAGGCGATCATGAGCCAGCCCTACGGCTCGCTGGACGGACCGATCAAGATCACCGAACAGGGTGAGGTGATCTCCGACAAGTACGGGCTGCCGGGACTCGGCCGCCGCAACCTGGAGGGCGCGCTCGCCGCGGTCATCGAAGCCTCGACACTGCACCGGAACTCTTTGCTGCCCAGCGATGTCCTCGATTCGTGGAACACCACGATGGACCTGGTCGCGAGCGTCGGCCAGACCGCCTACCGATCGTTGGTGCGCGATCCGGCCCTGGTGCCGTTCTTCGTCGCCGCCACGCCGGTCGGCGAGCTGGGCAAGATGAACATCGGCTCCCGCCCGGCCAAGCGACCCGGCGGCGACGGCGGGCTCGACGATCTGCGCGCGATCCCGTGGGTCTTCGGCTGGACCCAGACGCGGATGATCCTGCCCGGTTGGTACGGCGTCGGCTCCGGTCTGGCGGCCGCCCGCGAAGACGGTCGCGGCGAGACGCTGCGGGAGATGTACGGGTCGTGGGCGTTCTTCCGGACGTTCCTGTCGAACGTGCAGATGACGCTCGCCAAGACCGATCTCGACATCGCCGCCGAGTACGTGAACGCACTGGTACCGGAGGAGCACCGCTGGCTGTTCGACTCGATCAGGGCCGAGCATGCCCGAACCCTCGAGGAAGTGCTGCAGGTGACCGGGGAACAGTCGCTGCTGCACTCGGCGCCGATGTTGCAGCGGACCCTCGAGTTGCGTGACTCGTACCTGGCGCCGCTGCATGCTCTGCAGATCTCGCTGCTGTCCCGCGCCCGTACCGCCGCGGAGGACGAGGACGGCCGATCAGACCTCCAGCGCGCCATGCTGCTGACCATCAACGGCATTGCCGCGGGGCTGCGCAACACCGGCTGACGGTGCTCGAGATCCATGCGCCCCAACCCTTCTCGCTGGTGACGAGTGCTGTTGCTGGCAAGAAAGACGTCCTTCTCACCAGCGAACGCCCGTGACGCAAGCGGGGAGTGCCCTCGGGTCGCGAGCCACGCCTGTGCTGGTCCGATAGGCGGGTTGCCCGCTCGCGATCGAGCAGTTCACCGTTGCGCCACCCTCACCTCGGATCGTTCCGCCGACCGGGTGACGCCCTTGTGGAATCGCCACTAAACCGGTTTGATCGGATCTCTAAACCGGTTTGAGCGCAAGGAGGCGTCGGTGGTTGATGCTGGGACGTCCCGCCCGGCCCCCCCCCCCCCCCCCCCCACCCCCCCCCCCCCCCCCCCCCCCCCCCCCCCCCC
>JBBJML010000043.1:0-42871 GCA_037720195.1 Nakamurella sp. | reverse complement strand
TGATGCTGGGACGTCCCGCCCTGCCACCTCCCCCGCCGCCACCTCCCCCGCCGCCACCTCCCGCGCCGCCACCTCCCGCGCTGCGACGTCCCGATCGATCACCATTGCCGATGTCGCTGCGCGGGCAGGGGTGTCCAAGGGTTCCGTGAGCTTCGCCTTCAACGATCGACCGGGCATCGCGCCCGGGACCCGGGAACGCATCCTCACCGCGGCGCGCGACCTCGGGTACGTTCCCAGCCGCGCTGCCCGGTCGCTCTCGAACCGCCGCTCGGACGCCGTGGGACTGGTCCTGAACCGCCCGCACGACGTGTTGCGCGCCGACCCGTTCTTCCCGCCGTTCATCGCCGGCGTCGAATCGATCATCTCCCCGGCCGGATCAGCCATCGTGTTGCGATTCGTCCAGCCCGACGAGGAGGCCGAGGTCTACACCACCTTGGCGGGGACCGGCCAGATCGACGGGGCGATCCTCACCGATCTGCGACGCGGTGACCCCAGACCGGCCCTGCTGGACTCGCTCGGGCTGCCCTTCGTCAGCCTCAACCGTCCCCCGGGCGCCAGTTCGGGGCCGGCTGTCCGGCTCGACGATCGACCGGGGGTGCAGGCCGCGGTCCGCGCTCTTGCCGACCTCGGCCACCGGCGGATCGGCCACGTCGCCGGTCCCGCGGAGTTCCTGCACGCCAGCGCCCGCCGGGACGCGTGGGAACGGGCCGTGCACGACTGCGGGCTGGACGCGGGACCGGTGGTCGCCGCGGACTTCTCCGCGGCCGGCGGCGCTGCCGCCACCGAGACGCTGCTCGACAGTGCGCAACCGCCGTCCGCGATCGTCTACGCCTCCGATCTGATGGCGATGGCCGGCATGGCAACGGCGCAGCGGCGTGGTCTGAGGGTGCCGGGAGATCTGTCCGTCGTGGGATTCGACGACACCGACCTGGCCGCGCACCTGCACCCCTCGCTGTCGAGCGTCCGGACCGACGCGTTCGGGTGGGGCGCCGCTGTCGGCACGCTGCTGCTGCACGTCGTCGGGGGTGGGTCCGCCGACGACCTCGACCTACCCCCCGCCCAGTTCATCCCCCGCGGCTCGCTCGGACCACCGCACTGATCAGCATCCACCGACCACTGACCGTCACAGACCAGCACCTGAGCCACCCACGCACCACCACCACGAGACAGGAGTCAACGATGACCATCCGTCACCCCCGGATCCTCGCTGCCGCAGCGGTTGCAGGATCACTGTTGTTGGCAGCGTGTGGATCCTCCGGAGGGGGATCGACCGCAGCAGGCACCACCACCGGACCGATCACCGTCTGGTACTCCAACAACGCCGCCGAGATCGAGTGGGCGAAGCAGGCGATCGCCGGCTGGAACGCGGCGCATGCGGACCAGCAGGTGACCGGGAACGAGATCCCGGCCGGTAAATCGTCCGAGGAGACCATCGGCGCCGCCATCACCGCCGGTACCACCCCCTGTCTGATCTTCAACACCGCGCCTGCTGCAGTGTCGGGATTCCAGAAGCAGGGCGGGCTGGTCGATCTGAACACGTTCGCCGACGGCGCGAGCTACATCGAGAGTCGCTCGGGAACCGAGGTCGCCAAGCAGTACCAGAGCGCCGACGGGCACTACTACCAGATGCCGTGGAAGTCGAACCCGGTGATGATCTTCTTCAACAAGAAGATCTTCGAGAAGGCCGGTATCGACACGACGAAGCCACCGCTCGCGACGTACGCGGAGTTCCTGGCGACGTCCAAGAAGATCGTCGCGTCCAAGGCCGCGCAGTACGCGATCTACCCCTCGCCCAGCGCCGACTTCTACCAGCCCTGGTTCGACTTCTACCCGATGTACGCGGCCGCGACCGGCGGCAAGCAGCTGGTGGTGGACGGCAAGTCCGGCTTCACCTCCGCGGAGGGAATGGAAGTGATCAACTTCTGGAAGCAGCTGTACGCCGACAAGCTGGCCGGAACCGAGGTGTACCAGGGAGATTCGTTCGCCGAGGGCAAGGCCGCGATGTCCACCGTCGGCCCGTGGGCGATCTCGACGTACAAGGGCAAGGTCGACTGGGGCGTCGTCCCGGTTCCGACGCCGGATGGCGTGGCGGCCGACCAGGTGCACACCTTCTCCGATGCGAAGAACGTCGGTCTGTACTCCTCCTGCAAGGCCAAGGGAACGGCGTGGGAATTCCTCAAGTTCGCCACCTCGCAGGAGCAGGACGGCAAGCTGCTGGACCTGACCGGTCAGATGCCGATCCGCACCGACCTCACCACCACCTATGCCGACTACCTCAAGGCCAACCCGGAGTACTCGTTGTTCGCCGCTCAGGCAGCCCGCACCGTCGAGGTCCCGAACGTCGCCAACTCGGTGGCGATCTGGACGGAGTTCCGAGCGGCCTGGACGTCGTCGGTGATCTTCGGCAAGACCGATCCCACGAGTACGTTCGCCGCCGCTGCCACCAAGATCGACCAGCTCGCCGCGTCGAGCTGAGGGATTCGTCGTGACCATCTCCACGACTCCTGAACTCGGAGACTCCACCCGGGCGGTCCGGTCGGCGGCCACTCACCGTCCGGGCCGTGCCGGGCGCGGTGGCCACGGCGGTGGGCTGCTCGGCAAGCAGCCGATCGGTCTGGCCTTCTCCCTGCCGTACGTCGCATTCCTGCTCGTCGTGTTCGCGATCCCGCTGGGCTTCGCAGTATGGATGAGCTTCCACGACTTCTTCTTCACCGCACCGGGTGTCGACGTCCCGCACCCGTTCGTCGGGTTCGACAACTACTCGGCCGTGCTGAGCGATCCGGCTGTGCTGTCGTCGTTCGTGCACGTCGGCGTGTTCATGCTGATCAACGTCCCGCTGACGGTGATCCTGGCGTTGGTGCTGGCCGCGGCGTTGAACCGGGCCATCCGTGGCCGGGTGTTCCTGCGGGTCGCGTTCTACGTCCCGTACGTCACCGCGAGTGTTGCGGTGGTCGGCGTCTGGCTGTATTTGTTCAACTCCGGTGGCCTGGTCAACAAGGTGCTGGGACCGCTGGCTCCCGACCCGAGCTGGTTGGTGAACAGCGGCTGGGCGATGCCGCTCATCGCGCTGTTCGTCACCTGGAAACAGCTGGGGTTCTTCATCCTGCTGTACCTGGCCGCGCTGCAGAACATCCCCAAGGAGCTCTACGAATCTGCCGCCACCGACGGTGCAGGAACCTGGCGGACGTTCTGGTCCATCACCGTGCCCGGCGTGCGCACGGCCACCGGCCTGGTGGTGCTGCTGGCGATGATCACCGGCGCCAACCTGTTCACCGAGCCGTACCTGTTCACCGGCGGCGGCGGACCGGACGGCGCCTCGACCTCACCGGTGCTGCTGATGTACCAGAAGGGCATCCTGCAGGGGAATCCCGATGTGGCAGCAGCGATCGGGGTGATCCTGACGGTGATCGTACTGGTCATCGGTGGCATCAACCGTTGGCTCTCGGAGCGTGGTGAGCGATGACCGACACCGTGCGCGAGACAACTGCACCGAGCGATGTCGGCGTCGGGAAGCCCAAGCGCGCCATCGGCATCGTGGGGACCGTGGCGCTCGTCGTGGCTGCGATCGTCTCGTTGTTCCCCTTCTACTACATGATCGTCGGCTCGCTGCAGAGTGAGCCGAACTCCGGGATCAGCGGGGCGTTCCCGAACCCCGGGAACCTGACGCTGGGCAACTTCGCGGCCATCGACGAGCGGATCGACCTGGTCACGGCGCTCGTCAACTCCGGGATCTTCACCGGCGGCGTGCTGCTGTGCACCCTGGTCTTCGGTGTTCTGGTGGGATATGCGTTGGCGCGTCTGCAGTTCCGTGGACGCGGCATCGTGTTCGGAATGCTGCTGCTGGTGCAGGTGGTGCCGTTCCAGCTGCTGATGATCCCGCTCTATGTGCTGATCGCCCGTGACTACGGTCTCTCGGACAACTACCTCGGGATGATCCTGCCGTTCGCGATCAACTCGACAGCGGTGTTCATCTTCCGGCAGTACTTCCTGCAGTTGCCCGCCGAACTGTTCGACGCGGCCAGGATCGACGGTGCCGGCGAGATCAGGACGTTGTGGTCGGTGGCGCTGCCACTGGTCCGGCCGGCCATGCTGACGGCGGTCCTGCTGACGTTCATCGGACCGTGGAACGAGTTCCTCTGGCCGTTCCTGATCACCAAGGACGCAGCCAAGCAACCGCTCGCGGTGGCACTGGCGAACTACATCTCCACCGTCGCCTCCAGCGTCGCCAACCCCTTCGGCGCCATCCTCGCCGGTGCGGTGGTGCTGGCGGCCCCGGCCGTCGCGTTGTTCATCGCCTTCCAACGACACTTCGTCTCGACCGATCTCGGATCGGGTGTGAAAGGATGACCATGACCCCCAGTTCCACAGTCACTTCCACGATTCCCTATGTGCTGCAACGCATCGGGATCGTCATGACGCCGGAGCCCGGCAATCCGCTGGAGGCGGAGGGGGTGCTCAATCCCGCATCCGGCCGCGCTCCCGACGGCACGCTGTACCTGCTGCCGCGGCTGGTCGCGGACGGCAACGTCTCCCGCGTCGGGCTGGCGAAGCTGATCATCGAGGACGGCGTCCCGGTCGGGGTGGAGCGCGAAGGGGTGGTGCTGGAACCGGATCGCGGCTGGGAACGTGGTGCCGACCATGGCGGGGTGGAAGACCCGCGCACCACCTACCTTGCCGAATTCGGCGTGCACGTCATGACCTATGTGGCCTACGGCCCGCTCGGACCGCGGGCCGCCCTGGCCGTGTCGGAAGATCTGCGCACCTGGAAGCGCCTGGGTCCCTTGCACTTCCGCTACCAGGACGATCTCGACACGGATCTGAACCTGTACCCGAACAAGGACGTGCTGGTGTTCCCCGAGACGGTCACCGGGCCGGACGGCGTCGAGTCGTTCGCGGTCCTGCACCGTCCGATGTGGGACCTGAGCTGGATCGCCCCGGGCGCCGGTGAGCCGCTGCCTGCCGGGATCACCGATCCCCGACCCGGCATCTGGATCAGCTTCGTACCGGCTGCAGCGGTCCGCGACGACATCTCCGCGCTCACCTCACTCGGTGGTCACCAGGTCGTCGCGATGCCCGAGAAGGAGTTCGAGGCCCTCAAGATCGGTGCCGGACCGGCACCCATCAGGGTTCCCGAAGGCTGGTTGGTGATCCATCACGGGGTCACCGGTGAACTCATCGAGGGCACCGACCAGCAGCCGAAGGTCAACTACGCCGCCGGAGCCTTGCTGCTCGACGCCGGCGATCCCACCCGCATCCTGGCGCGCTCCGACACACCTCTGTTGTCGGCCGAGACCGAGGACGAGCGCAACGGCATCGTCCCCAACGTCGTTTTCCCGACCGCGATCGAGAAGATCGGCGACCGCACGTTCGTCTTCTACGGCATGGCCGATTCCAAGATCGGTGTCGCCGAGCTCGTCCGCACCGAAGCCTGATCCGGCTGCTCCTGCAGCCCGCCGCGCGACCCCCCATCCCCGACCCGGAGGCCTGAGACAATGACGTCGTCACCGCACTCTCCACCAGCAGCACTGTCCCGGCGAGCCGTGATCGCCGTCGGCGGCGCGCTCGCCGCCACCGCAACCCTCGCGGGCACCGCCGCCGCGGGTACCGCCGCCACCGAGCCGGTCGGCACGGTGTCCACCGGTGGCCGGAAACCCGGTCGGAAACGGCTGACCAACCTGGCGCACCTGGACTTCCTCACCGATCGGGTCGCGGTGACGGCAACCGCGGCCCACAACACCTATCGGCTCGACAGCGATCCTCGGATCGGAGTGATCTGGGTCTACGCGGATGCAGTGGACGGCGGCGGTTTCCGCCGGGTGGGCGGCGGGCCGTACGACGCGGCCACCGACACCTGGGGCCAGGGCGCCTACGACAGCGACGACATGACCCGCGCCGCCGTCTGTTACCTCCGCGAGTGGCAGGCCACCGGCTCGCGCCACGCGATGCAACAGGCCTACCAACAGCTTCGCGGGGTCGCGTACTTCCAGACCCTGACCGGAGCATCGGCCGGCAACGGCATCCTGTGGATGCAGCCGGACGGTTCCTTCAACCGCGAGCCCACCCCGCCGGACGATCCCAACCCGGCCGACAGCGCCGTCAGCTACTGGACGGCACGCACCCTCTGGGCGTACGGCGAGGGCTATGCGGCCTTCCGGCGGCATGATGCACATTTCGCGAAGTTCCTGTCGGACCGGGTCGCCCTGACCCTGACAGCGCTCGAGCGGGACGTGCTCGTGCGGTACGGGAAGTACCAGGTGATCCACGGGACCAAGGTGCCCGACTGGTTGATCGTCGACGGTGCGGACGCGACCTCCGAGGCCATGCTGGGGCTGGCGGCATACGTCCACGCCGGCGGGCCGCACGCCCGTCGGGCGGCCACCGCGCTCGAGAAGTTCGCCCGCGGTGTCGCCGAGATGGCCGACGGCACGACCACCCGGTGGCCGTTCCGCGCCGTGTTGCCCTGGGCGCTGTCCCGATCCGACTGGCACGCCTGGGGATCGCAGATGTCGTCCGCACTCGCGGCGGCATCGAGCGCGCTGAAGGACAAGGCGTTGCTGCCGGCGGCCGTCGGCGACACAGCCGGCTTCACCGCACACCTGCTCACCTCCACCGGACCGGTGAACGGACTCCTGCCGACCCCGGGCGACAAGGTGATCATCGCCTACGGCGTCGATGCCCGGCTCCAGGCCTGCGTCAGGGTCGGCGAGGCCACCCGACGGCCTGCCATCAGCGCACTCGGCGGTCTGGCCGCCGCGTGGTACTTCGGCGCGAATGCCGCCGGGACGCCGGTCTACGACCCGCAGACCGGGTGGACCGCGGACGGGGTGGCTGCCGATGGCACCGTCAACCGCAACGGTGGCGCAGAATCGACGATCCACGGCGTGCTGAGCATGCAGGTGCTCGATGCCCACCCCGAGCTGGCCGCGCTGGCTCGCGCGGCGACGGGACAGTCCCGCACGGACGGGCTGCAAGTGCTCGAGGCTGAGTCGGCCACGTTGGCCGGCGCCGCGCGGGTGTTCACCCCCGAGTCGGCGTGGACCGGGGAATCACTCTGGAGCGGCTCCGCTGTCGAGCTGGGCACGAGCGGAACCATCACGTTCACGCTGCCTGCATCCGACCAGGACCGACTGGTGCAGCCGGTGATCGCCAGGACCGCCGGAAGTGACGGTCGTACAAGGGCGAGCGCCGGTTCCCGCAGTCTGGGCGCCGTCGAGTTCGGCACCGGCGCCCAGGGCGCCGCACCGTCACCCGACGAGCTGCTGCCGGTCGAGTTGCTGGGCACCGTTGCCGCCGGCGCACGGAGTGTCGTGCTGACCGGTGCCCGCGGGACCGGTCGGGTGGACGCTCTGCAGGTCATGCCGGAGCTGGCCACCCTCACTGCTACCGGAGACGGCCGGGAGGTCTGGTTGATCAGTTCGAAGGCCCGGCAGTCACGGACCAAGCAGCTCACGGTGCAGCGCTCCGGGCGCGCCTGGGTCTGCGACAAGGACGGCCGGACGGTGCAGGAGCTGCGGCTGCGTGCCGGACGCCAGCGGCTGACTGTGCCGGCCGGCGGGTTCCTGCTGGTCGTCTGCTGAGCTGGTGCCCCGCGCCCGTTGTCGCTGGTGACGAGCGCTGTTGCTGGTGACGAGGGCGCCCTTTTCGCAAGCGGCTGCCCGTATCGCACAAGCGACAAGTGGCTGACGCCGAACGGCTGCCCGTATCGCAAGCGACAAGCTGGTGGCGGGGCCGAGCGGCGGGTGGACCGAACGGAGACGGGTGCCCCGGCCCACCGGAGCACCCGTCACCTTCTTATCGCTGCAACGGCCCGATCCGTGACCTGGCCGGTCTGCACGGGTCCCGCCTGTAGAGGCCGCGACCCGTTTCGTTCACCGCCGGGAGATCATCCGGTGGTGGTCGGAGCCGACGACTCGGTCGACGGTGCGGCCGGGGCATCGCTCGGCGGGGCCGGTGCATCGGTGCCACTGGGTGCCTCGGGGGCGTCCGTGCCGGTGGGGGGCTTCGGGGTGTCAGAACCCGGTCCCGTGCCATCGGCGCCCGGTCCCTTACCATCGGCGCCCGGTCCCTTGCCATCGGCGCCGGGACCCTTGCCGTCAGCGGCGGGTCCCTTGCCGCCCGGGCCCTTGCCACCCGTGCCCCTGCCGTCAGCTCCGGGGCCACCGGCCGGCGGAGTCGGCCGCGCACCGAACCTCGGTGGCATCGAGCGAGATGCCGTCGGCGTTGACCGTGCCGATCGCGTGGATCTCGGCGCCGCCCGCGGGAGTCGCGGTGAGGTTGCCGGTGTACTTCGTCGCGTCGCTCACGTTGATGACACGGGTGAAGCCCTCGTGGTCCTTGATGGTGATCGCGCCGTCGGCGGTCCCGGTGACGGTGCCGTTCAGGTGGGGCTGCGGCGTGGGCTTCGAGGCGTCGGTGTCACGCGGGGCCGGGGCGGCTTCCGTGCCTCCCGCGGGAGCGGTCGACTCGGAGTCGGTGGACCCCTCGGCCCCAGCCGTCTCGCTCGGGTCGACGGCCGGACCTGCCTGGTAGCCGACCGCCGCACTGCGCGAGACGGTGCCGGCATTGGCCAGCGCGGTTCCGCCGGCCACACCACCGATGGCGAGCAGGGCAGCGGCGCCGATGATGATCCTGCGGCGGCCGCTGCGGGTCGGTGCGGGGGCCTGGGCACTGCCGGTCTGTCGGGCGGCGTAGTCGGCCCAGGTGTTGGTGCTGTTCTCGTGCTGGTGGTTCTCGTTCACGATGTGTCCTCTCGTACTCGGGCCATCGCTGGTGTGGTGGCCCTCGGACCGGGCTGGTCCGTTGAGCGCCACGTTCGGCGTCGAAACTGAAGGCGGGCTGAATCGACGGTCTTCCGGCGTGGTCTTCAGCGGACTTTCAGAAACCCGGGGCAGGCTCGAGCTCATGACAGGGACAGGCTTCTCCACCCAGGCAGCGGGTGAGCGTGCCGCGGAGCGGTCGGATCTGCGACCGGATGCGGTGCGGGTGCTCGTCATCGAGGACGACGACACCCTCCGGGCGGCGTTGGAGGACGGGTTGGGCGGTGCGGGATACCGGGTGCATGCCCGGCCGGACGGCACCGACCTCGACGAGATCGCCGGCGGGTTCCGTCCCGAGCTGGCGGTCCTCGACGTCATGGTGCCCGGGGTGGACGGGTTCCGGCTCGCGCATCGCCTGCGGTCCACCTCGGAGTGCGCCATTGTCTTCCTCACCGCCCGCGACGACGTCGCAGATCGCCTGCACGGCTTCGATTCGGGAGCCGACGACTACCTGGTGAAGCCGTTCGTGATGGCAGAACTGTTGGCCAGGATCCGTGCGGTACTGCGGCGTGCGGGACACCTGCGGGAGCCGGTGGTGCAGATCTCCGATCTGGTCGTCGACGAGAACACCGGCGAGGCCTCCAGGGGTGGGTCGTTCCTGCCGCTGACCGCCACCGAGTTCCGGTTGCTCGCGTTCCTGGCCAGGCATCCCGGCCGGGTGCTGTCGAAGGCGCAGATCCTCAGTCAGGTCTGGGGCTACGACGCCTACGACCCCAACCTGGTCGAGGCCTTCATCTCCGCGCTGCGCCGCGGAGGAGAAGATGCGGCAGTTCCTCGCCGACGCCTCGCACGATCTGCGGACGCCGATCGCCGGGGTGATCGCCGGCAGCGAGCGCCTGCTGCTCGACGAGAACCTGGAACGCGCCGAACGGGAACAGCGCACCCTGGACGTGATCCGGCAGGCTCGCCGTGCCGCCCGGCTGGTGGACGACGTGATGCTGGTGACGAGGCTCGAGACCTCGCCGCAGGTGCGTCCGGTGCAGGAGCTCGATCTCGCCGGGCTGGTGCGTCAGGAGGTCGACGCCGCGCGTACCCGCTCGACCGACTGCCATCCGGTGATCGGGTGGTCCGAACCTGGCGGCGTGACCCGGGTCGTCGGGGACGCCGACTCGCTGCGACGGGCGGTCAGCGACCTGCTCGACAACGCCCTCCGCTTCGCGACCGTCCCGAGGTGCCCCGCGGATCCGACGGTCGGATGCTGACCGTCACGATCACGGACGACGGCCCCGGGGTGCTGGTCGAGCAGCGACGGCGGATCTTCGAGCGGTTCGTGCGGCTGGATGCGGCCCGGCAGGGCTCCGGATCAGGTCTGGGTCTCCCGATCGCCGCGAGCATCGCCACCCAGCACCGGGGGTCGCTGGTCTGCCGTGAACGGCCCGGCGGGGGCTCCTGTTTCGTGCTGGCCCTCCCGGTCGCCGGGAGAGCGGCGGGCGTCGATCAGGGTGCCGCAGATCCTCTGCGGTCCTCCTGATCGATCACCGCGTCCAGATCGGCTAGTCGCTGCAAACCCTTCAGCGGCTGGGACATCCGGAAGTTGCCCTGCAGACGCTCGGAGTTGCGGGCCAGGAACCACCAGTACCCGGCGGTGAAGGGGCATGCCTTCTCGCCGACCCTGATCCTGGGTGAGTACCGGCAGCCGCCGCAGTAGTCGCTCATCTTGTTCACGTACGCGCCGCCCGAGGTGTACGGCTTGGTGGCCATCACCCCGCCGTCGGCGAACTGCGACATTCCGATGACGTTGGCGACCATCACCCAGTCGTAGCCGTCGACGAAGCACCGGTGGAACCAGTCGAGCAGCTCGGCGGGGCTCCATCCCCGTTGCAGCGCATAGCTTCCCAGCACCATCAGACGCGGGATGTGGTGCACCCAACCGTGATCGCGGATCCCGGCCAGGACGTCCTTCAGGCATGCTGCTTCGACGGCGTCCGCGTCGAGTTCGGCGAACCAGTCGGGGATCGTACGGCGGGCGGCCAGATGATTGCCGTGTCGGTAGTCGCGCGGCAGGTACCAGTACAGGTGCCAGACGTAGTCGCGCCAGCCGATGAGCTGCCGGATGAAACCCTCCGCCGACTGCAGCGGGACCGCGCCGTCGATGTGGGCCTGCTCGACGCGGTGGACGACCTCCATCGGGTCGATCAACCCGAGGTTGAGCGGAGCCGACAGCAGCGAATGCGCCATCCACTGGTCGCCGGCGAGCATGGCGTCCTCGTAGGGGCCGAACTGTGCCAGCCGACCTTCGAGGAATCCCCGGAGCACCCGCAGTGCCTGGGGGCGGGTGGCGGCGAACCGTCGGGGGCCGTCGCGGCCGACGAAGGCGACCCCGTCGTCCGCCATGGCGTCCAGGTCGGCCCGTACCTGCTCGTCGATCTCGTCCTCGGTGGGCCACCAAGGTTCCGCGATGTCGAGAACGCCGGAGGCAGGCGGTGGCTCGCGGTTGTCGGCGTCCAGGTTCCACCGGCCACCGACCGGCTCGTCACCGTCCATCAGCACGTCGAGCCGGCGCCGGGCATCGCGGTAGAAATCCTCCATCAGCAGCCGCTTCTGCCCGCGGCCGTCCGCCCACCGGCGGAACTCCTCCCGAGGGGAGGCGAAGCCGCGCGGCTCGAGGACCGTGACGTCGCCGAGGCTGCGGACGAAGTCGTCGGCAGCGTGCGAGGTGGGTGCGCAGACTGAGATCGGACCCTCCACCTGCGCGAGGCCCTCGGCGTAGGTGTCCGCCACGATGTACTGGCAGCGATCGCCCAGTTCCGCGGCCCGATGCCGCATCGCCGACAGCACCAGATGCGCCTTGGCCCGGTGGAAGGCCTTGCGTCGGAAGACGGCCCGGCTCTCGATGATCACCACCGGCTGCTCGGGGGCGTCGAGGAAGTGCGGTCCCAGTTGGTCGCCGAACAGCCACCGGGTCGTCATCGGGCTCATGGTTCGACAGTTCCCTGTGCGGCAGGTCCGCACACCCCGGCGGCGATCAGGGCTGCGCCGGAGCGGTCAGCACCGGTTCCAGGGCCTGCAGCACCGCGGGGTCCTCGATGGTGCTGGGGACCGGTGCGGTGACGCCGTCGGCGATCTGCCGCATCGTGCGGCGCAGGATCTTGCCCGACCGGGTCTTGGGCAACGCATCCACCACGTCGACTCGGCGCAGCGAGGCGACGGCGCCGACCTCGTCCCGGACCCGTTGCACCAGTTCGGCTCTCAGCGTCGCCACTGCGGCGGGGTCGAGCTGGGTCGCGCCTTTGAGCACGACGAGTGCCCTGGGTACCTGCCCCTTGAGCTCGTCGACGACACCGATGACCGCGCACTCGGCCACTGCCGGATGGCCGGCCAGTGCGGCCTCCAACGAACCGGTCGACAACCGGTGGCCGGCGACGTTCAGTACATCGTCGGTACGGCCCATGATCCACAGGTAACCGTCGTCGTCCAGATAACCGCCGTCACCCGTGGAGTAGTAGCCGTCGAACGCCGCGAGGTAGCCGTCGACATACCGGTCGTCATCGCCCCAGAGGGTCTGCAGGGTGCCCGGCGGTAGCGGCAGCTTGATACTGACGGCGCCCTCGACCCCCGCGGTCACCGGTGTGCCGCGTTCGTCGAGCACGCGGACGTCGTAGCCGACGCTCGGGAAGGTCGCCGATCCTGGCTTGACGGGGAACAGTTCGGTGCCGACCGGATTGGCTGCGATCGGCCAGCCGGTCTCGGTCTGCCACCAGTTGTCGATCACCGGGACATCGAGCAGATCCGTTGCCCACTGCCAGGTGTCGGGATCCAGACGCTCGCCGGCAAGGAACAGCGTGCGGAGCGCCGACACGTCGTGTCCGGCCAGCAGGGTCCCGTCCGGGTCGTCCTTCTTGATCGCCCTGATCGCGGTCGGGGCAGTGAACATGCCGCTCACCCTGTGCTGTGCGAGGACCCGCCAGAATGCCGAGGCATTCGGTGTACCAACGGGTTTGCCCTCGTAGACCACGGTGGTGCAGCCGGTGAGCAGCGGTGCGTAGACGATGTAGGAGTGGCCGACCACCCAGCCGACGTCCGAGGCGGTGAACCACACCTCGCCCGGCTGGATGCCGAAGACGTCCGTCATCGATCGCCGTAGCGCGACGGCATGACCGCCGTTGTCTCGGACGATGCCTTTCGGCTTCCCGGTGGTGCCGGAGGTGTAGAGGATGTACAGCGGATCGGTGGCGGCGACCTCGGTGCAGTCGATCACCGGCTCGGCGCCGGCGAGCGCCGTCGCCCAGTCGATCTCGTTGTCCTGCAGCGTCTCCACCTGCTGCGGGCGGGCGATCACGAGGACGATCGGCGCCTGCGCGGTGGCGCGTTCGATGGCTGCTCGCACCATCGGCAGGTACGGCAGCACCCGTCCGCGTTCGATCCCGCAGGTGGCGGTGATCAGCGCCACCGGCCGGGCATCGTCGATGCGGGCAGCGAGCTCGGCGGGGGCGAATCCACCGAAGACGACCGAGTGCACGGCGCCGATCCGCGCGCAGGCCAACATCGAGATCACCGCTTCGGCCATCATCGGCAGGTAGATGATCACCCGGTCGCCCTTGCCGACGCCGCGGGCCACCAGGGCGCCGGCGGCCCGCTGGACCTGCTCGAGCAGTTCCCGGTAGGTGAGCGTGGTGACGGAGTCGGTCACCGGGCTGTGGTGGATCACCGCGGCCTGGTCGCCGCGGCCGGATGCGACGTGCCGGTCGACCGCGTTGAAACAGGTGTTCAGGGTGCCGTCGGGAAACCATCGGTAGAACGGTGGCCGCGCATCGTCCAACGCCTTCGTCGGCGGGGTGATCCAGTCGATGGCCTTGGCGGCGTCGAGCCAGAAACCCTCGGGGTCGGCCATGCTGCGGTCGTAGGACTCGCGGTAAGCGCCGGTGCTCATGGCTCGATCTTGGCACTCCGCGCGCCCGCCGCGGTCCACGGGCGGCCCGGCACCCGCCGAGCGCTCGTCAGGCTGCCGGCGTCCAGCCCAGCGCCGGCCCCAGGTTCGTCGCCAGATCGGTGAGGATCTGGACGTAGTCCTCGTGCTCCAGCGTGAACGGCAGTGCGAACGCCACCTCATCGACCAGCCCGAAGGCGTTGCGGGCGTACAGCATTTCGGCGATCTCGTCGGACGTGCCGACCAGGTCGGGGGCGAACAGCATCCTCGCCGGACCTTGCGGCTCCCGGGTGCGGGGGAGTCGCCCGGCGGCGTAGGAGTGGTACTTGTCCCGCTGGGCACCGGTCGCGGTGTCGGTGGGGATCACCACCAGCCCCTGCGAGACCCTGGCCGCCTCGCCCCGGGGGTGGCCCGCCCGGAAAGCAGTGATGTGCCCGGTCTGGATCGCATCGAACAGATCGAACCCACCTGCTGCATTCGCCGGACCGTCCTCGGCCTTCACGACGCTGCTGGTCAGCAGATTCAACCCGACCTCACCCGCCCACCGGGTGGAGCGCAGGCTCGCGCCGCCGTACCAGAGCCGGTCGGCTAGACCCGGGGAGTGCGGCTGCACCCGCTCGGAGAACGTCTCGATGCCCTGCGCTCCGGAGAAGGAACTCGCCCGGTCGCCGCGCAGGAACCGCTGCAGCCGCAGCACCCGCTCGTAGGAGAAGTCCTCCTGCGCGGCGGTGTCGGGGTAGAGGGAGTGCTTCACGGAGTCGAACTGCATCGGCGGACCGACGCTGACGCCGGGATTGATCCGCCCGCCCGAGAGCACGTCGACGGTGGCCAGGTCTTCCGCGAGCCGCAGCGGGTTCTCCCAGCCGAGCGGGGTGACGGCAGTGCCGAGTTCGATCCTGCTGGTGCGCTGGCTGGCAGCGGCCATGATCGCGATCGGTGAGGAGATGCCGAACTGCAGGTGCCGGTGACGCAGCCACGCGCTGTCGAACCCGAGCTGCTCGCCCAGCTGGATGATCTGCAGGGTGCTCTCGTGCCCTGGACCCGGATCCGCCCCGTCGAAGAGGCCGATGGTGAGGAAGCCGAGGCGACGCAGCGGCTGTCCGGGACGTGGCATGACTGTTCTCCTGCTGTCGGGGTGTGCCGGCCGAGCGGTGTTCGATCACAACGTGTCCGGGCGATACGCTCCGGGCTTCCGACCTGGAGGAATCAGATGAACGCCGCCGCAGCAGTCACAACCCCGTTCTCGGTCGAATCCTTCCGTGGCGCATTCCCCTCACTCGCGTCGGGGATCGCGCACTTCGACGGTCCGGGCGGTACCCAGACGCCGGCCGTGGTCGGGCAGGCGATCTCCGTCACACTGACTGGTCCGCTGTCGAATCGAGGGACCTCGGTCAGCTCGGAGCGCAACGCCGACACTGTCGTCGGTGCCTTCCGTGCGGCATATGCCGACTTCCTGGCCATGCCGGCCGAGGGAATCGTCTACGGACGATCGGCGACCCAGCTCACCTACGATTTCTCCCGGGCGTTGGCGAAGACCTGGACGAAGGGCGACGAGGTGGTGGTCAGCAGGCTCGACCACGACGCGAACGTCCGGCCGTGGGTGCAGGCGGCCGAGGCTGCCGGCGCCACCGTGCGCTGGATCGACATCGACCCGGCGACCGGGGAGCTCGACGCTGCGAGCATGGCTGCAGTGATCGGGGAGCGGACCAGGCTGGTCGCGGTGACCGCCGCCTCGAATCTGATCGGCACCCGGCCCGACATTGCTGCCGTGGCCGACCAGGTGCACGCGGTCGGAGCGTTGCTGTACGTCGACGGGGTGCACGCCGCGGCCCACACCCTGATCGACGTCCCCGCGCTCGGCGCCGACTTGTTCGTCTGCTCGCCGTACAAATTCTTCGGCCCGCACTGCGGAGTGCTCGCGGCCTCTCCAGAGCTGCTCGAGTCGATCCACCCCGACAAGTTGCTGCCGTCGACGGACGTAGTACCCGAGCGGTTTGAGTTCGGCACGTTGCCCTACGAGATCATGGCAGGTGCCACCGCTGCGATCGACTTCATCGCGTCCTGGGGGACAGGCGACACCCGCCGTGCGCGCTTGGTCTCGGCCCTGGAGACGCTCGACGAGCGCGAGACCGTGCTGCGCGAACGGCTGGAATCAGGTCTCACGGCGCTGGGTGCTGTGCTGTACTCCCGGGCCGCCAGCCGGACCCCCACGCTGCTGGTGACCTTTCCCGGTCGGTCGGTCAAGGAGGCGTCGGCGTACCTGGCCGGCCGGGACGTGCTCGTGCCGTCGGGTTCGTTCTACGCAGTGGAACCGGCTCGGAGTCTGGGCCTGCCGGACGAGGGTGGCCTGCGGATCGGCGTGGCCGCCTACACCTCCGACGACGACGTCGACCGCCTCCTCGCCGGGCTGCGGGAGTTCCTCGCTCGGTGATCTGGCAGGGCCCGAGGAACGAGCGCGCCGAGATCCCGTTGCGCCCCTTCGGTGATCGAGCAAGCGAGGAACAGGCGCGACGAGATCCCGTTGCGCCCCTCCGGTGATCGAGCAAGAGAGGAACGAGCGCGACGAGATCCCATCGTTCCGGAACCGGTTGTGCCGCAACGGGGTCTCGTCCCTCGCTCGACCGCTGTCCTCGCTCGACCGGTGATCGAGATCTGCTGAGTCAGGCGATCCGCTCGGCGGTCACCACGACGTTGTCGAGATAGCTGCCGGCGGCACGGTCGAACTCGCCACCGCAGGTGACGAGCCGGACCGTGTCTCGTGGGGTGGCGCCGTAGACGGCAAAGGTGGGGAAGTCGTCCTTGGAGTACTTGTCCACAGCCGAGATCGCATAGGTCGCGGTGGTGCCGTCGGCCAGCCCGAGGCGAATTTGCACGCCGGTCTGCAGCTCGCGGAGTCGGAAGAACACGGCAGGGCCGGTCTTCGAGTCGACGTGGCCGAGGATGACGGTCGGGCCGATGGTGCCGGGTCGTCCGCCGCCGGTGAACCATCCGGCCCTGGCGTAGTCGGTCGGCACTTCGGCGGCGCCCTCGGCGGTGAGGCCCAGGGTGATCAGCGATTCGGAGATCCCGATCGAGTCCACGTCGAGGGAGACCGGCGCAGGTGCGGTGGTCGAGGGTGCCGACGGGCCCGTGGGTACCAGGGTCGTCGTCGTGCTCGGCCCGGTCGGAGGGGTGATCGGCGTCGTCGAGCTCTGAGGGGGTCTCGACTCCTGCGTCGCTCGACCGGCGTCAATTGTCCGACCGGCGGCGGTCGTCAGATCGGGGTCAGCCGATCCGGTGGCGGCGGTGGTCGGCGTCTGCGATGCGGAGGAGGCGATCGCCGTGGCCGGGGGTCTCGACTCCTGTGTCGCTCGACCGCCGTCGGCGGCACAACCGGTTCCGATCATCGTCATCAGCAGTGCCGTCATGGATGCCCGCCGACCGCTCCGATTCGGAGCGGGGCGCTCGGCGGACGTCACCATGATCAGGCCGTTGCCTTGCGGTGCAGCATCACTCCGGCACCGAGCAGGACGGCCAGGCCGGCACCGATGGGCAGCAGCGGGAGCTCTGCCGGGCTACCGGCAGCGGTACCACCGGCGCCGGTCTCCACGCCACCCAGTGGGACGGCGGTGAGCTGGCCGCGGACGGCCCCGACCGGGTTCGCAGCGGTGTGGGTGTCGGTGAAGAACGCTGCCGGATCGTCCTCGATCTGCTTCACGGTGAAGCCCACGCCCGTGTCGATCCCGGTGTCGACGTTCTTGACCCCGGTGGTGAACGGGCCCTTCAGGCAACCGGAGGACTGGAACGCCCCACTCGGCTGCTCGATCGGGTTGGGGAAGGCGATCCGCGGCGGTCCGGGCTTGCCGGCCGGAGCCTGGTGGATGTGCGTCGCGGTCTTGGCGGGACTCATGAACGGGGCGGTGATGCCCTCGACCGTGATGTCGTAACAGATCACGTCGAGATCCGAGTTGATCCGGTAGTTGAACGTGCCGTACGCGCCCGCGGCGCCGGGGGTGACGACGCCGTCGGGGTTGATCACCATGTCCGGGGTGGCCATCGCGGTGAAGGCAGAGGTGAAGGAGTCCGGTTCCGCCACCATGGTTTCGGCGCCCGCCGTACCGGTGGGAACGAATGCCGCTCCGAATGCGAGTGCTGCTGCTGAGCAGAGAACCGCTCGAGTCCTGCTGGCGATCATGATGCCTCCTGATGGTGCTTGGTGGTTGACATCAGTGACTACGCAGGCGATCTCGGGTTCGTTCACCGATTCCGACAGACGGATGGATCTGCCCGGATCCTGCTGGACGCAGCGATCAGAACGAGCTGGCGACAACCACAGCGCCGGAGTCGTCGAGCACCCGGAAGCCGGTGGCATCGGAGCGCAGAACGGGGGAGTTGAGGTTGCAGCGCATGCTGCGCTCGCCCACCCCGATGAACGCTCCTGCTCCCGGATGCGTGCCGTCGGCCGACACCACCTCGACCGTGTAACGCTCTCCGGCGGAGAAACCCGTTGCGGTCAACTGGATCTCGACCCCCCAGGTGTGCGGGATCAGCTCGGCACTGGCCCGCACAGCGGTGTCGTTGGACGTCACGGCCACCGGCTCGAGAGGGACGGTGGCAACCTGCGGGACCGGCCGGAGCAGCCAGCCTCCCAACCCGCCGAGCGCCAGCACTACGGCCGCCGCGGCCGCCACCAGCCAGCCCGTCCGACGACGCGGGTGTCCCGATCTCAGAGCCGCGGTGATCACCCGATCGCCCAGGTCGGCCGGGGGAGCGGGTTGGTCGTCGAGCCGATCCGGGTCGACCAGCGCAAGTCTCCCGGTCGTGGCCACCAGGTCCGCCAGCTCGGCGCGGCAGGCTGCACAGCCATCGAGGTGCGCTTCGAGGCGTGAGCGTTCGGCATCCTCGACCCGGCCGATGGCCAGCCAGCCGAGTGACTCCCGCAGTTCGCGGTGGGTGCTCTCGTTCACGGCTCGACCCCCATCTCTTCCATCGCCAGCTTCAAGGATTTCAGTGCATAGAACACCCGTGAGCGGACCGTGCCGGGCGGGACGCCCCATTCGCCGGCCACCTCGTTCGCTGAGCGGCCGCGCAGATGGACCTCGACGATCACCGCGCGGTGCTCGCTGCTGATCTTGACCAGCGCCTCCTCGACGATCCACCGGTCCATCACCTGTTCGTCGATGCGCACGGTCGACGCCAGCTGCTCGTCGACCGGGGTGCCGGCGCTGACCGGCCGCACGGAACGCCGCCGGGCCTCGTCGATCACCGTGTTCCGGGCGATCGCGTACAGCCAGACCCGCAGGCTGGCCACCTCGGGATCGAATGACGACGCCGAGCGCCAGGCCCGCAGGAAGACCTCCTGCACGACGTCCTGGGCGGCCCCGTCGTCGCCCAACTGACGGACTGCGAAACGGTAGAGCTCGCTGCCATGAGCGTCGTACGCAGCGCGGAGAGCCTCGGGATCGTCGAGTCGGGAACTGACGGGCTGGTGCCGCAGGATGCTGCGCACGCGCACGGTCGGTCTCCTCTCGCTGCTCGTCGGCGGGTCCGACAGGGGTGATCGCAGGTGGATACGCACGGACGTTCACCCGCGTTCACCGGTGTCGGCAGTGTTTCGGGGCCCAGGCCGATCCGGACGGTGCCGCAGGTTGCGGAGGGGTCACCGGACGGTGTGACGGGATCGATCCGGGGAAGGCGCTCGTCGCGTCGCCGAAATAGTAGGATGCCCAACAGTTGGATCTCCGCGCATCTGCCGGATCCGACCTCATCACCGGACCAACGGAGGACCCCGTGTTCGATCTGACCGCCGACCAGCGCGAGCTGCGCGCCGTGGCTCGGCAGTTCTCGGCAGAGTTCCTGGTGCCGAACGCCGCCGACTGGGACCGCACCAAGCACTTCCCGGTGGACGTCCTGGCCAAGGCGGGCGAACTGGGCATGGGCGGGATGTACGTCCGTGAGTCGTCAGGCGGATCGGGATTGAGCCGGCTCGATGCGGCCCTGATCATCGAAGCGCTCGCGACCGGTGATCCGGCCCTGGCCTCCTACATCTCCATCCACAACATGGTCGCCTGGATGATCGACGCCTTCGGCACCGAGGAGCAGCAGGCCCGCTACCTGCCGGCGATGTCTGCGATGCAGTCGCTGGGCTCGTACTGCCTCACCGAACCCGGAGCCGGTTCCGATGCGGCCGCGCTGAGCACCCGCGCGGTGCGGGACGGCGACCACTATGTGCTCAACGGGGTGAAGCAGTTCATCTCCGGTGCCGGGGCGACCCAGATCTACCTGGTGATGGCCAGGACCTCCGACGACGGTGCCAAGGGGATCAGCGCCTTCATCGTCGAGGACGGTTCCGAGGGCCTGTCGTTCGGGCCGAACGAGCACAAGATGGGCTGGAACTGTCAGCCGACCCGGCAGGTGATCATGCAGGACTGCCGGATCCCGGCGAGCGCCCTGATCGGGATCGAGGGGCAGGGCTTCAAGATCGCGATGAGCGGCCTCAACGGGGGTCGGTTGAACATCGGTGCTGCCTCCCTCGGCGGAGCTCGCGGCGCCTTCGAAGCGGCGCTGCGCTACGCGTCGGAGCGCGAGGCGTTCGGCGGCCCCATCAACCGTCTGCAGAGCATCCAGTTCACCCTGGCCGACATGGCGACCAAGCTCGAAGCCGCTCAGCTGCTGCTGTACCGGGCCGCTGAGATGCTGGACAGCAACCACCCGGACAAGGTGGCCCTCTGCGCGATGGCCAAGAAGTTCGCCACCGACAGTGGGTTCGAGGTGGCCAACGCTGCGCTGCAGATCCACGGTGGCTACGGTTATCTGGCCGAGTACGGCATCGAGAAGATCGTCCGCGACCTGCGCGTGCACCAGATCCTCGAAGGTACGAACGAGATCATGCAGGTCGTCATCGCCCGCAGTCTGATCCCGACCCGCTGACCCGGGCCCCGTCGCAACACGGACGTGGCCGCAGAGATCCGTGAAGAGAACCCGAGGAGGATCGTGCCCGAGACCGAACTGCCCCGCACCGATTTCGAGACCATCACCGTGAGCCGGCCTGATCAAGCGGCCCGCGTCGGCCTGATCACCCTGGATCGCCCGAAGGCGCTCAACGCGCTCAACAGTCGCCTCATGCACGAGGTCGTCAGTGCTGCAACGGCTTTCGACGCGGACCCGGACATCGGCGCCATCGTCGTCACCGGCTCCGAGAAGGCCTTCGCGGCCGGCGCGGACATCAAGGAGATGCAGCCGCTGGGGTATCCGGAGGTCTACACCGACGACCTGTTCGGACGGTGGGACGACCTCACCCGACTCCGGACCCCGATCATCGCTGCGGTGTCCGGGTATGCCCTCGGCGGTGGCTGCGAGCTGGCGATGATGTGCGACTTCATCCTGGCCTCCGACACTGCGGTCTTCGGGCAGCCGGAGATCAAACTGGGCGTCATCCCCGGGATCGGCGGCTCCCAGCGCCTGACCAGGGCGATCGGTAAGGCGAAGGCGATGGAGCTCATCCTCACCGGCCGGACCATGAAGGCGCAGGAGGCCGAGCGGGCCGGTCTCATCGCGCGGATCGTGCCGGTCGCCGACCTGCTGGAAGATGCGCTGGCCACCGCGACCACGATCGCCTCCTACAGCGGGCCGATCGCCGCCATGGCCAAGGAGGTCGTCAACGGAGCCTTCGAGACGACCCTGGCCGAGGGGCTGCGGCTGGAGCGACGGGTCTTCCACGCGACCTTCGCCACGCACGACCAGAAGGAGGGGATGGCGGCCTTCGTCGAGAAGCGTCCGCCCACCTTCACCCACGACTGACCGGCGTGAGACAACGCACAGCCACTCTGCTTGCGCCCAAGGGCTACCGACCAGTAACAACGAAAGCGACGCACGATCGCGCAAAGGAGCGAAGAACCTCATGGACATCGCTGTTCTCGTCAAGCAGGTCCCCGACACCTACGGGGTCCGCAAGCTGACCACCGACACCTGGGTCCAGGACCGCGCAGCTTCCGACCAGGTGATCGACGAGATCGACACCAAGGGCGTGGAGATCGCCCTGCAGCTCAAGGAGAAGCACGGCGGTGAGGTCACCGTCGTGACGCTCGGACCGGCCTCGGCCACCGACGTGCTGCGCAAGGGACTCGCCATGGGTGCCGACAAGGCGGTTCACATCGTCGACGACGGGCTCGCCGGCTCCGATGCCCTCGGCACGTCCGCAGCACTGGCCGCGGCGCTGGCGACCCTGTCGGTCGATCTCATCATCACCGGCAACGAGGCCACCGACGGTCGCACCGGCTCGGTGCCGGCAATGCTGGCCGAGCGTCTCGGACTGGCGGCGGTCACCTCCGTCCGGACGATCGAGATCGACGGCACCACGATCACTGCAGAGCGGGTGATGGACGCCGGCTACAGCGAGGTGACCGCCTCACTGCCGGCCGTCGTCTCGGTCAACGAGAAGGTTGGTGAGCCGCGCTACCCGAACTTCAAGGGCATCATGTCGGCCAAGAAGAAGCCGGTCACCACGCTGTCGGCCGCCGATCTGGGGCTCGACCTCGCCACCGTCGGCCTGGCCGGTGCCTCGACCCAGGTGGTCGACGGAACTCCGCGTCCGCCGCGCAGCGCCGGGCAGAAGATCACCGACGACGGCAACGGGGGCAAGGCGATCGCCGAGTACCTGGCTGCCCAGCGTCTCGTCTGAGGCTCGTTCCCCGGGACGCTTCGTCCCGATCCCTTCTCGATCTCGACTCACTGCGTTCGCTCGATCGGCGAGGCCTTCCCGATCAGCGGACCTGAAAGGTTATGAACCATGAGTGACGTTCTCGTTCTCGTAGACCACCTCGGCGGCGAGCTGCACAGTTCCGCCGGCAAGCTGCTGGCCGCTGCAGCCACCATCGGTACCCCCGTCGCCGTCGTCGTCGGCAAGCCCGGCAGCGCTGCGGCGCTGACCGGTCCGCTCGCCGAGGCCGGCGCAGCCAAGATCCTGGTCGCCGAGTCCGACGATGCAGAGACCCTGCTGGTCACCCCCGAGGTGGCCGCCCTGCAGGCCGCCATCGTGGCGGCAGACGACGTCCTGGCGATCCTCGTCCCGCCGACCGTCGACGGTCGGGAGATCGCCGGACGGCTCGCGGTGCGCCTGGAGTCGGGTCTGCTCACCGACGCCATCGCGCTGGAGATCGTGGACGGCGCCGTCGTCGCGACCCAGTCGGTACTCGGCGACGAATACACCATGCGGTACAAGGTGACCCGCGGTACGCCGGTGATCTCGGTGCGTGCCAACGCCATCGACGGAGCTGCCTCACCCGCCGACGGCACGGTGACAACGATCGAGTTCAGCACCGACAGCTCCACCGGGACGATCGTCAAGGCCGTCCACCTGGAGCCGACCGGTGATCGCCCCGAGCTGGGTGCGGCGCAGAAGGTCGTCTCCGGCGGCCGGGGTGTCGGTTCGTCCGACAAGTTCTCCGTGGTGGAGACCCTGGCGGACAAGCTGGGTGCCGCGGTCGGAGCCTCCCGTGCGGCGGTCGATTCCGGCTACTACCCGCCGCAGTTCCAGGTGGGTCAGACCGGTACCGCCGTCTCGCCGCAGCTCTATGTCGCACTGGGGATTTCCGGCGCCATCCAGCACCGCGCCGGTATGCAGACGAGCAAGACGATCGTCGCGGTCAACAAGGATCCTGACGCGCCGATCTTCGAGATCGCCGACTTCGGCGTGGTGGGTGACCTGTTCGAGGTCGCCCCGCAGCTGACGGAGAGCCTGCCCAGCTGATCCTGGCGCACGACCCGCCCCGGGCCCGATCCTCCGCGTGAGGATCGGGCCCGCGTCGATCCGGGTCCGCCACCTGTCCGATACTCGGCCCGCGGGTGACGAGGATGGGGCCCTCGTGACCCGTCCCGTCAGCACGTCCTGCCGGAATGCCGATCGAGCGCCACATTCCGGTCACGCAGTGCTGGGATGCTGCGGGACTGTCGAGGATCATGGGGACGACGGAGGTGGTGCCGGATGAACGACGACGACTACCGAGCGCTGCTGGACGATCTGCGGGCCGAGCACGACGAGCTGTGCTCGCTCATCGACCCGCTGACCGACGAGCAGTGGCAGCGGCCGACGCCGGCGGAGGGCTGGCAGATCCGCGACCAGGTCGTACATCTCGCCTTCTTCGATGACCTGGCGGTGCTGGCCACCCAAAACGAGCAGGCGTTCGGGACGGCCGCGGCGGAGCTGGTCGCGAGTGGGTCGAACTGGATCGATGCGATCAGCTTCGATCGGTGGAACCTCGGCAGCGCAACGGTTCTGGAGTGGTACCAACGGTCGCGGCAGGCGCTGCTCGATGTGTTCTCCGGCCGCGGCCCCCGGCAGCGGGCGCCGTGGTTCGGTCCGCCGATGAGTGCGGCCTCGTCCGTCACCGCGCGGCTCATGGAGACCTGGGCGCACGGCCAGGACGTCGCCGACGCCCTCGGTGTGGAACGGGTCCCGACCACCCGGGTCCACCACGTCTGTCACCTCGGCGTGCTGACCCGCGCCTTCAGCTATGCCAACCGCGACCGCACGCCGCCGGACGCGCCCATCAGGGTCGAGCTGACCGGGGTCGACGGCAGCATCCTGCGCTGGGGACCGGACGACGCCGAGCAGCGGATCGTCGGCAGCGCAATCGATTTCGCGCTGGTGGTCACCCAACGTCGGGTGTTCGCGGGCACCGCCCTGCGGGCCACCGACGGCGCGGCCCGGGACTGGATGGCGATCGCCCAGGCCTACGCCGGGCCGCCCGGACCCGGCCGGGAGAGCAGCTTGGCCTGATCTGTCGATCCGGCTCCGATCGCGACTCGCTGCGTTCGCTCGTTGCTGCGGTTCTCCGTCGGTCGCGCGGTCGGGTCCGCGTGATTGACTGCATGTCATGAACGCTCCCGTCGAACCCGTCCTGCTTGTCGATCAGGGCAGCGACGGGCTGCCGGGACTGGACCTGGTGGAGGGGCTGGCCGCCGCGGCCGAGGAGCAGGGCTACGCCGGGTTCCAGGTGCCGGAGACCAACTGCGACCCCTTCATCGCCGCTGCGCTGGCCGCCCGGGCGACGAACGACATCCAGCTCGCCACCGGCATCGCCGTGGCGTTCGCCCGCACCCCGATGACCGTCGCCATGTCGGCGAACGACGTGCAGCAGCTCAGCCACGGCAGGTTCACCCTCGGGCTCGGCTCCCAGATCCAGGCGCACATCGAGAAGCGCTTCAGCATGCCGTGGTCCAGGCCGGCGGCGCGGATGCGGGAGTTCATCCGGGCGACCAGGGCGATCTGGTCCGCCTGGGAGACCGGCGAACGGCTGCAGTTCCGCGGCGAGTTCTACACCCACACCCTGATGACGCCGTTCTTCACGCCCCCGAAGAACCCATGGGGGGCGCCGCCGATCGCGCTCGCGGGGGTCGGGCCGCTGATGACGGAGGTCGCCGGCGAGGTGGCCGACGGCTTCATCGCGCACGGCTTCACCACCCGGAAGTACCTGGAGGAAGTCACGATCCCGGCACTGCAGCGCGGCCGGGCGACCGCCGGGCGGCCGGTCGGCAGTGTGCTCGACCTCGGGATCTCGATGCCCGCGTTCGTGGTGATCGGCGACGACCAGGCAACTCTGGATGCCGCCGCTGCGGGGGTGCGCAAGCGGATCGCGTTCTACGGTTCGACGCCCGCCTATCTGCCGGTGCTGGAGGTGCACGGCTGGGGCGGTGTCCAGGAGAAGCTCTACACCGCATCGAAGCGTGGCCAGTGGGACGAGATGGCGGGCCTGATCACGGACGAGATGGTGGAGGCCTTCGCGGTCATCGGTGACGCGCCGACGGTGGCGCGGGAGCTCGTGTCCCGGTATCGGGGCGTGCTGTCCCGGGTGTCGTTCTACGCGCCGTACGACGTCGACCCCCAGACCTGGGTCACGCTGCTCGCCGAGCTGGAAAGGTTGACACGTCCCTGATCTCCGGCACCCGCGGCTCGACTCGGGTTCAGCGCCGCCCCTGGCTCCGTCGGACGCCCGTCAACGCTTGACAGATGTTGCCTCGGCTCCCTAGCTTTTCCCAACGGGTCCGTGAAATCGATTACCGCCGTCCTCGTCGAGGGCCAAGTGACCGGGACCCCCGACTCGAGGACGAGCCGGACCGCAGAGCAGTCCCTGGGGAGTGACGTGGCGACGGAGCCCGGAACGACGAACGGCGACACGCTCGGTGAAGTCCCCTTGCTGGAGATGCGCGGCATCGGCAAGAGCTTCCCCGGTGTCGTGGCACTGCGCGAGGTCTCGCTCACCGCTCGCGCGGGCGAGGTGGTTGCGCTGCTGGGCGAGAACGGCGCGGGCAAGTCCACCCTGATCAACGTGCTCTCAGGTGTGTTCCCCGACTACGACGGTTCGATCCTGCTCGACGGCCGCCCCGTCACCCTGCACAGCCCGACCGAGGCCCAGCGGCACGGCATCAGCACCATCCACCAGGAACTGAACCTGGTACCCGACCTGTCGGTCGCCGACAACCTCTTCCTCGGCCGCGAGCGCGCCACCAGGGGTCTGGTACGCCGCCGCGACAGCATCGCCGAGGCGGGTCGGCTGCTGGCCAGGGTGGGCCTGACGATCAGCCCGCGCCGTCTGGTGCGGCAGTGTCGGGTCGCCGAGCAGCAGCTGATCGAGGTCGCGAAGGCGCTGTCGATGGACGCCAGGGTGCTGATCATGGACGAGCCCACCTCCGCCCTGGCGGACGGTGAGGTGCGCCGGTTGTTCGAGGTGATCCGCGGGCTCACCGCCCAGGGGGTGGCGATCATCTACATCTCGCACCGGCTGGAGGAGTTGGAGGAGCTGGCCGACGCGGTCAACGTACTGCGCGACGGTCGGTGGATCGGGGCCAGGACCATGGCCGGGACCAGCCGCGACGAGCTGATCCGGATGATGGTCGGACGCTCGGTGGAGGATCTGCCCCGTCGCGAGGCGGACGCCGCCGTCGCGGAGCTGGCGCCCCGGTTGCAGGTAAGGGATCTCACCCTGCGCGGCGATGCCGCCGCCGGTCGTGTTGCGCTGCAAGGCATCTCGTTCGACGTCCGGCCCGGTCAGGTGGTCGGACTCGCCGGGTTGATGGGGGCCGGTCGGACAGAAACCCTCGAGTCGATCTTCGGGGCGCACCCGCAGAGCGCGATCGGCGGGTCCGTGCTGCTCGACGGCGAGCCGTTCGCGCCGAGATCACCCCGGCACGCGATCGACCGGGGCGTCGTCCTGGTCGCCGAGGACCGCAAGGCGCAATCGCTGGTGCTCGACGCATCGGTCAAGTTCAACACCAGCCTTCCCTCGCTGAAGTCCTTCGCCGCGGGTGGCTGGGTGCGCGGAGGCGCCGAGCGGACGGCCGTCCGTCGGGAGGTCGCACGACTCGGCGTGAAGACTTCGTCGATCGCGGCGAAGGTCAGGACGCTCTCCGGGGGCAACCAGCAAAAGGTCGTGCTGGCCAAGTGGTTGCTCACCTCGCCGCAGGTGATCCTGCTCGACGAGCCGACCCGCGGGATCGACGTCGGGGCGAAGTCCGAGATCTACGACCTGGTCAGTGCGCTCGCCGAGCAGGGCGTCAGCTTCGTCGTGGCCTCGTCGGAGCTGCCCGAGCTGCTGCGGATGAGCGACCGGATCGTCGTGCTCTGCGAGGGCCGGGTGACCGGCGAGCTCGAGGCCCGCTCCACCGACCAGGAAACCATCCTCGAGGCCGCGATGGCCCGCAGCCAGGTGGTCGCCCCGTGAACCCAGCCGGCCGCACCGCATCCATCGCCATCTCCGTCTCCACCATCGTCCGTCGAGGAGAATCCCTGTGAGCACTGCAGCACCCGGACCTGCCGAGGGCGGTGCCGTCACCGCACCGCGCGCCTCGCGATCGGTGCCGCTGATCGGATCGCTGCAGGGCTACATCGGTCTGGTGCTGATCGTCGTCATCGGCATCTGGACCCAGGGCGACACCTTCGCCAACCTGACCAACCTGACCCAGGCGGTGGGGTACTTCGCTCCCCGTGCGATCCTCGCCGTCGGGATGACGCTGGTGATCATCGCGGCCGGCATCGACCTGTCGGTGGGCTCGCTGATGGCGGTGGGCAGCACCGCCTCGGCGCTGATGCTGACCGAACTGAACTGGCCGGTGATCGCGATCGTGCCCGCCTCGATGCTGCTGGGCGCGGTGTTCGGGTTCGTCAACGGGGCCGGTACCGCACTGCTGAAGATCCAGTCTTTCGTGATGACGTTGGCGATGATGTCGATCGCTCGCGGCGTGGTGCGCGAGGCCTCCGACAATCAGTCCGTGGGAATCCTGACGCTCACCTCGTCCAACACGGTTGCTCCGGGATCGGCGCAGTTCCAGCAGCTCGGCACCCCAGGTAAGACCCTCTTCGATGTGCCGCTGATCGGCTACTTCCCGGTACTGGCGCTCGTCATCGTGGTGATCATCTTCCAGGTCGTGCTGTCCCGCACGACGTTCGGCCGACACATCTATGCGGTCGGCGGCAACCCGACGGCCGCTCGGCTGTCCGGGGTCAACGTGACCGGCGTGACGATCGCGGTGTTCACCCTTTCCGGGCTGCTCGCCGGACTGGCCGGGCCGATCTCGGCGGCCTACAACGCCTCGGCAGATCCGTTGGCCGGCATGGGCTACGAGCTGGATGCGATCGCTGCGGTGGTGATCGGCGGGGCAAGCCTGGCCGGCGGCCGCGGCAACGTGATCGGCACGCTCATCGGCTGCCTGATCCTGACGCTGCTGGACAATGTGTTGGGGCTCAACCAGTTCAGCCCGAACTGGCAGCTGATCATCAAGGGCGTCATCGTCGTTCTGGCCGTCGTGATCCAGCGGCCCGACCTGTTCGCCCGTTTCGCCGGGCGAAGATTCTCCGGGCCGAAGGGGGGCGCTGCGGCGCCGACCCCGCCGCCGACCTCGTCGAGCGCGGCCACCGATCCGCTGCACAAGTCCGGGGAGGCCTCCGGGAGCTGACGTCCTCCCCGTCGTGCGGGCACACCGCTCGCGGTGCATTCCATCCTTTCCACCCACATCACCATCGAAGGAGCTCGTGATGAAGCGCAAGAAGATCGTCGGGATCGTCGCGGTCGCAGCCCTGGTCGCCCTGGCCGGCTGCAGCACCAACGCCGACCCGGGAGCCTCGACCCCGGCTTCCGCACCCAGCACTGCCGCACCCTCCACCGCCGCGCCCAGCAGCGATGCGCCCAGTAGCGACGCACCCAGCAGCGATGCGCCCAGCAGTGACGGACCCAGCAGCGATGCGCCCAGCAGTGACGGACCCAGCAGCGATGCGCCGAGCAGCGACGCACCCACCAGTGGCGGGGCGAACACCACCACGCTGGCGCTGCCGAAGAAGGACAAGTACGTCATCGGCTACTCGCAGGCCAACAACGCCGAGCCTTACCGCGCGCAGCTCAACGCCCAGCTGGAGTACTACGTCAAGCAGCAGCCGAACCTGGAGCTGCTGCCGATCGCCGATGCCCAGCAGGACTCCTCCCGCCAGGTGAGCCAGGTCCAGCAGTTCATCCAGCAGAAGGTCGACATCCTGATCGTCTCGCCGAACGAATCGGATCCGCTGACCCCGCCGGTCGAGCAGGCCTGCGCGGCCAAGATTCCGGTGATCGTCCTGGACCGCACCGTCAACACCGACTGCATCTCTGCCTTCATCGGCGGTGACAACGTGGCGATCGGCAAGGCAGCCGGCGAACTGGCCGTGTCGCTGCTGCCCGATGGCGGCAACGTGGCCGAGCTGCGCGGCATCCTGTCGAACCAGCCGCAGATCGATCGGGACAAGGGCTTCCGCGATGCCATCGCGGCGAACCCGAAGATCAAGATCGTCAAGGAGCAGGAAGGCAAGTGGCTCAAGGAGGAGGGCACCAAGGTCACCCAGCAGTGGCTGCAGTCCGGTGACAAGATCGACCTGGTCTACGCGCACAACGATCCGATGGCGCTGGGCGCCTACCTGGCCGCCTCAGCCGCGAACAAGCAGACGGACATCAAGTTCATCGGCATCGACGGGCTGGCAATTCCGGACGGCGGTATCCGTGCCGTCGAACAGGGACAGCTCGCCGGAACCTTCGTCTACCCGACGGGTGCCAAGGAGTCCGTCGACACCATCGAGAAGATGATCGGTGGGGAGGCCTTCTCCACCAAGCAGGTCCTGCCGACCACTGCCGTCACCAAGGCAAACGCGGCGGAGATCTACCAGCAGTTCGACTTCTCCAACAAGTAGCGGTTCGCGGGGACGTGGCCGGCTCCGTCGGCTGCGTCCCAGCCCCACCCGGTGGTGACGGCCCGGCTGCCCGTCTCTGCCGTCCGTTCTTCACCACGACTCGGCGCATTCTCGATGGTCGGCTGCGGGGCTTGAGAGCCCTGCAGTCGACCATCGGGATGCGCCGCGCCCATCTGGCATGCGCCCGGCACCAACACCGGGGTCGCCGGACAAGCCGGAACTTTCCCACCGCCACGGATTACCGGCCGGTTCTGCTTGCCGGATGACCCGGATCGTGGTTCGGTAGGAAGAAATCGATTTCACATCGGTGTGTGGCCGGCACCGTGCACCGGATGTCCGCACCTGCTGAGACCAGTCGCAACCACCGACGCCCCCTGCCGGCGCTGCTGCCGACACCCTGACGAAGGACGAGTGCAATGACGCATTCCATTCCCCGCTCCGGCTCCGTCCGTGGGCACCGGCGGTTCGGCCGCGCAGTCAGCGGCGTCACGGCCCTGGCCCTAGTGATGGCCGGACCGGTACTCGCCGTTCCCCCTGCGCAGGCAGCCGCACCGGTCCTCGCCGCGACGTCCGCTGCTCCACGTGCAGCCGCCGCACCCAGCGCCGCTGCCCCGGCTGCCGGCGCAGCGACGGCGGCGCAGCCGAACGCCGCGACCACCTCGACGGTCGCGTCGAACGGGCCGGTCGGCTGGGACATCTACCGTCACCTCGACCGGATCGACGCGGTGACCAGCGGGTCCCAGACGCACCAGTTCTCCAGCTTCGACCGCTCCGGCGGCAACACCGAGGACGGCTTCGACGGCAAGTACAGCTGCTTGCGCACCGACGCGGCAGGCTGCGTGATCGCCGAGACCCAGGGCGCGGGCGAGATCGAGTCGATCTGGTTCACCCCCGACGAGGGCGATGTCCGGCGCACCGGGAAGATTCACGTCGAGCGGGACGGCCGCACGGTGCTCGATGCGTCCCTGCAGGACGTCGTCGACGGCAAGCTCGGTGCGCCGTTCGTGTTCCCGTTCGTGGCGAACGCGGACCAGAGTTCGGGCGGCGTGCAGATCAAGGTCCCGATGCCGTACCGCAGCTCGATGCGGGTGACCACCGACGTCAACCCGCTCTTCTACCACGTCACCTACCGGACCTTCGCGAACACGGTGGGCGTCAACACGTTCGACCCGTCGGACACCGCGAGCGACGTCATCGCCGCCTCCGCGAAGTGGGGGAAGAGCGATCCGAAACCGGCTGCCGGGAGGGCCCGTACAGCGACCAAGAACTTCACCCTGGCGCAGGGTGCGAGCGTCAAGCTGGCCGACGTCTTCGGTCCCGGTGAGCTCAGCGAGCTGAAGGTGAAGCTGCCGCAGATCGTCGGGCCGAAGAAGCTGCCGGTGATCGTCGACGACGGCCGCGCGACCAAGACCTCCACCCAGTTCAGCCTCACGATCGACCCCGCCAACCAGGGTGTGAAGCTCACCCGGCGGTGGGATGCGAACTCCGCGGACGAGGTCGCCGACATCTACGTCGACGGAGCCAAGGTCGGGCAGTGGGAGGCCATTGACGACGTGCGCGGGTACTGGTCGTACCAGACCGTGACGTTGCCCGCGTCGGCCACGGCGGGCAAGAGCCGCATCACCGTCAGGAACGTCTTCATCTCCGCGTCCATCGACTGGAACGAGTTCCACTACTGGGCCGATTCGGTCGTCGGCGGCGCCGACCAGCGCACTGACGAGTTGGATGTCGGCACCTCGGATGCTGCCCGCGCCAGCGAGCAGGCGCACGACTACGTGATCGTCGGGGAGACCTGGAACGGCACGCCGCGGCAGACCGACAAGCCCACCGACACGCAGTCGCCGGCGATCCTGGCCGGGAACGAGTTGCTGCGCAACGTGTACGTGCGGGTCAGCTTCGACGGCAAGCGGACCGTGGAGGCGCCGTTGGGTGAGTTCTTCGGATCGGGTCTGATGGAGAAGCCGGTCAACGCGCTGTTCTTCGCGATCGATCCGGACGGCTGGTACTCGAGTTGGTGGCCGATGCCGTTCGCTGTGCGCGCCACGGTCGAGCTCGTCAACCGGTCGTCGAAAACCGTCACCTCAGGTTCCGCTTCCGTCACGTCCAGGCCGGACGCAGATGTGATCTCCGACCTGCTGCGCGGTTCCATCGGGTACTTCAACGCCACCCATCAGCGCGCCGACACGGTGGCGAACCAGGACTGGGACTTCCTGGAGACCACCGGCCGCGGCCGGTTCGTCGGGGTCGCCCAGACCGTGCGCGGTCATGCCAGCACCGGCAACATCCGCAACTACCTCGAGGGCGACGAGCGCGTCTACGTCGACGGCGCGCGGACTTCGCAGATCCACGGCACCGGGACCGAAGACTTCTACGAGTCCGGTTGGTACTTCAACCGCGGCGAGTTCTCGAACCCGTTCGTCGGTGCCACGGCGATGCCGACCGGCGTCTACGGCTGCGAGAACCAGTGTGATTCGCCGTACCGACTGATGATCGGTGAGGCCGTTTCGTTCAACGACCAGCTGACCTTCGACATCGAGCCAGGTTCGGCTTCGCTGGACGACGCCGAGTACTCCTCGACCGCGTTCTGGTACGGCGGGACGACCCCGTCCGCGCGGATCACCGACACCCTCGACCTGGGTGATGCGAAAAGCGTAGCCGCACATCGATACTCGGGTACCGAGACAGTGACTGCGCTGACCGGGACGTTCGAGGGCGAGAACGACGCCTCGCCGGTCACCGACCTTGTCGGGGTCCGGAGCGCTCCGGTCTCCTTCCGGCTGGCGGTGGACCGGGCCAATACGGCGGTGACCCTGCGGCGGCTCTCGGACCAGCGGGTCGGCTACCAGCAGGCAAAGGTGAGTGTCGACGGCACCGCGGTCGGCACGTGGCAGCAGCCGCTTGCCAACACCACCTCGGCATGGCTGGAGGACAGCTTCCAGCTCCCGTCGAGCGCGACCAGAGGAAAGCGCACGATCACCGTCACGCTGACCCCGACCGGCGAGAACGGCTGGACCGCGGCCCAATACCAGGCGATCTCGCTGGGTCTGTTCCCCCGCCCGGATCGTCAGGCCCCGTCAACTCCGATCGGGGCGACCGCCATCGGTGCCGATTCCAACGCGATCGATCTCGCGTGGACGTCATCCGTCGACGACGTGGCCATCGCCGGCTACCAGGTGTTCGCCTCCAGGACCGCCGGCTTCAAGCCCTCGGCGGCGAACCTGGTCGGGACCGCAGGGGTGGCTTCGTTCCGCCACTCCGCTCTGGGTCTCGCGGAGACCTGGTACTACCGCATCAGGGCGCTGGACACCTCGGGCAACACGAGCGCACTGTCGCCGCAGTTGACCGCGCGGAGCGGGAGCCGGATCCGGATCGAGGGCGAATCGCTGCTGCCGGCGGTGTCGGCCACGGCGCCGGTCGAGATCCAGGGGAACTGCTGCGGCGTGAACTGGTCCGGGGGCGCCCAGCTGTGGTTCCGAGCAGCCAAGCAGGGCGACACTGCGACGGTGAAGTTCTCGGTGCCGTCCGCCGGAACCTACGCGGCGGTGATGACGCAGACCAGGGCGGCTGATTTCGGGATCGTCCAGGTGGCGGTCGACGGAGTCGATGCGGGTGCGCCCGCGGACAACTACGCAGCAACCGGGGTGAGCACCATCGACCGCGGCCTGGGTGCGCTCACGCTGACGGCCGGTGAGCACACGATCACCCTGACCTCGGTGGGGCGCAACGCCTCCGCGGTCAGCTACCTGATCGGGTTCGACGTCCTGACCCTGACCCGGCAGGACGTGTCCGAGGCGAACATCACCAGCTACTCCAGCACCGCCACCGTCGTGGCAGCCGGTGCCCGCCAGCGCATCTACGATGCTTCGGTCGGTGAGAGCGGGCCGTGGTACGTCAACGACCACACCTTCGTGAAGGGCCCCGACGGGCAGTGGAACCTGTTCGGGATCACCCACGCAGAACCGGCGGACCCGTTGAACGAGAACCTCTTCGGGCACGCCACCGCGACCTCCCTGACCCAGGCGCAGTACGCCAAGCAGCCGGGAGTGATCCAGGCGCAGTCGAGCCTGGGGGAGAAGCACGTGTGGGCGCCGTATGTGCTCAAGAGCGGCTCGACGTACTACATGTACTACGCGGCCGGGCTGGACGAGAACCACAGCACGCACCAGATGCGGCTCGCCACCTCGACCGATCTGAAGACGTGGACGAAGCGGCCCCAGGCGCTGTTCACCGACGGGTACGACGCCCGCGATCCGATGGTGCTGCGGGTGGGCAACCAGTGGGTCATGTATTACACGGCCAACTCGACGCCGACCGGCGGCAACCATCAGGTCGCCTACCGCACCAGTGCCGACCTGATCACCTGGAGCGCCAAGAAGGTTGCCTTCCAGCACCCGACAGTGGGTACCTTCGGCGGACCCACCGAGTCGCCGTTCGTGGTCGCCAAGGACGGCGCCTACTACCTGTTCATCTGCTGCGACGCGAACTACACCGACACCCGGGTCTACAAGAGTGCCGATCCGTTGCACTTCGACGTCAGCCAGCTGGTCGGCCAGATCGACGAGCACGCTGCGGAGGTCGTCCAGGACGACGACGGCCAGTGGTACGTCAGCGGGGCCGGCTGGGGCGAGGGCGGCGTGTACCTGCGTCCGCTGAACTTCGGAGCCACCAGGGTCACCGCCGGCAAGGTGGTCACCACGGCGAACTACCGGATGAACGTGCAGACCTCGCCCTCGGCGTCGATCGTCTCGATGGACGTGGCCACCGGGACGGGGGCCTGGCGGCCGGTGCTGGACGCGGACTACCGCGGGACGGCGCCCTACCTGGCCGTAGGCGCCTTCGGGAACACCGACGTCGCGGGCGCGGCCGGCACCGTGACGGTGGACGGCAGCACGATCCGGCTCGCCGACATTCCGCTCGGCGACGAACCGGTGACAGCCGACTGGACGATCGACGCCGGGTCCGCCGGGGTCACCACATCCGTCACCGCGAAGGTGATGGGGGCGACGACAGCACCGGCGTGGGAGGTGTCGATGACGTTCGACGGAGTCGGCGCCCGCACCGGTGACGACGTGAATCCGAACCGCGCCGTCGGCGACATCCAGGGCTTCGGTCGCTGGAGTCAGTCGACGAGCAACACCGCCAGCTTCGCCGCCGCCTGTCAGTCGGGCTCGGCGTTCGGCGCCGACAACCGGTACGTCGCCGGATCCGGTGCGCTGATCTGGCAGCCGCTCTGGGCACCGGGCGGTCGCGCGCTGCCGACCGGTACGTACCAGGTCGGTACCTGGCGTTTCGGCGCCAGCCCGATCGGAAACGACGACACCCTCGGGGCCCGGCTCGCGTCCTGAGCCTGTGGTTCCGCAGACCTGCCATCGGTGGTGGTTGCCGCCGGTGGCAGAGTCGTCCGGCATGGAGACCGGAGCATCACGGCCTGCCCCGATCGCCGCCGGCGGGAACCTCGTCCTGGACGGTGGCCTCGCCACCCTGTTGGAGCGACACGGGCACGATCTGACGTCGCAACTGTGGTCGGCCCGGTTGCTGCACGACGATCCGGACGCGATCGGGCGCGCCCACCGGGAGTTCTTCGACGCAGGCGCGCAGGTCGCCACCACGGCCTCCTACCAGGCGTCCTTCGACGGTTTCGCGGGTGCCGGGATCGACCGGGATCGACCGGGACGGTGCCGTTGCGCTGATGAGGGCGAGCGGCGAGGTCGCCGATCGCGCACGTCGTGACCACCAGGACCGCACCGGCCGTCAGGCGTTCGTGGCTGTTTCGGTCGGTCCCTACGGAGCTGCGCTCGCCGACGGATCGGAGTACCGAGGCGACTACGGGCGCCCCGTCGACGAGCTGCGTCGCTGGCACCACGACCGCCTGCAGGTGCTGGGACAGATCGTCGCCGACGGACTGGCTGACGTGCTCGCCATCGAGACGATTCCCTGCGCCGCCGAGGTCGATGCTCTGCTGCGGGAGATCGAGGGCACCGGGATCCCGGTCTGGCTGAGCCTGACCGGCGTCCTGGATGCGCCGGGGGGAAACGCGCCCGGCGGCGCACGCCGGGCCGCCCGGACCCGGGCCGGGGAACCGCTGGACGAGTCGTTCCGGGCCGCCGCCGAGGTGCCGGAGGTGATCGCCGTCGGCGTCAACTGCGTCGACCCGCAGGACGTACCCGGTCTGTTGGCTGCTGCTGACGGCATCGCGCTGCCGCTGGTCTGCTACCCGAACAGCGGCGAGCTCTGGGACGGTGCCGCCCGGAGCTGGTACGGCGACCCCACGATCGACGAAGCTGCGCTGCAGAGCTGGTCGGCCCGCGGCGCGCGGCTGGTGGGCGGGTGCTGTCGGGTGGGTCCCGAACTGATCGAGCACATCGCCTCGGCCCTCGGCGGACCCGATGACAGCAGCACCGGGCGCTGATCCGCACCCGCGACCGGGGGACGAACCGGACGACACGCCTGCACGACACTCCGCTGACCAGCCGATGCGGCTACGAAGGGGTGACAAAGTGCCGCCACTCCGGGCGAGGCGCTCGAACTGCAGGCTGCCGCTCAGGACACTGGGGAGATGAGTTCCCGATCCGAAGTTCCCGGCCGACGTCATCCAGCGGTACCCGTCGTGCGCGGCGCTGCGGCACTGACGGCCCTGGTGCTGCTGGTGTCCGGGTGCACGACCGGGGCCGCGCAGCCGGGAGTCACCGTGGTGACCACTGCGGCCGACGGTTCCACCGGATCGCAGCCGGCCACCGGAGGCGCCGCGACCACCGGCGCGCAGGTGACGGTCGGCACGAGTACCTCCTCCGCCGGCAGCATCATCGTGCAGGCACCGGGTGAGTCCGCCGCGCCGGCGACCGACCCGTCCCAGGAGCCGGTAGACCTGACCACCACCGGTGCCGGTTCGACAGGTGCGAGCTCGTCGTCGTCGGGATCGGTGGGTTCTGGGTCGTCGAAGCCCTCGTCAGGCTCTGCCGGCCCTTCCTCCGGCTCATCGTCGGCCCCGTCGTCAGCACCGCCCGTCGTCGTGCCGGCGGCCACCGTCGCCGTCACGCCGCGCAACGGCGCGACCAAGGTCGACCCACTCGCACGGATCACCGCGCATGCGACCGGCGGGGTGATCACCCATCTCAAGATCACCAACCCGGACGGCAAGATCGTCTTCCACCAGTTCAAGATCAACAAGAGCAGCTTCGCGCTGATCCCGGAGTTGGGCTTCGAGCGCCGGTACACCGTCCAGATCGGGACGAAGAGCGCGGGCGGCCGCGAGGCCGTTTCCACCTCCACCTTCGTGACCGTGCGACCGAAGGCGAAGATCACCGCGTCCATCACCCCGACCCAGGGTGCCCTGGTGGGCACCGGGCAGCCGATCGAGATCACCTTCAGCCGGGCCATCGCCGACAGCGCTCGACGCTCAGTCGAGAGCCAGATCTCGGTGACGTCGACGAGCAGGCAGGGCGGCGCCTTCCGCTGGTACTCCTCGACAGTGGTGCGCTGGCGGCCGGCGACGATGTGGAAGGCGAACACCCGCGTCACCGTCGTCGCCGACATCTACGGCAAGCAGCTCACCCCCGGTGGCTACGGAGCCGAGGACCGGCGGCTGACGTTCAACGTGATCCGCGACGTGCACTCCGTCGTCAACGCACGCACTCACATGATGTCGGTGTACGCGGGCGGCCGACTCGTGCGGGAGATGAAGGTGTCGCTGGGGAACGACAAGTACCCGACGCCCAACGGCATCTACGTGGTCACCCAGAAGCTCCCGACGCACGTCATGGATTCCTCCACCTGGGGTCTGCGCGGCGCAGGCGCCTACCGGACCAAGGTCAAGTGGGCGACCCGCATCTCCAGCGGCGGCGTCTTCGTCCACGGCGCTCCGTGGTCGGAGTACGCGCAGGGCACCGACAACGTCTCGCACGGCTGCATCAACGTGACCGATGCGCTGGCCGAGTGGTACCAGAAGTACTCCTACCCGGGCGACACGGTGAAGGTGATCAACGCCAACGGCCCGAAGTTGGCGGCCTGGGACGGCTTCGGCGACTGGAACATCCCCTTCGCGAAGTACTGAGCCGCCCGCGGTGCGAGTGGTGGTGTGCCGGGTCCCGCCCGGCCGGGCCCGCGCGCTCGCAGGATGCTCCTCGTGGAGTCGGCCGCGGCTGTGCCCCGGGTCCCGCCGGCGGGATCCGCGGGTTCGCAGGCTCTCCCGGCGGATGCCCGCCCATGCCCGAGCCACTCCCTGACCCCGGGGAACAGCCACGTCAGCTCACCGTCGTCGCTCACGCGGAACGCCGTAGCCGGTGATCGAGCGAGCGAGGGACGAGCGCGTCGAGATCCCGTTGCCGCACAACCAGTCCCCGACACGGCGGGGTCTCGACTCGTTCCTTGTGCTCCCTGTCCTGAGCGACGAAAGAGTCGAAGGGGACCGCCGATTGATCCGTTGATCGAGCAAGCGAGGAACGAGCGCGTCGAGATCCCGTTGTGTCGCAGTAGGTTCCGGATCTGACGGGTCTCGACTCGTTCCTCGTTACCGCCGGAGTCACGCTGATCGAGCAAGCGAGGAACGAGCGCGTCGAGATCCCGTCAGGACCACGACAGCAGCCGGAGCTCAGTCGGTGTAGAAGCCGTCCAGGATCTCCCGGTGCGCGGTGATGACGGCCTTGCGGCGCACCTTCATCGACGGGGTCAGCTCGCCGGAGTCGACGCTGAGGTCGCGGGGCAGGATGGCGAACTTCTTCACCGTCTCCCAGCGCTCCAACTTGGTGTTCAGCTCGTCGACGTAGCCGGAGATGAGCGTGCGCACCTGATCGGAACCGGCGATCTCCTCGACGGACTTCCCGGTCAGACCGTTCTTCTCGGCCCAACCGGCGATGGCCTCCTCATCGAGCGTGACGAGAGCGGAGACGAACTTGCGCCCGTCCCCGTGCAGCACGATCTGGCTGACGTAAGGGCACAGCGCCTTGAAGATGCCCTCGACCTTCTGCGGCGCAACGTATTTGCCGCCGGAGGTCTTGATCAGGTCCTTCTTGCGGTCGGTGATCTTGAGGTAGCCGTCATGGATCTCGCCGATGTCGCCGGTGGACAGCCAGCCGTCGGCGGACAACACCTCGCCGGTGGCCTCCTCGTTGTGGTGGTAGCCCCGCATGATGCCGGGTCCGCGGAGCAGGATCTCGCCGTCGGAGGCGATCCGCACCTCGGTGCCCGGTCCGGGCGGGCCGACCGTCCCGATCCTGTTGTCCTGCGGAGGGTTCACGAACGAGAACGCGCTCGACTCGGTGAGGCCGTAGCCCTCGAGGATCGGGATCCCCGCGGCGTCGAACCACTCGGCGACCTCCGGCGACAACGGCGCAGACCCGGAGACGAAGAACCGCGCGTTGCCGCCGAGGATCGACTTGATCGTCGAGAACACCAACTTGTCGGCGATGCCGTACTTGACCTTCAGCAGGCCGCCGGGCTGCTTGCCCTGCTGCTTCAACCGGGATACGGCGATACCGGTGGCGAACGCCCAGTTGAAGATCTTCGCCTTCAACCCGCCGCCGCCCTGAGCGGTGAGCGTCACCTTGTTGCGCACCTTCTCGAAGATGCGCGGGGCCCCGCCCATCCAGGCGGGCTTCACGACCGACAGGTTCTCGACGATCTTGTCGAGGTTGCCGTCGACGGCGGTGAGGAAGCCGATCCGGATCTGGGCGACGACGAGCACCTTGCCCAGGACGTGCGACATCGGCAGCCACAGGTACTGGGTGTCGTCCGGTCGAAGGATGCCCAGCGCCTCGATGGCGGTCGCCTCGTAGGCCCAGTTGTCGTGCACCAGTCGGACACCCTTGGGTCGGCCGGTGGTGCCAGAGGTGTAGATCAGCGTCGCGAGGTGCTCGGCGGCGACCGCGGCTATCCGGTCGGAGATCACCGTCGGCTGCTCCGCCAACAGCGCGTTCCCCTTGTCCTGCAACTCCTTCAGCGACATCACCGGGATCGCAGTGTCGGTGACCGGTACCCCGTCGAACTGCACGATTGCGATGACGTCGGGTACCGAGGACTGCAACACCTTGGTGGTCTGTTCGGCGCTCTCGGCGAACACGACGCGGGAGCCCGAGTCGGCGAGGATGTATTCCATGTCCTCGGCGTGGGTGGCCGGGTAGACGGTGGTGGTCGCTGCGCCGGCGCACATGATCGCCAGGTCGGCCAGGATCCATTCGATCCGGGTGGCCGCGGCGATCGCGACCCGCTCCTCGACTTCGACACCCAGTGAGACCAGGCCGGCCGCGATGGCGTACGCGCGGTCTGCCGTCTGCTGCCAGGTGATGGTGTCCCACGCATCGCCGCCCGACGGGTACTGGAACGCCGGACGGTTCGGGGTCGCGGCAACCCGATCCGCGAACATCACCCCGAACGAAGCAGGACGATCCACCACCGACGACGGTGCCGGTACGGACGTGGAACGAGATTCTCCGTCGTGCTGGGACCGGTCGTTCTGCGCGGGCATCGATGCCTCCGTGTGGTGGGTCTGCTGGTCCGTCAGTCTAGAGGGGCGGGCGGTGAGCACCCGGCGGACCGGACGGGCTGTCCGGCCACGCAACGAACGAACCCGGTGACGAGTTCCTCAGGAGGCTCGATCCGGCCTCGCGAAGATCGTGGCTGCCGTCAGGACCACGGCCAGTGCATCGATGGCGACGGCCGGCCAGATCGCCGTCCCGCCGGCCAGGGCCAGCAGGATCCCGACAACGGTGCCGATGACGAGCAGGGTGCCCACGACGCCGATCCAGGTCGGCCTGGTGCGGTCGCCGACCGCCCGCCGACCCAGGAGGACGAACAGTCCGACGGCGGTGAGCAGCGTGACCACTGTCAGGCCGATGAATCCGAGGTACCCCAGCCAATCCGCGGCCGACGTCGATCCGCCACCGGTGATCGCGCGCGGCGCCAGCCAGAACAGCGAGAAGCTCTCGATCGGCCCGTCGACGGTGAGCGAGAACCGGGAGATCGGGGTGAGCTGACCGACGGCCAGCAGTGCGGTCAGCAGCGCAGCGATCAGTCGGTACAGCCCCGATCTCAGCGCACGCACCTCGGCTTTGAGCATCGCCAGTTCGCGCCGCACTGCCTCGATGTCGTCAGCGCTCATCGTCCGTCCGTCCGTCGTCGGCGTATCCGGCCGGCCGGACACCGATCACATCCTGCGGCACCGGTGCCGGCGGACGATCCGTTTCGACGGAAGTGATCCGGGTCCTTCCCGGCCGACCGGGGTGGCCGGCCGAGCTAAGGTGCTCCTCGGATCAGCGACCAGGACGGGACGGGCACACATGAGCACCGAGGGCGGGAACAAGGCGATCATCGCCGCGCTGCTGGCCAACACCGGGATCGCGGTGACGAAGTTCGTGGCGTTCCTGATCTCCGGGGCATCATCGATGTTGGCCGAATCGGTGCACTCGCTGGCCGATGCCGGCAACCAGGTCTTGCTGCTGATCGGCGGCAAGCGCGCGAAACGCGCTGCGACGCCGGAACACCCGTTCGGCTACGGCCGCGAGCGGTACGTCTACGCGTTCATGGTCGCGATCATCCTGTTCACCGTCGGTGGCATGTTCGCCATCTACGAGGGCGTGCACAAGATCCAGCACCCCGAGCCGATCACGAAGGCCTGGCTGCCGATCGCGGTACTGCTGGTGTCGATCGTCCTGGAGTCGTTCTCGTTGCGCACCGCGCTGCACGAGTCGGCGCCGTACCGCAAGAACATCTCGATCCTGACGTTCGTCCGTCGGCACAAGTCGCCCGAGCTGCCGGTGATCGTGCTGGAGGACATCGCCGCGCTCACCGGACTGGTGCTGGCGCTCGCGGGCGTCTCGGTGGCGGTGATCACCGATGACGGTGTCTGGGACGGTGCCGGCACGGTGGCGATCGGCGTGCTGCTGATCGTGGTGGCGTTGATCCTCGGGGTGGAGACCAAATCGCTGCGATCGGCGAGGGCGCCACTCCGGCTGACTCGGACAAGATCCGCGCGGCCGCCCAGAACGGTCCGAGTCGAGAAGATCATCCATGAGGTCGCTGTATCTGGACCGGACGAGCGATGGTGGCGATGAAGGTGGCCGTCCGGGCCGACGCGACCGCCGGTGAGTGGCGCCGCGATCGACGCGGTCGAGGTGGATCAGGACCAGTACCCGAAGCCAGGGTGATCTATCTGGAGCCGGACATCCAGCGGGTTGAAACAAGCAGCTGACCCGGGCCGATCATCGACCGGCCCGGGTGGCGGACTCGGTGTCGGATCGGCGGCGGCCGCCTTCGCGTCGTCCGGATCGCCGCCCGGATTGGCGCCGCCGGTGCCGGCCCGCACCTGGTTCGATCGCTGCTCCGGTGCTGGCATCGACGTTCTTCAGTACTACGCTGGTCCAGTACGTCACCGGTGACGCCGCCCAGCAGGTGCCCGGCGACGGTGTCGACGAAGGTCGCCTGCGGGCGCCGTCCCAGACCTCGGACCAGCGTCCCCGGCTGTCCGAAGTCGTCGTCATCGATCCGCAGTTCGTAGGCGGTGCGGGTCATCTCGCCGTCCACCTGCCAGCCGTCCTCGACGGGCCCGGTGATGTCGGAGTAGGGACGATCGAAGGAGTTCGGGGCGTACACCGGGGCATCCCCGGAGTGGTCGTAGGCCATCGCCCCGTCGAAGGTGTACGAGTTGGTCGGCACCCGAGGCCGGTTCACCGGCAGCTGCAGGTAGTTCGCGCCGATCCGATGACGATGGGTGTCGGCGTAGGCGAATGCCCTGCCCAACAGCATCTTGTCCGGCGAGAACCCGATGCCGGGCACCAGTGCACTCGGCTCGAACGCGGCCTGCTCGATCTCGGCGAAGAAGTTCTCCACGTTGCGGTTCAGCGTCATGGTGCCGACCTTGATCAGTGGGAAGTCGGCATGCGGCCAGATCTTGGTCAGATCGAACGGGTTGATCCGGTAGGTTTTCGCCTCGTCGTAGGGCATCACCTGAATGGACAGCGTCCAGCTCGGGAACTCGCCACCGGCGATCGCGGTGTACAGGTCACGGCGATG
>JBBJML010000070.1:0-15099 GCA_037720195.1 Nakamurella sp. | reverse complement strand
TCGTACCCGTGCCGTCACCCGGAGTCGTACCCGTGCCGTCACCCGGAGTCGTACCGGCCGAGTCGCCGCCGCCGATGATCTTCTCGATGGCGCCGACGAGCTCACCGAGCTTGCCGATCTGCTCCGAGAGGGTCCCGTCCCGGTCGCCGTCACCGTCGACCGACTCGGCGAATCCGAGGGCCTTCTTGATGATGTCGGACACCTGGTCGACAACGGTGCTGAGCTTGTCGGTGTCCAGACCCTTGCTGTCGACCGCGCCCTGCTCGGGCGCCTTGGTCGGGTCGTCGACCGCCGGGTCCGTCGGCGCCGTCGTGGTCTCGCCGTTGCCGCCGGTGATCGGGGTGGGGACGTAGCCGGTGTCGCCGGCGTCGATGACGTAGCGGTTGCTGCTGGTGTCCTTCTGGATGGAGGACGCGGTGCCGACCACCTGGGCGAAGGCCTGCAGGTTCTTGGAGACCGCCGTCAGCAGGGGGATGACGGTGCCCTTGAGGTAGGCCGAGAGTGCCGCGGCATATCCGGTCCAGCTCATCGCGTCGAGGGCGGCACACAGCGCCTTGAGCGCCAGGACCATCTTGTCGGCGAATGCAGCGGCCTCCTTCATCTTCGACACGATCTTGTCGAGTCCGTCGGTGTCCGATCCCTGGAATCCTGCGGTCTGCGCCTGTGTCGGCATGTCTGCCACCTCCCCACTTCCGTTGTCCCATCGCGCTTTCGGCCGAGGGCTTCGGATCCTGCTGCGATGTCCGTCTTCAGCAAAGCTAGGGCCACCCGGTCACCACGCCAACAGATCGGGGGGTGGAAAGTTCCGCCCTGATCCGGCGACACCGGGTGAGCAGGGGCCCAGGGCGTCGTCGGTGGACCCCTCACCGGCTGGATCGCACCGCATCGGAGCTGCGGCACACCCATCGATACATGCTGCGGGACAACATATATCGCCCGTCATACGGCATCTGACAGGTCCCTCGCGTGGCCGCCTCCGCCGGCACCCACCAGGTGACCGGTCGACGGTCCACCTGGGAGACTCGCCGGATGGACGCCGTCGAAGTACCTGAGGAGTTCGACGCCGCGCGTCTCGTCGCTCTGCTCGCGCCCTGGCAGCTGCGCGCGATCAGGGTGGGCGGGGAGCTCACCGTCCACGGGGATCGCTCGAGGACCTGGTTGATCCACGACGGCGGCCGGAAGTTCGCGGCGAAGCTGACGTTCGATGGACCCCGCTACGTCGAACCAGGCCTGCGGATCGCGACCGCGGTCGATGCTGCCGGCATCCTCACGGGTCCGCCGGTCCGCACGGCCAGCGGTGAGCTGTGCTCGGTGGTCCCCCGCGTCGGCGGCCGGCCGTGGACGATCGCGCTGCTGAACTGGGTGCCCGGTGATCCCATCGATCCGTCCGCGGCAGGCATGCAACGGCCGCGGTCGACCTGGTGGCTCATGCTGTCCGCCGCGGGCAGCTGCAGTGCGGGGTGCTGTACGGGGATCCGTCGCCGGAGCTCCTGCGTGACCGGACGACCGGTCGCCTGGCCCTGATCGACTGGGGCACCCCCAGCTGGGGGCCACTGTTGTTCGATCTGCTGACCTGGGAGCTGTTCTTCGACGATGCCCGCCCGGGCGAGCACGGGGCCGATGAGCTGCGCACGGGTTACCTACGGCACTGCCCGAACCGGGCCGCGGAACTGCTCGAGGCCGACGTTGTCGGTGAACTGATCGACGCGATCCGCGGCACCTGGTGCGGAGAAGGTCAGGTGCCGACCGGTCCCACCGAGGATGACGACTGCTCGGCTGCTGGCTACGGTCGGCGCGTGGGATTCAACGAAGAGCTGTTCGACCGGGTCGTCGGGGTGTACGACGAGTCGCCGCCGTTCTTCACCACGCTCGGCCGAGCGCTCGTGGAGGCGGCCGGTATCCCGGACGAATCCACGGTGATCGATCTCGGCGCCGGCAAGGGAGCGGTTACCATCGCGCTCCGGGCGGCGCTACCCCGCGGTGCGATCACCGCCGTGGACGTCTCGTCCGGCATGCTCGCGGCCATCGACGCGCTCGACCTCGATCAGGTCGACACGGTGCACGCCGACCTGATCGAGCTACCACTGGCGGATCGGTCGTTCGATCATGCGGTGAGCGGATTCAGTCTGCACATCCTGGCCGATCAACGGGCCGCGTTCCAGGAGATCCACCGTGTGCTGAGACCGGGCGCCTCGCTGACCTGGTCGTTGCCCGGCAGCCATCAGGAGGCGCGCGAGTGGTCCCGCGACTACGCGGCGATCTATCAGCGTTACGAAGCCGCGATCCGAGACGTCCCCGCAGAAATGACCCCCGCGCCGGATCTGGACGCCCTGCTCCTCGCTGCCGGGTTCTCCGTCGATGCGGTGAAAACCGTTCCGGTGGCCATCCCTGTCGGCGATGCCGAAGGCTACTGGCGTTGGACCCAGTCCCACGGCGCCCGATGGCTGACCGACGTGCTACCACCTCAGGACGCTCAAGCGCTCCACCGCGAGGTGGTCAGCTCGCTCCAACGACTGCACCCCACCCAGGGCGCACACATCATGGTCGCGCCGCAGATCACCCGGATGCTGCGCACCTGATCCCGACCACCCGGGCCTCCCTGCCGCTCGAAGCGACCCAACCGTGACCGCAGCCCGGATCCAGCACATCCCGCCCCGCGACCTCGCCCAGTTGGGCATTCAGGAACCCACAGATCCCCCTGAAGAACGTGTCCCCGTCCGGACCGATGCGCGCGACGTACGCATCAGCTGCGTTGTCCCAGTCGGTCACGTCGTGCTCACTGCTCACGATGGCGTTCCTCGGGCCGATTCGTGCGTCCACGACGTCCCCGCCGGCCGCACCGAAACGCGGTCCACGGCCACCTCCAGGCTCGAATCCGGGCCGATCGCGGTGAAGGTACCCAGCCAACAGCGCAGGCCGCCGCGCTCGGGGATGGCGATGAGGGCTCGGTGATGCTCCCGTGCCCACGACACCGGTCGTTCGACGTCGCCGTCGTGGTGCGGCAGTACCGAGTAGGTGGGTACCAGCGCAAGCGCGTCGAGATCAACCAGCCCCACGTCGTTCGGATCACGGGATGCTGCGATCTGGATGTCAGCGCAGGCGATGACGGCGCCCGCGCTACAGCCGTAGTAGCCGCCGCCTCGGTGCACGAAATCCCGCACGGGGGTGAGGAACTCGTGGTGTCGGATGTGGTCGAGCAGCCGAAAAGTGTTGCCGCCACCGACATGCAGCAGGTCGAACTCGCCCAGCTCGTCGCCGTGCCGGCCCGCCAAGCTCGTCCAGGTGACGACCTCTGGGTGGAGATCGAGCGAGGCGAGCGAGCTGCGAAACCACTGGTCAGCCGTGGACAGGATGTTGCCTGACAGCGCGAAGGGCCAATACAGCACACGTTCGACGCCGGCGTAGGCCAGGGCCCAGACATCCCGCTCGTCAGCGGGGCTACCGCCGCCGCCGAGGAACACGGGGCCCTCTCCGCGGCCGTGTTCAGCCGGTTCCGTCACAGCCGACGCCGCCGGTCGGATCGTCATCATGCGGGCGCTCACACCCGCCATCGTGTCTGCTGTGCCCAGATCTCCGCGAGCTCCATCAGGAGCCGCCAAGCAGGCAATTTGATCTGACCGTACGAGGCGAGGTCATCGGTGTGCTGAGCGATGCGCGTCTTGAACTCCGACCAATCGACGACTCGCTGAGGACTCGCGCGCAGGTGGTCGCGGAAGAGCAGGGCCAGGCGCGCGCTCTCGCTGTCGGTGGGGCGAAGGTGGATGTTGCTGCGTCGCTCCCCCACCGGCGGCGCAAACACCCGTTTCGGCCAAGCACGCCCGCCGGCGTTCTCGCTGAGATTCCAGGACTCGGAACGTATGCGGAAGCCGGCCGCGAGCAGACCCTCCGAGCTTGACGCCGAGTCCGGGTCATCGACCACGATCATCATGTCCAGGCAATCCTTGGCGGCCATGCCAGGGATCGACGTCGATCCGATGTGTTCCACAGCAGACGCGCCCGGCACCCATCGGCGGAGCTTGTCCCCCAGCTCAGCTCCTTCCGCGTGCCAGCGGGGCTGGTACGGGACGACGACGACACCATCGGAAGACAGCTCGTCGGCGAAGGGCACCCGGCCATCCTTCCGTGACGCCCCGCGGGGCTCAACAGGGCAGTCCGATCGGCGTCCGGCGGAAGTAGGTCGATGAGGTTGCCGTGGAGCTGCGCACGGATGCCATCCATCGCGCCGGTGTGTGGCGATCCGACGAAAAATCAGAAAGGTGGCGGATCGTCCGGGGGTGTACGGGAGCTTGTCGACCGGACGGACCCGGGTGGCATTTCGTCCACTGACACCAGTTCAGGGTCGTCGGCGATCCTGGCGCCGAGCGGGGTCGTCCAGATCAGGCGGTTTCCGGGCTCGCGAACGGCTCGCCACCCCGTGAAGGTCTTGACCCGGTGGTGGAATCGACACAGCGCGTCCAGATTCTCGGCCGTGGTCGGCCCGCCCGCGGCGAACGGAACTCGGTGGTCCAGGTCGCACCGCCCGGCAGGATGCCGGCAGCCAGGGAAGCGACAAACCCGATCCCGCAGCACGAGCTGCTCGGCCAGCTTGGCGGACGGGCGGTACACGTCGGCACCGACCGTCAGGTTGGTCCGAGCCGAAGCGCAGCCAGACGCACAGGGTCCCGCATCGCCTGCGGTGTTCACTCCGCGGATCGCGATACGCGCCCGCCTCGCCGACAGTGCCAGTGCCTGAACCAGATCGGCCGGAAGCGCGGGATGACTGCCCAGCAACGCACCCTCGATGCAGGCCTGGTCGCTCAGGTCCACCCCATCCAGGACGGAGGCGTCGACCACCACCGTGACGCCGGAATCGACACCTTCCCAATCGGTCGGCAGCAGATCGGCGTGCTCTCCTGCAGGAGCGTCCGGCGTGCTCTCGGGTGCTGGAAGGTCTTCTTCGTTCGACTGGGGTGCGTCGGCCGGCGCTCCGGAGCGGAGATCCACGTGTCCGTCAGCTGCGAGCCGGGTGAACAGGTCGGCGAACACGTCGGCCCGCCGCTGACCGATCGACCTCTCCGACGACAATCCCTGCGCGACACTGTCGATCACGCTGCGGGCCAGCACCGCGGTCGGTGCGGAAACATCAGCACAGAACCGACTCATCCCGTCATCGCGAGGACTGACGAACACATCCCGATCCTGCCGAGCGCGTTCCTGGCGCCGACGAACGGCGTCGGGATCCAGCTCCGCGACACACCGATCGACCACGGCACGTACCCGCGCGGGAGTCTTGCACCGCAGAGTTGCTCCACCATGGGCGAGCAGCTGTTCCTCGACGAGTTCCCGGGCAACGGGATCCAGGTCGTCCGTCCGATCTGCCAGGACCATGACCCGCGCCCTGTCGAGCCGACCCTGGGACCACAGCTGGTGCGCCAACGGCAGATTGTCGACGATGTCCGCAGACTCCGCCATCCGGGAACGCGCTGTCGCGGGTGACCACACCAACTGGGCACCGACTTCCGTGGCCGCGATCCGCGACGCCTGCTCGCACACCGCGTCATCCCAGGCCGGATCGCCATGGACGGACACCTGCTGCCACTTCTCGGCATCGAAATCATTGCTGCACAGCGCATCTGCGCTGTCGACACCGATCGGCCCGCCGGACCCGCCCTGGGTGACAGCATCCAGCAGATCGCCCACCGGCACCGCGACCCCAGGGCGCCCGAGCGCCGCCATCGCGGCAGCCTGGTGCGCACCAGCCCACGCCATCACGCGATCCAACTGGACCACCAACTGCGCGAGACCACGCGCCACCTCGGCCTGCTGATCAGCGGAGCGAGGCTTCCCTGGGTCCGGGTCTGCAAGGAACCAACCATCTGACGGATTGGCCGCCGCCGCCAGGCCCGCACCCAGACCGGAACTTGCACTGGAGTCAAGGAGCGGCACGTCGCTGACGATCGCGGCGAGTTCACCGAGCCACCCCGGATCAACGTCCTGATTCGCCAGCGATGCGCACCGCTCGTCGAGCGACGCAGGAGGGGCAAACACGACAGGGGGCAGCTGGAGCTCGGCGAAATTCAGCCGTGCCAGCAGTGTCGTGCGTTCGTCCTCAGACATGAGCTCCCCCTTGTGCTTTCTATGCTACATATGTTCGAGTTGTATGTCTAGAGCTGCATCGTAGGAGAGCTCCAGGTTCACCCGAACGGCCCAAACGAAGACTGGATCCGTGCCGCAGACCGCACAGCGGCGCGGGTTCCGACCTCGGGGAGCACCTGCTCGTCCCAGTCCCTGTCCCGTCCGAGAGACTGGCGGCATGGCTGCCATCCGTCGATGCACCGCCCGCGTCATCCCGGTCAGCCCGGCGGGGGGGTCCTGATGGTGCTGGGGCACGACCCGCTGAATCCCGACGCTCCGTACTGGTTCTCGATCGGCGGCGGGATCGAACCGGGTGAGAGCGAGCAGCAGGCGGCCGCCCACGAATTGTGGGAGGAGACGGGTATCGACCGGCCCGCCACTGAGCTGGGTGAGCCGGTCCACCGAGACGAACACAACTACGTCTACAACGGGGTGGAGGTGCACGCGAACTCCGTCTTCTTCGTGCTCGCCCTCCAGGAAGACGTCGTCGTCCGACGTGGTGCGGGCGAGATCATCACCGACAGTCGCTGGTGGTACCCGGACGCGCTCACGCGAGAGCCCCTGTCGAATCCGGATCTGCCTGAGATCGTTTCCCGCGCAGTCCGTTCGCTGTGACCGGACACCCCGAAGACGGCAGCGCCGTCAGCGTGGGGCGGAGCGATCGAGACCGAGGGTGGCGATCAGGTCTTCGTGGAGTTCGAACCAGACGCGGACATCGAGGGGCCATCGCAGGCGGCCGCACGTGGATTCTGCAGTCCCGGCCGATCACGGCCGAAACTCCCTGCGCCCCCGCTGATCTCGGGCCAGTTCCGCCGCACACCCTGAGAGGAGCCCCCGGTAGTCGAGGATCGGCAACCGGCACGCACGGGTCATCACAGGACCCGATGACTTCCACCGGGTACGCGCAGGCGACATCCTGGTCTGCCCTCACACCGACCCAGCCTGGACACCGCTGTTGCGCATCGTCGCTGGGGTCGTCACCGACATCGGTGGCGTGCTCTCACACGCGGCGATCATCGCCCGCGAACTGCACATCCCCGCCGTCCTTGGAAACCCCCTGTCGACGACCGAGATCCCCGACGGAGCGATCATCACCATCGATGGAACCACCGGGACCATCGAGCTCCCGCCTGGACACCCATGACGACCCGCCACCAGCGTGCCGAGCGCATGATCGCTCGCTTCGCATCCGCCCCGAATGCGGGCGAGCCCGACACCCACGAGCTCCTCATCACCCACGCCTGTCCGATCGCATGGCTGCTCCGGTACGCGATCGATGCGCCAACCCGGCGCTGGCTCGGACTGGACAGCGCGAATGCCGCGCTCACGATCATCGAGTACCGCCCGCTCCTCCCACCCGGTCTCGTCCTCTTCAACGACCAGAGCCACCTACCCACCCCGCTGCGATGGACCGGATTCCGGAACGTGAGCAGACCCTGAACCCTCGCCGGGATGGATGAACGAGATCGGCTTGCCGGCGGCCCGGGCGTACGCGATCTCCCTGCTCGTGGACTCACCGACGTACCCGCCGGGGTTGACGACCAGCACCCGGTCGGCCAGGTCGATCTTGCCGAGATGGAGCGCGTCCAACACCGTTTTCTGCTCGTCGGTGACCGGCCCGTCCGCCTCGCCCGGCACGAGGACGATGACGCCTGCGAACGTCAGATCGCGGTTGGCTTCACGCATCTCGTCCACGACCGGGTGGAGCCGCAGATGCAGACGATCTCAGGTCGGTCGGGCACGGCACAGTCCTTCGGTCGATCGGTAAACCGTCAGTCTGCACGGTGACAGCGCAGGCCGGCTGCGCCGGCCCACCAGCGTCCTCGAGCACCTCGACCTAACATCGTCGTGTGCTCCCCACCACCGATTTCGAAGTCCGGCGTGCGCACGACAGCGAACTGGATCGGGTCGTGCAGCTGCGGTGGCAGTGGGCGCTCGAGGTCGGCGAGCCGGCCGCCGATGAAGAAGCCTTCGTTCGGCTCGCCGGCGCCTGGGCCCATGGAAACCGCTCGACCCGTCTGCCGCACATCGCCGTGATCGCAGACGGTTCGCTGCTCGGCATGGCCTGGTTGGCGCTCATCACCAGAGTTCCCACCGCAAGTCGGATCGACCGCTGCTCGGGTGATCTGCAGTCGTGCTTCGTGGTTCCGGAACACCGCGGCCGCGGCATCGGGGGTGCCCTGGTGCGGGCGGTGCTCGCCACCGCACATGCCCGCGGCGCCGAGCACGTCACCGTCCACGCATCGCCGGACTCGGTGAACCTGTATCAGCGCAACGGATTCCGCTCGAGCGGTGAGTTCCTGTGGGCGAACACGACCGCAGAGAAGTGAAGCTGGAATCCGCGCCGGCTGTGCTGCGGATCCGCCAGGGGTCTCAGCGTAGGACGTTCAGTGTCCGACCGGCCGCTGGGTCTGGGCCGATGCCTTGCGGTTGGCGTCGGCGAGGTCGTCCTGGGTGATCAGCCGCACCTCGGCCGCGCGTCGACCCACGGCGAAGCGCACGTTCTGCGAACGACCCACCGACTGGGCGAACGGGTCGTCGGCCGGGCCGAACGCGAGCCGCGAGATGATCTTGATCGCATCGTCCACTCGCTGCGGACGCACCAGGTTCCAGGCGTAGCGGTTCCACTCGGCGACCCGCTCGAAGATCTCCCGGTTGGACGGCGGGCGAGGATAGTCGTCCTGCCCGACCAGCCACGGCTCGGCCAGCGCGAGCGCGACGAACCATTCCCGCCCGAACCGCTCGAGAGTCGGTGCCGCGGTGGTGTGGTCGGAGTCCGGGTCGGCCAGCACCGGACCGGAGTACAGGAGATCCGCCGCTTCGTCGACATCGACCTGCTGGACGTCCAGGTCCAGATCGAGGTCGGTGAAGCCGCCGCGGGAATCGAGCGCTCCGCGCAGCAGCGTCACCTGGTTCTCCCCCTCGTCCAGCAGAGCCGTCATCCCCCGCGACAGCGTCACCCGGCGCGCTCCGGCAGGGGCATCGAACAGCGACGACAGTCGCGCTTCGCCGGCTCCGGTGAAGCGCAGCCGGACGACTTCGTGCCCGACGTCGATCAGCAGCGCGGTGCGCGAGGTGTGCTCGGCGGCACCGTCGAGACCGACGAACGTGCAGCTGAGATCCGGGCCGGACGGCGGGTCCGACTCGGGCGCCCGACCGATCACCACCATGTCGCCGGAGCCGGCGACCACCGGTGAGATGGCGCGGCCAGTAAATCTCACCCTGAGCATGGCCTCAGCATAGGAGGCCGGTCCCGGACCGGCCGGGCGAACGGTACATCCATTCCCGAGCGACCGCTGGGACCGCGAACCTGGCCCCAGAGCGACCACAGGGACCGCGAACACGGTGTCAGTCGGCCAAACCGCGCGGCCGACGCTGGCAGCGTGGACAGCGGAAGGACGAGCGGTTCATGAAAGCCTCGCGGATGATCGTGGCGCCGCAGCGGCGGCACGGCAGGCCGGCCCGGCCGTAGGCGTCCAGCGATCGGTCGAAGTAGCCGGACTCGCCGTTCACGTTGACGTACAACGCATCGAAGCTGGTGCCGCCGACCGCGAGGGCGTCGTTCATCACGTCGGTGGCGGCGATCAGCAGACCGCGCACGGCGGGCGCCGTCATCGAGGCCGTCGGCCGGCGGAAGTGCACCCTGGCCCGCCACAACGATTCGTCGGCGTAGATGTTGCCGATCCCGGAGACGACGGTCTGATCGAGCAACGCACGTTTGATCTCGGTCCGCTTGCCCCGGACCGCGCGGATCGCCGCGTCCAGGTCGAACTCGGGATCCATCGGATCGCGGGCGATGTGCGCGATCTCGTGCGGCAACTCGGCGCCACCATGAGCGAACGCCAACCCGCCGAAGGTGCGCTGGTCCAGGAAGTCGAGCTCGGGGCCGTCGTCGGCGAAGTGGAACCGGACCCGCAGGTGTGGGTGGAGTTCGGAGCTGGCGTCACCCGCAGCCGCGCCCTCGGATCCCGCGCCGACCCGGAACTGGCCGCTCATCCCGAGGTGGGCGAGCACCGCGTCACCCTCGTCGAGCACGAACCACAGGTACTTGCCGCGTCGAGAAACACCCTCAATGGTGCGGCCGGCCAGGATGGCCTCGAAGTCGGAGCGACCACCGGGGTGCCGGCGCACCGCGCGGTCGGAGTACACCTCGACCTGCGTGATGGAGCGTCCGACGGTGTGCTGGGCCAGGCCGCGACGGACGACCTCGACCTCGGGAAGTTCGGGCACCTCAGGCGCCGGCGACCGGAGTTTCGCCGACGTCACCCGCGATGACGTCCTCCGGCTGCAGATCCTGCAGCGAGGTGTAGGCGATCGAGGCCGCCTGCTGCTCGGCCTCCTTCTTGGTACGACCGGCGCCCCCACCCGCCACCTCGGCGGCGACCAGGACTTCGGCCGCGAAGCTCTTGGCGTGGTCGGGACCGTCCTCGGTGACCTGGTAGACGGGAACCCCGAGGCCTCGGGCAGCGGCCAGCTCCTGCAGTGACGTCTTCCAGTCCAGCCCCGCACCGAGCAGCGGTGCCGCGGTGATCAGAGAATCGAACAGCCGGTGCACCACCTCGCCGCTGGTCTCCAAACCGGACTGCAGGTAGATCGCGCCCAATATCGCCTCGACCCCGTCAGCCAGGATCGAGGGCTTGTCGCGACCGCCGGTGAGTTCCTCACCGTTGCCCAACCGGATCAGCGATCCGAGGTCCATCTCACGTGCGACCCCGGCCAACGCGTGCATGTTGACGATCGAAGCCCGCAGCTTGGCCAGCTGACCCTCGGGGAGGGTCGGGTGTTCCAGGTACAGCCGCTCAGTGACGACGATGCTGAGGACGGAATCGCCGAGGAACTCGAGCCGCTCGTTGGTGGGGAGGCCACCGTTCTCGTACGCGTACGAACGGTGGGTGAGCGCCAGCACAGCGAGCTCGACGTCGAGTTCGACGCCGAGCGCGGTGGACAGCTGTGTGGCGGATGCGGTGTCGTCCTGAGGGTTCCGACGTGCCGCACTGCTCATGTGGGTGACAACCCGCGTCAGACCTCGACGACCTGGCGGCCGTCGTACTGACCGCAAGTGGGGCACACCTGGTGCGGCGGCTTGAGCGCGCCACAGGCGCGGTTGCCACAGGCAGCCAGCGTCGGGACGGTGGTCTTCCACTGCGACCGACGGGCACGGGTGTTGCTGCGGGACATCTTCCGCTTCGGAACAGCCACGACTACTTCTCCTTCAGTTGATGAACTGGGCAGCTGAATCGCTCAGCACCCGGTGAATCCGGATCACCCTGGGCCGCACGGAACCAGGACGATCGACACTCTCAGGTTTCCGCGCCGGCCCCCGGTGAACCGGTTTCCACGCGGCCGCCCGAACCGAACTTCTCGGCCAGCGCAGCCCAGCGCGAGTCCATTATCGCATGCGCATGACCCTGCTCGAGGTCATCGAGCCGTTCACCGCACCCCACGCACAGCCCGGCGCAGTCCGGACGGCACAGCGGCACCAGCGGCAGCGACAGCGTGATCTCGTCCCGGATCAACGGCTCGATGTCGATCAGGTCGTCCTGGACCCGCGGCAGCTCGTCGTACTCGGTCGTCTGCGCGGTGGCCGAACCCGGGTAGGCGTACAACTCCCGCAGGTCGACGTCGACGTCCAGCGAAACCTCGCGCAGGCAACGCGCGCACTCCCCGTCCGCGACCGCCGATGCGGTACCGGAGACGAGCACGCCCTCCACCACGGACTCCAGCCGCAGGTCGGCGTCGATGATCTCGCCCTTGACGACGGCGATCACCTCGGTGCCGACCTTGATGTCCACAGGAAGTTCGAGCTGCAGAGCCTTCAGGGAGCCCGGCCGTCGTCCCACCGATCGGGTGTCGATCACCCACGGCGAACGATGATCCAGCGAGGGCGTACGCATCTGCTCCTGCTTCCGACTCGGGTGACTGCTACCGGCAGGCACCGGGCAACCTCTCCAGGGTAGCGGCTGCGGCGGCGGGGTCAGTCGCGGAAATCGGCGACCGCACCGGACCGCAGCGACGTGCGACCGCGACCGACGGTCCGCAACGTCTTGGTGAGGATCTCCTCCAGGGAGGCCAACCGGGAGTCGACGTAGCTGTCGCACTCGGCGCGCATCCGCTCGGCCTCGTCGTTCGCAGCGTCCAGGATGTCCGCGGACTCCAGCCGGGCGGCCTGCACCACGTCCGACTGCGACACCAACCTGGCCTGCTCGGCCTGCCCGTCGGCGACGCTGCGTTCGTAGGCGGCACGGCCGGCAGCAACCAGCCGGTCCTGCTCGAGATGGCCGCGTTCGATCAGGGAGGTGTGCTGGTCCTGGCCGGAGGCGATCGCTCGTTCGGCGTCGTCGTGGGCGCGCTTCAGTACCGCCTCGGCGCGCGCAGCAGCCTCGTCGACCATCCGCTGGGCCTGCGACTTGGCTCCGGCGACCGTCGCCCCCGCCTCGGCCCGCGCCGCTTCCACCAGCCGCTGGGCCTCCGCGGCCGCGTCACCGACCGTGGACTCCGCCGATTGGCGTGCTCCTTCGAGCATCTGGTCCCGGTGGTCCAGCACGTCCTGCGCATCGTCCATCTCGCCCGGCAGCGCGTCGCGGACGTCGTCGAGCAGGTCGAGCACGTCGCCACGAGGCACCACGCACGACGCGGTCATCGGCACCCCGCGGGCTTCCTCCACGATGGTGACCAATTGGTCGAGTGCCTCGAATACCCGGTACACGTCTTGTCCTTCCCGCCCTGTTCGCTTGTGCCGCGCGCGCCACCCGACACACACTCCTGAGCGTCGAGTCTGTCAGCACAGATCCTCCGGACGGGTGAGGCTCACCGCCGGTGCTCAGCCGGAGGGCTCAGCCGGCGAGCTTGGCGCGCAGCGCGCGGTCGACCTCGGCCGGCAGATACGCACTCACGTCGCCGCCGTACCGGGCGACCTGCTTCACCAGCGACGAGGAGATGTAGGAGTACTCGGCACTGGTAGGCAGGAACAGCGTCTCGATGCCGGTCAGGCCGGAGTTCATCTGCGCCATCTGCAGCTCGTAGTCGAAGTCGGTGACAGCCCGCAGCCCCTTGACGATCGCCGAGATGCCCTTGTCGCGGCAGTAGTCGACGAGCAGGCCGCGGAAGGAGTCGAGGGTGACGTTCGGCCATCTGGCGGTGGTCTCGGCCAGCAGCGCCAGCCGCTCGGGGACCTCGAACAGGCCGTCCTTCGAGGGGTTGACCAGCACAGCGACGGTCACCGAGTCGAACAGGCCCGCGGCCCGGCCGATCACGTCCAGATGACCGAGCGTCGGCGGGTCGAACGACCCCGGACAGACCACGTGCCTGCTCATGGCAGGCGACCGTAGCAGAGCAGGGTGTCGCCGTAGCGTTTCGTCCGCCGCTCCTGGATGGGTGACGGCCACACCAGCGCGGCGGACCGACTCCCCCGCTCCACCACCACGTCGGCGCCCGGCGCCGCGAGCGGGACGACCGCGGCGAGCACCTCGGCGAGGTCGGCGTCGGGCAGACCGTAGGGTGGGTCGGCGACGACGACGTCGAATCGTGACCCCGCACCCCGGGCCGCAAGGCGTCGCAGCACCACGGCGACATCCCCCGCCAGCACCTCCACCGACGAGACCTTCAGCTCGGACACGTTGTGCCGCACCACCTCCAGAGCCAGGTTGTCCCGCTCGACGGCGACCAGGCTCGCAGCGCCGCGGCTCAGCAGTTCCAGACCGAGCGCGCCGGACCCGGCGTACAGGTCGAGCACAGCGGCACCCTCCAGCGAACCGGTGGCCTGCAGCGCGTTGCCCAGCGCGGCCCTGATCTTCTCCGCGGTCGGCCGGGTCACCGAGCCGGTGGGTGTACGCAGGGTCCGGCCACCGAACTCGCCGCCGACGATCCGCGTCACCGGCGATTCCCGGCCGTGCCACCGGATGCAGCCGTCGCACGGGTCATGACGGCTCCAGCACCAGCACGAGATCGCCGCCCTCCACCTGCTGGACGGCCGAGATGGCCCGGCGGGTAACGGTGCCGGCCCGCGGCGCGGTGATCGAGGCCTCCATCTTCATCGCCTCGATGGTGGCGACGGTCTGACCTGCGGTCACCACATCGCCTTCGTCGATGACCAACGTCACCACCCCGGAGAACGGCGCGGCGATGTGACCCTGGTTCGAGGAGTCCGCGCGTTCAGCAACGGGGATCTCCGAGGTCACACTGCGATCGCGCACCTGCAGCGGACGCAGCTGACCGTTGAGCAGCGTGACGACCGACCGCATCCCGCGTTCGTCGGCATCCCCGATCGCCTCCAACCGGACGAGCAGCTGCACACCCTGTTCCAGGGTGATGACGTGTTCGACGCCACGTCGGAGGCCGTACAGGTAGTCGGCCGTGGCGAGCACGGAGACGTCGCCGAAGTCCCGGCGGATCCCTTCGAACTCGCGGGTCGGCCCGGCGAACAGCAAGCGGTTCAACGTCTTCCGTGCCGCGTCGGCCAGCGCGCTCGCATCCTCCTCGGTCAGCTCTGCGGCGGCCGGCGTGTGCTGCCGACCGGCCAATGCCTTGCTGCGGAACGGTTCCGGCCAGCCACCGGGTGGATCGCCGAGCTCGCCGCTGAGGAATCCGATCACCGAATCGGGAATGTCGAAGGAGCCCGGATCGGCTTCGAACGCCGCCGGGTCCACGCCGGCCCCGACCAGGTGCAGGGCGAGATCACCGACGACCTTGGACGACGGGGTCACCTTGACCAACCGGCCGAGCATCGCGTCCGCCGCTGCGTAGGTGTCCTCGATCGCCTCGAACCGCTGCCCGAGACCCAGCGCGATCGCCTGCTGCCGCAGGTTCGACAGCTGACCACCGGGGATCTCGTGCCGGTACACCCGACCGGTCGGGGCGGCGAGCCCGGCCTCGCAGGGCCGGGTGGGGGCGCGGCGCCCCGGCGCTTGACAACCCCGTAGCGCCGCTCGAACCCGGTGGCGATCGCCAGCGACGTGAACGCAGTCGACATGACGGCAAGCGCCAGCA
>JBBJML010000069.1:0-15195 GCA_037720195.1 Nakamurella sp. | reverse complement strand
CCTCGGTGAACGACTGGCCGTAGGAGAAGTCCATGTTGACGTCGCGGACCTCCATCGACGGGCCGGGCACCTTGGACCCGAAGCGGATGGTGATGCCCTCGTCCGGTTGAACGCGGATGACGAGCGCGTTCGAGCCGAGCTCCTCGGTGTCGGTGTGTGAGAACGGCAGGTGCGGCGCCCGCTTGAACACCACTGCGATCTCGGTGACCCGCTTGCCGAGCCGCTTGCCGGTGCGCAGGTAGAACGGCACCCCGGCCCAGCGGCGGGTGTCGATCAGCAACTTGACGGCCGCGTACGTCTCGGTGGTGGACGACGGCGGGATGCCGTCCTCCTCGAGGTAGCCCTGGACCTTGACGCCGCCCTGCCAGCCGGTGGAGTACTGGCCGCGAGCGGTGCCGGACAGGGTGTCGTCGGGCACCTGGACCGCGGAGAGCACCTTGGCCTTCTCCCGCCGCAGCTCGCGGGGTTCGAAGGAGACCGGCTCCTCCATCGCCGTGAGCGCCATCAGCTGCAGCAGATGGTTCTGGATGACGTCGCGCGCTGCGCCGATGCCGTCGTAGTAGCCGGCGCGGCCACCGACGCCGATGTCCTCGGCCTGGGTGATCTGCACGTGATCGACGTAGTGCGAGTTCCAGATCGGCTCGAACAGCTGATTGGCGAACCGCAGCGCCAGCAGGTTCTGGACCGTCTCCTTGCCGAGATAGTGGTCGATCCGGAAGACGCTCGAGGACGGGAAGACGTCACCGACGAGCGCGTTCAGCGCCTGCGCGGATTCCAGGTCGTGCCCGAAGGGCTTCTCGATGACGACCCGCCGCCACTCGCCGGCCTGCTGCTCGCACAGACCGGAGCGCTTCAGCTGCTGAAGCACGGTCGGGAACGCACCGGGCGGGATCGACAGGTAGAAGGCGTGGTTGCCGCCGGTGCCGCGGACGTGGTCCAGGTCGCGGAGCGTCTGGGCCAGGGTGTCGAAGGCGACGTTGTCGTCGAAGGTGCCCTGGACGAACCGGATGCCTTCGGCGAGATGCCGCCACACCTCCTCGGAGAACGGTGTGCGGGCGTACTGCTTCACGGCGTCGTGCACGACGGCCATGAAGTCCTCGTCGTCCCAGTCGCGCCGGGCGAAACCGATGAGCGAGAAGCCCGCCGGCAACAGGCCACGGTTCGCCAGGTCGTAGATGGCGGGCATCAGCTTCTTACGGGAGAGGTCTCCCGTGACGCCGAAGATCACCACCGATGACGGGCCGGCGATCCGCGGGAGACGCTTGTCCCGCGGATCGCGCAGCGGGTTCACCACAGGCTGCGGACTGGTCATGACACCGATTCGGTCGTGTCGGCAGCACCTTCGTCGGCGCTGCCCCCATCATCACTGCTGTGGCCGGCCCTGGTCTGGTCGGCGTCGGTCCGGCCGGCACTGCTCGGGCCGGCCCTATCCAGCAGTGCTGCCAGGGTGTCGAGCCCCGCAGCACGGTCGGACAGGTACAGGCTCAGCACCGGACGGTCGTGCTCGCCGAGCACGGATCCGTCGCCCCGCGCTTGCGCGAGCTGCAACTCGCCGAAGCTGAACGGCTGCTCCGGGATGTCGAGATCGTCGCCGGTGGGCGCACCCAGGATCTGCAGGAACGCCCCATTGGGGTGACCGCCCTTGTGGTACTGACCGGTCGAGTGCAGGAACCGCGGTCCCCAGCCGAAGGTGGTCTGCAGTCCGGTTCGCCTCGCCACCAGCGGACGCAGCCGGGCTGCGTCATCGGTGAGCCGGTCCAGGTAGGCCTGGATGGAGACGTAGCCCAGGTCGGCAGCGGCCGCGAAGAAGTGCGACAGCACCTCCTCGACGGAGGTGGCTCCCTCGGCGAACTCGGCGCCGGCGAGCACGGTGATGCCGTCGAACTCCGGCCCCGAGATGTCGGTCGGCGAGTCGCCGGAACCGCTGTCGGCCAACAACTTCCGGGTGGCGTTCTTTGCCGACTCGACGTCCGGCTGGTCGAACGGGTCGATCCCCAGCTGCCGTCCGGCGATCGCGACCGCGTACTCCCACACCAACAGCTGGGCGCCCAACGGGCCGGCGACGGCGAAGGCGAATCCGGAAGCCGGAGTGGTGCCGGCGGAGGACCCGAGGGACGCCAGCACGGCGTCCGGTCCGGCGTCCGCGAAGCCGGGGGCATCCGGTGACTCCACGACCACCGGCAGGATCCCGGTGCCCTGTTTGCCGGTCGACTCGGCGATGAGCTGCTCGGCCCAGTCGCCGAAACCGACGATGCCGCTGCCGGTGTCGGCCAACACCAACTTCTCGGCGCCGGCGGTCTGGGCAAGGCCCAGCAGCCCGGCGATCACCAGCGCGGGGTTGTCGGCGTCATCCGCAGCGAGAGCGGGGGAGACGCCGGCCGCCTCGTCCAGGAGGGCATCGAGATCGACACCGGCGAGCCCGGACGGGACCAGTCCGAATGCGGTGAGCGCCGAGTAGCGCCCGCCGACGTCGGGGTCGGCCAGGAACACCGCCCGGTAGCCCTCCTTCTCGGCGAGCCCGGTGAAGGGCGAACCCGGGTCGGTGACGACCACGATGTGCTTGCGCGGGTCGAGCCCGGCGTCGGTGAACGCCTGCGCGAAGACGCGGCGGTGCGAGTCCGTCTCGACGGTGCCGCCGGACTTGCTGGAGACGACGAGCACGGTCTCGGCCAGCCGATCCGCCAGCGCGGAGCGCACCTGGCCGGGGTCGGTGGTGTCGAGGGTGACGAGCTCGACGCCGCGGGTCGCGCAGATGACCTCGGGAGCGAGCGAGGAGCCGCCCATTCCGGCCAACACGACCTTGGTCAGGCCCTCCGACTGCAGCTCCGCGCGCAGCGCGGCGATCCGGGGAACCAACGACCGGGACGACTCGGCGAGGGACACCCAGGAGAGCCGGACCGCGGCTTCCTTCTCGGCGTCCGGTCCCCACAGGGTCGGGTCCTGGGCCGTGAGCTTCGTTGCGACGTGCGCCTGTACGAGCTCGTCGACCGCCGCCGTCAGTGCCGCGCCGTCCGGCACGGTGACATCAACGGTCACCTGGGTCGGCGCGCTCACTGCTGGGCCGCCGGGGTCTTCTCCAGCTCGCCGCGGACGGTGTCCAGCAGCTCGTTCCACGAGGCGACGAACTTCTCGACACCCTCGGTCTCCAGTACCTCGAACACGTCGGCCAGATCGATGCCGACGGCCTCCAGCGAGGAGAACGTCGAGGACGCCTGCGAATAGGCATCGCGGACCGTGTCGCCGGTGACCTCACCGTGGTCGGCGACCGCGTCGATCGTCTTCTCCGGAGCCGTGTTCACGGTGTTCGGCGTCACCAGGTCGACCACGTAGCGGGTGTCGTCGTAGGCCGGATCCTTGACGCCCGTGGAAGCCCACAGCGGTCGCTGCACCTTCGCGCCGGCGGCGGCGAGATCTGCCCACTCCTCGCTCGGTTCGTCGATGGTGCCGAAGCGCTGCTCGAACAGCTGGAAGGCCAAGCGCGCATTGGCGATCGCTGCCTGCCCCAGCAGACTCTGGGCCTCCGGGGTGCCGAGCGCCTTGAGGCGCTTGTCGATCTCGGCATCGACGCGGGAGACGAAGAACGACGCCACCGAGATGAGCTCGGAGATGACGTGCCCGTTCTCCTTCGCCTTGCGGACCCCGGCGATGTAGGCGTCGATGACCTCGACGTAGCGCTCCAGCGAGAAGATCAGCGTCACGTTCACACTGATGCCCTCGCCCAGCGCCTCGGTGATGGCCGGCAGACCTTCCTTCGTCGCGGGGATCTTCACCAGCAGGTTCGGCCGGTCGACGATCTTGCGCAGCTCCTTGGCCTGGGCGACCGTGCCCTCGGTGTCCTTCGCCAGACCCGGCTCGACCTCGATGGACACCCGTCCGTCGACGCCGCCGGTGGCGTCGAAGACCGGCTTCAAGATGTCGCAGGCGTCGCGGACGTCATCGGTGGTCAGGGCCGTGACGACGTCCTCGAGCTTCGCGCCCTGCGCGGCCAGCTCGGCGACCTGGGCGTTGTAGGAGTCGCCCTTGGCCAGTGCACCGGCGAAGATCGTCGGATTCGTGGTGACGCCCGAGATGTGCTTGGTGGTCAGCAGTTCGGCGAGGTTGCCGGACTTGATCCGTTCACGGGACAGGTCGTCGAGCCAGAGCGAGACGCCCTGCGCGGTCAGCTCTGCCAGCCGGTCCCGGTCGGAATGGGTTGCGGTGCTGGTGGTGTCAGTGGATTCGGTCATGCCGGTCACTTCCCTTTGTCCTGGGTCTCAGGACGATCAGCGGTCGACGGGTTCTCGAGGGTGGTCTCGTCGGCACGGTTCTTGAGTGCGGGTGCAGTTGCTGCTGTGACATTCCGCGAGGCGGCCAGGGAATCCTGGGCCGCGGCGACCACGGTCTCGGTGGTGACGCCGAACTCGCGGTAGAGCGTCTGGAAATCGGCGGAGGCGCCGAAGTGCTCGATCGACACCGGACGACCGGCCGATCCGAGCCAGCGGTACCACGGCATCGCGATGCCGGCCTCGACCGACACCCTCGCCGGGACGGAGCTGGGCAGCACGCTCTCGATGTACTCGGCGTCCTGGTGCTCGAACCAGTCGAGACACGGAACGGAGACGACGCGCGCGCCGATTCCCTGCTCCTGCAGCACCTTCCGAGCGGCGACGGCGAGCTGGACCTCGGAACCGGAGCCCATCAGGATCACCTGCAGCTCGCCCTCGGCCTCTTCGAGCACATAGCCGCCGCGGGCGACGCCCTCGGCGGACGTGCCCTCCAGCGTCGGGACGTTCTGCCGGGTGAGAGCCAGGCCGACCGGTCCGGAGAACCAGTCGTTCTGCTTCTCCAGCGTCGCCTGCCAGGCATGGACGGTCTCGTTGGCGTCGGCCGGGCGGACGATCGACAGGCCCGGGATCGCCCGCAGCGCGGCCAGGTGCTCGACGGGCTGGTGGGTCGGTCCGTCCTCGCCGAGACCGATGGAGTCGTGCGTCCAGACGTAGACGACCGGCGCCTGCATGACGGCGGCTAGGCGGACGGCGCCGCGCATGTAGTCGGAGAACACCAGGAAGGTCCCGCCGTACGGCCGGGTCGGGCCGTGCAGCGCGATGCCGGTGAGGATCGATCCCATCGCGTGCTCGCGGATGCCGAAGTGCAGGGTGCGGCCGTACGGCTCGGCCTGCCATTCCTTGGTCGCTGCGGCGATCGGACCGAAGGAGTTCGCGCCGGTCATCGTGGTGTTGTTGGACTCGGCGAGATCGGCGGAGCCGCCCCACAGTTCGGGCAGCACCTCGGCGATCGCGGTGAGCACCTCACCGGAGGCCTTGCGGGTGGCGACACCCTTGGCGTCCACCGGGTAGCCGGGCAGCTTGTCGGTCCAGCCCTCGGGCAACGTGCGGGTCTTGAGCCGGTCGTACAGCGTCTTCTGCTCGGCGTTCTTCGCTGCCCAAGCGTCGAAGGACGGCTGCCACGCGGTGTGCGCTTCGGCGCCGCGCTGCAGCAGGCTGCGGGTGTGCTCCAGTACGGCCGCGTCGACGGCGAACTTCTGCTCGGGGTCGAAGCCGAGGATCCGCTTGATCTCGACGATCTCCTCGTCTCCGAGGGCCGAGCCGTGCGCCTTGCCGGTGTTCATCTTCGTCGGGGCCGGGTAGCCGATGATCGTCCGGACCGCGATGAACGACGGACGGTCGGTGACGGCCTTCGCGGCCTCGACGGCCTCGAGCAGACCGGAGACGTTCTCGCCGCCCTCGACCCGCTGGGTGTGCCAGCCGTAGGCGTCATAACGCTTCACGACGTCCTCGGACAGGGCGATGTTGGTGTCGTCCTCGATGGAGATCTGGTTGTCGTCGTAGAACACGATCAGGTTGCCCAGCTGCTGGCGGCCGGCGATCGAGCTGGCCTCGCTCGTCACGCCCTCCTCGATGTCGCCGTCGGAGGCGATGACGAAGACGTGGTGGTCGAACGGGCTGGTTCCGGGCGCGGCATCGGGATCGAACAGGCCGCGCTCACGACGGGAGGCCATCGCCATGCCGACGGCGGAGGCCAGTCCCTGACCCAGCGGGCCGGTGGTGATCTCGACGCCGCGGGTGTGGTGGTGCTCCGGGTGGCCAGGGGTCTGCGAACCCCAGGTGCGCAGCGACTCGAGGTCCTTCAGCTCGAGGCCGAATCCGCCGAGGAACAGCTGTACGTAGAGGGTCAGGCTCGAGTGTCCGCAGGACAGCACGAACCGGTCGCGGCCGACCCACTCGGTGTCGTTCGGGTCGTGCTTCATGACCTTCTGGAAGAGCGTGTAGGCCAGCGGTGCCAACGACATCGCAGTGCCGGGGTGGCCGTTGCCGACCTTCTGCACGGCCTCGGCGGCGAGCAGGCGGGCGGTGTCGACGGCCCTGGTGTCCAGGTCGGTCCAGCCCTCGGGGTGGTGCGGGGTGGTCAGCTCGGTGATCCCGGGCCCGTCCTGCTGGTCTGCGAGATCCGTACCGGCACTGTCGTGGCTCACTGTGAAGACGACCTTCCTGTTGTTTCGGGCTGCGGCTGACCGGTCAGGTGGCCGGTCGGGGCGGGAGGCCGCCGCTGGGGCGGCGGGAGTTTCGGTGCATCGGTACCCGCCGCGCCCACGTCTGAGCAACTGCGCAGCAGTGGGCGGGGATACCGGGTGTCTCGGACGTCACTCTCGGCCCCGGCAGCTCTGCTGACGTCATCGTCGACGTCACTGTCGCGGGACGGACGGCACGACCGGGCGATCCGTCGGAGAGGCGGGCGGCGGAGCGCAGCAGAGGCGTTCCAGGTCCGGCCTGCGTCATCCTGCTTCCTCACTGCGATCCGTCTTGCTGGAGCGTCCAACGTCCGGCGTCACCGGGCAGGTCGAGCGTAGTCCGTGACGGCGGCGACCCGGCTTGCGGGGGAGTCGTCGACAGCCGACCACGAGCCACCGCCCGACCCGTCGCCGGGCAGCGACGCGGCCGGGGCGGATGAGGGCGCGAGGGTGCCGGGCACCTAGTATCGGACGTGGACGCGCGCGGGCGCGCAGAGCCCGTGCACCGGGAGCGCTCCGCACATCGACCACCACCAGAGAGGGGATCGGCGCACCGTGACGAGGCCTGACCGGCAGCACCCCGCCCTCGAGCACCCCACCGTGCTGGTGGACCCGGCGGATCTGCGGCCCGAACCAGTCGGTGCGATCGATCGGATCGCCGGTGACGGCGCCGCCACCACCCTGCGGGGCAAGCTCGGTGCCTACGTTGCGCTGACGAAGCCGCGCATCATCGAGTTGCTGCTGATCACCACCGTGCCCGCGTTGTTCGCGGCCCAACGTCAGGTGCCCGGTCTGTGGACCGTGGTCGCCACCCTGGTCGGCGGCACCGTCGCCGCCGGCAGCGCCAATGCGCTGAACATGGTCGTCGACGCCGACATCGACGCGAAGATGCGCCGGACCCGGGTCCGACCGCTGGCCCGTCAGCTGGTGCCGACCCGTAACGCCCTGGTCTTCGGCATCGTGCTCGGCGTCCTGTCGTGCACGTTTCTGTCGCTGACCACCACCTGGCAGGCCGGCGTGTTGGCTGCGGTCGCCATCCTGTTCTACGTCTTCGTCTACTCGATCTGGCTCAAGCGCCGGACCAGCCAGAACATCGTCTGGGGCGGCCTGGCCGGCTGCATGCCGGTGATCATCGGCTGGTCCGCCGTCACCGGCGGCATCGGCTGGCCGGCCTGGGTGTTCTTCGGGGTCATCTTCTTCTGGACGCCGCCGCACACCTGGGCGCTGGCGATGCGCTACAAGGACGACTACGCAGCTGCAGGCGTGCCGATGCTGCCGGTGGTCGCCCCCGAACGGGTCGTCGTCCGCCAGATCGTGCTCTACAGCTGGGCGATGGTGGTCTGCTCGCTGCTGCTGGTGCCTGCGTCGTCGTTCATCTACGCGGCGGTCGCGGTGCCGGTCGGACTGGTGTTCCTGGCCTGTGCGCACGTGCTGCACGTCAAGGTGCTGCGCGGTGAGCCGGCCAAGCCGATGACGCTGTTCCACCTGTCGAACCTGTACCTGACGTTCATCTCCGTGGCCTGGGCCGTCGACGCCGCGGTGGGTCTGCGCATTGTCGGCTGGCCCTGGTGACCGAGCCGGCCACCGGCGCACCCGCCGTCGAGGGCGTCGACAAGGCCTCCCGCGCCGCGGACAAGACGGTCGAACGAGCGGCCCTCCGTATCCGCTCCTTCCTGGCCGCGCACGACGACGCCCGTGCCACGATCGACCACCTCGGCCGCGGGTCGGCCCGGGTGGTGCTGGTGTCGAAGTCCGGTGACTGGGGCGACGTCGTCGTCCGCAGTACGGAGCAGGCCGAGCAGGCGTGCGAACGTGCCGGGATCTCCGTCGCGGGATGGGACCGGGAGACCGCGGCCCAGGTCGATCTGAGCCCTGCCTACCGGATCCGGATGGCCGGCACCGGCCGCTGATCCGTGGACACCACCGGCACCAGCAGTGTCCGAATCGGGATCCCGTTCGTAGCGCTGGCCGGGACGCTGGTGCTGCTCGCGGTGCTGATCGGGCTGTGGTCCCGCATCGGGCGCCGCTCCGACGTGGTCACCGCTGCTGTGCGCGCGGTCGTCCAGTTGGCCGCGGTGAGCGCGGTGATCGGCGTGGTGCTCCGTTCCTGGTGGTCGACGATCGCGTTCCTGGTGGTGATGTCGTTGGTCGCGGCCGGCACCAGCGCGCGCCGCGTCACCGGGACGCTGCGGCCGCGCTCCTGGTGGACGTGGGCGAGCATCCTCGTCGGCGTGCTCCCGGTGCTCGCTCTGATCCTGGCCTCGACGGTGCTTCCGCTGCATCCGGTGGCGCTGCTGCCCAGCGCCGGGATCCTGATCGGTGGCGCGATGACGGCCACCTCGATCGCCGGTCGTCGGCTGCAGGAGGAGTTGCGCGACCGGCGTGGTGAGTACGAGGCGCTGCTGTCGATCGGGTTTCTGACTCCTGACGCCGTGCGCTTCCTCGGTCGGCCGGTCGCGGAGCTTGCGCTGGTGCCGGGACTCGACCAGACCCGCACCGTCGGTCTGGTCACGCTGCCCGGCGCATTCGTCGGTGTGCTGCTGGCCGGCGCGTCACCATGGCAGGCGGGCGCCACCCAGTTGCTGATCCTGCTCGGCCTGCTGGTGGTGCAGGCGGCCGCGGTGGCCGTCACCGTCGAACTGATCGCTCGCGGACTGCTTGCGTCCGCGGACCTGCCCACCTGAACCCCTGTTCGCGGTCCTGACGGTCGCTACCGACGCACGTTCGCGGTCCTGACGGTTGTTACCGGCGCATGTTCGCGGTCCTGACGGTCGCCATCAACGCACGTTCGCGGTCGTGACGGTGGTTGCCGGCGCACTTTCGCGGTCCAGGTGGCGGGCGGCCCGTCGACGGTCAGCGTTCAGCCGCAGCGAGCACAGGCGTCCTGGTCCGGGTGCCCAGCACCATCCAGACCCCGGTCACCACCACCAGCACCGCGCCCAGGACGTGCGAGACGACGAGCGCCTCGGGCACCCCGGTGGCGTACTGCACCAGGCCGAGAAGACCCTGGCTCGCGGTGATGCCGATCAGCCACCAGGCCCGGGTCATCAACGACCGCGGTGCCTTGACGGCCAGGAAACCGATCGTCATCGCGACCAGCAGCCCGAGATACAGGAACAGCAGGTCGGCGTGCACCTGCGCGAGCGCGCGCACCGACAGCTCCAGCCGAGGGGTGTCGACGTCACCCGCGTGCGGTCCGGCGCCGGTCACCAGGGTGCCGGCGATGCACAGCGCCGACAGCACGATGAGCGTGACCTGCGCCAGACGGCGCAGCGGGGTCGGCACCACTGGGACCGAGGGAACATCCGGTTCCCTGATCCGCAGCGCCGTGGCCAGCGCGAACGACACCAGCACCAGCGAGACCACCATGTGCGGGGCGACGGTCCACCAGACGAGATCCAGACGGACGACGATGCCGCCCCACACGGCCTGGAACAGCACGCCGATCGGTCCGATCATCGCCAGCCGCAGCACCGACCACCGGCGGGGGGTGCGGACGAGCAACAGCGCGAAGGTGCCCAACGACGCGATCAGCACCAGAGAAGTGAAGGTGCGGTTGGTGAACTCGATCGCCTGATGGACGGCGGCCAGGCCAGTCCGGTATTCGGGCACGAGGGTTCCGGGCTGGCACTCCGGCCAGGTCGAGCACCCCAGACCGGAGCCGGTCACGCGCACCGTCGCACCGGTCACCGCGATCACACCGTTGGTGACGACGGCCGCCCAGGCGAACCAGCGCAGCAACCGGTCCGAGCGCAGCACGCGGCCGAGCCCACCCCCGGAACGCGGGTGCGGCTCCGATCCCAGCGCACCGGGCGTTGTCGAGCTCTGGGTCACTGCCATGGTTGAGTCACTGCCACTTGAACCACCTCTCGGCCGCCAGCTGAGCGACGACCCACCAGACCAACAGGACGAACCACACCCGCAGGGACGGGACCTCGCCGGCGCCGAGCACCGCATGCAGACCGTCGGACAGGGCACCGACCGGAGTCAGCCCGCCGATCACGGCGAGCGCATGCGGGGCCGAGGCCAAGGGCGCGATGACGCCGCCGATCCCCACCATCACCAACCAGAGGATGTTCGCCACCGCCAGCACCGCCTCGGCGCGCAGCGTGCCGCCCAACAGCAGTGCCAGATGCGTCATTGCCAGCACGGCGAGCAGGATCAACGGGACCGCGAGCAGCCAGGTACCGGCCGGCCGCCATCCCAGTACTGCAGCTACGACGGACACCACGACCACCTGCCCGGTCGCGACCGTGAGCACCGAACCGAGCTTCCCGGCGAACACCGAGCGACGCGTCAGGCCGGCCGCGGCCAACCGCAGCAGCACTCCGTAGCGACGGTCGAACGCGGTACCGATGGCCTGTCCGGTGAAGGCGCTGGAGAGCACCGCGAGCGTCAGCACGCCGGGCGTCACCGTCTGGACCCGCGGTTCGGTCAGGCTGATGACGTGCGTGAGGGTGAGCGCGAGCAGCACCGCGATCGGGATGACGAGGGCGAGCAACAACTGCTCGCCGTTGCGCAGTTGGACGCCCAGCTCGGCGCGGGTGGCGGCGACGATCCGGCGCAGCCGGGGTGCCGGTCCGGCGTCCGGAGTGAACGTCCCCGGCACGAACGGACCCTGCCGGGTGGACGGCGGGGTGGTCGGCGGGGTGGTCGGCGGCGTGCTCACGGTCGCACCTGGGAGCCGGTGACCTCGAGATAGACCTCGTCGAGCGACCGCGCGCCGGTGCGCAGGTCCGAGAGCAGGGCGCCGTGCCGCGCGCAGATCGCCGTCACGGTGGCGACCACGTCGCCGGTGATGACGCCGCTGACCGTGTACCGACCGGGCTCGCTCACGTCCGCAGCAAGCTCGAGCGGGTGCAGTGACGCGGCCAGTTCGTCCAGGGCTGCGAGCGGCAGGACAGGGGTCACGGCGAAGCTCAGGCGCGGCATCCGGCCGGCCACCAGGGCTGCCGGCGTGCCCTGGGCCATGATCCGGCCGTGGTCGATGATGACGACGTCATCACCCAACAGTTCCGCTTCATCGAGCAGGTGAGTGGTGAGCAGCACGCCCACCCCGTCCGCTCTGACGGCTCGAACCAGGTCCCACACCAGGTGCCGGGCCTGCGGGTCCATGCCGGCGGTGGGCTCGTCCAGGATGAGCAGCTCGGGGCGCCCGACGAGAGCCATCGCGAGGTTGAGGCGCTGCACCTGACCGCCCGAGAGTCGCCGGACAGGCGTGCGGGCGATCCCGTCCAACCCGAGCACGTCCAGCAGCCAGGCCGGATCGTGCGGTCGACGGGCGCAGCGCGCGATCAGCGTCAGCATGTCGCCGGCGCGCGCGGACAGATGGGCCCCGCCGGCCTGCAGCATCACGCCGATCCTGGGACGGACCTGGGCCGCGTCGCGCTCGGGGTCGAGGCCGAGGACCCGCACCCGACCGTCGTCCGGCCGGGCGAGACCTTCGATGGCAGTGAGCGTCGTGCTCTTGCCTGCGCCGTTGGGACCCAACAGGCAGACCACCTGTCCGCGGTCGACCGTCAGGTCGATGCCGTCGACGGCGGTCGTCCCACCGAACCGTCGGACCAGTCCCTGGACGGCGACCAGCGGCTCGTGCGCTGTCGGCGTCGACCCCGGATGCGTGCCACTCACACTTCCCGAGAGTAGGGCGTGCCGCGGCTCAGTCGTGCTCGGGCGGTCGGAGCGAGCGCACATCGTGATCGACGGCACGTCGGGCAGTGGATGCCGGCCTGGAGAACGAGAGTGACACCGACGACAGTGACACCGAGGAGCGTGGCAGGCCTGCCCGCCGCAGCAACAGGAACGCGATCCCGACCACCACTGCGGCGACAGCAACTGCCTGGATGATTGCGAACGGGGGGATGGTGGCTCCGTTGGGCATGATGATCAGCGCGAACGCCGCCGAGAACCACACGGCGAACAGCCGGAACCGCCGGTCCGTGGTGGCCGCCGCCAGCGGCAGCACCGCCCACAGCAGGTACCAGGGTTGGATCACCGGGCCCAACAGCACGAAACCGCCGAGCGCGAGTCCGAGCGCGGTCACCGGTGCCAGTCGCCCGCGCCAGGCCCACCACATCAGCACCAGTGATCCAACGAGACCGGCGCCGGTGCCGATCGGCTGCATGACCGAGATGGCCGCATCCGAGAAGTCGCCGACCCCGAGCAGCTGGCCGAGGAACCCGGTGGCGACGCCCGACGACGTCGTCACCGACAGGAACGACCGCACCGTTCCCGGAGCGCCGAGACCGTTGACCCACCCGAAGCCGTGACCGGCCACCACCGTCAGCGCGCCGAATGCGACGACGAACACTACTCCGCAGCTCGCCGCCCTCCGGACCAGCGGCCGCCAGCCCGCCCCGACCCGCAGGGCCAACGCGATCACCAGGAACGGCAACGCCATCGCCGCCGTCGCCTTGACCGCGATGCCGAGGGTGATCACCAGCACCCCGATCACCGGTGAACACCGAGGCCCGAACCGGCCGCCGGCGCCCAGCGCGATCACCAACCCGGCGAGCATCGCGCCCAGCATCAGCGCCTCGTTGTGCCCGCCGGCGATGAGATGGAACAGCAGCACCGGATTGAGCGCGCCCAGCCACAGGGTCGCCACCGGATCGACCCGGCAGTAGCGGGCCAGCCGGGGGAGGGCCCAGATGATGGCGGCGACACCGAGCAACTCCACCAACCGCTGCAGCAGCACCGCCGCGATCACATGCTGGCCGCTCAGCGCCACCACTCCGCGGGCGATCAGCACGAAGAACGGCCCGTACGGCGACGGGGTGTGCTGCCAGCGGGCGTCGACCTGGTGTGCGAAGACGTCCTGGTCACCCAGCACGTCGTACGGACCGCTCGCGTAGGGATCGAAACCCTGGTTGGCCATCGAGCCGACGGCGAGGTAGGAGTACACGTCCCGCGAGAAGATCGGCGGGACCACCAGGAACGGCACCGCCCACATCGCCAGGGTGTGCGACAGCTGCGACCGGGACAATCGCCGGATCCTGCCAGGAACCGCCAGCCGCCCGATCAGTAGCCAACACAGCACCAGCAGGCCCATCCCTGCGTAGGACACCCCGAGTGCGCCGGTGGACAGCCGCGACATCAGGCCCAGCACCCGGAACCCGTCCACCGGGTTCGGACTCGGGGTGGCGGCCCCGTACGAGGAGGTGGCGCCCAGCGCCATGATCAACGCCCCCGTCGTGCCCCAGCGGCGGAGCCGGCTCAGCTGCCGGTGCTCAATCGCATCGAGCGGTTCCGGGGGAGGTGCCACCGTTGCAGTCTCGCACCCGATCCGGGTCGGCGTGGGCAGCGCCACAGGCGATCGGCGGGGGTGGCCTTTGTGATCCGCCGGGAAAAACGTCACACTGGTGTTGTGAAAACAACGACGCGGGTTCAGGGCAGCGCTGCTGTCGTGTCTGCGTCTGCGTCTGCGTCCGGACCGGTGCGCACGGCCGGACCGCCGCACGGGGAGCCGAGCAGCGAACCCGGTTCGACCCGCGAAGCCGTGATCCGCTGCCTGCTGGAACGTCCCGGCTCTGCTGCGACGATCGCCCTGCGGCTGGGGATCTCCGCCGCCGGTGTGCGGCGTCACCTGGAAGTACTTGCCGACGAACATGCCGTTGTCGGCCGTGAGATCCCGGTCGCCGGCCCCCGCGGTCGCGGGCGTCCCGCCAAGGTCTATCGCCTCACCGACATCGGTCGCAGCCGCCTCCCGCAGGCGTACGACGCGTTGGCCGCCGACGCCATCGCCTACCTCGCCGAGATCGGCGGGGACGACGCGGTCACCGCCTTTGCCCGCCGGCGCGCCGAAGAACTGGTGCGGACGCGTCGCGCCGAGCTCGACGCCACTCCCGACCAGGCCGGCAGGGTGGCGATCCTGCGGGACGCGCTCACCGACGCCGGGTTCTCAGCATCCGTTGCCGACGTCAACGGCGGAAGTCAACTGTGCCAACATCATTGCCCGGTGGCGCACGTCGCCGCCGAGTACCCGCAGCTGTGCCAGGCCGAGCTCGAGGTCTTCGCCGAAGTCGTCGGCAGCCACGCCCAGCGCCTCGCGACGATCGCCCGCGGCGATTCGTTCTGCACCACATTCGTCCCCGGAGCCGCCGGTTCCGGGACGCATCAACCCCAGGCCGCCCCCGACAAGGCGACCGACCAGGGAAGGATCACCAGATGACTTCTGCCGACACCGCAATCGGCAGCGGATCGGTCGCGACCGTCAGCGACACCGAACCGCAGCTATCAGAATCACGTATCGAGCAGGCCAAGACGATCGACTCGTTGGGCCGCTACGCCTTCGGCTGGTCGGACTCCGACTCCGCGGGTGCCTCGGCACGTCGTGGGATCAACCCCGAGGTCGTCGCCGACATCTCGGCCAAGAAGAGCGAGCCCGACTGGATGCTGCAGCGCCGGCTGAAGGCTCTGCAGCTGTTCGAACGTCAGCCGATGCCCGGCTGGGGTGCCGATCTGTCCGGCATCGACTTCGACAACATCAAGTACTTCGTGCGTTCGGGTGAGAAGCAGGCCGCCACCTGGGAGGACCTGCCCGACGACATCAAGAACACCTACGACAAGCTGGGCATCCCGGAGGCCGAGAAGCAGCGCCTCGTCTCCGGAGTCGCCGCGCAGTACGAGTCCGAGGTCGTCTACCACTCCATCCAGAAGGAGCTCGAGGACCAGGGCGTCATCTTCCT
>JBBJML010000003.1:0-185256 GCA_037720195.1 Nakamurella sp. | reverse complement strand
CGGGTTGGAACACCCCCACGACCACAATCACGTGACGGGGGCCGCGGCTGGTCAGCGCGGGGTCCTATCATCAGTTCGGACCCGGCGTTCTCGTTGGTTCCGGTCCTCAGGGGCGGGCTCTGACTCGTCCACAATCCGGCTCCGTCAGATCACGATTCGGTCACCGTCACTCATGACGGACATCACACCCGGAATCGGCCCGCCCGGAGGTTTCAACCACTGAACGGACTGCGGGACAACGCTTCTGCCCTGTCCACGTGCGGTGCGACCATCGCGTCACCGCACCAGCGCTCGGACACCCAGCACTGAATATTCCATCCCGCAAGACTTTTCCCGTTTCTTCACCCATCCGCCCATCGCGGTGTGCCGAACTGCTGGTGTCGGAGGGGAGATCGCCGCCGGCGGGGATCCACTCCCGCTCGGCGGACCGAGAACCTCATACTAGCGCACACCCGTTGTGCACCAGCAGTTCCACCCACCAGCTCGACATGACGTCGACACCCCACGAGGAGCATCATGAAGATCAAGAAGATCGTCATCGCGGCCGCGATCGGCGCCACCGTGTTCGCCACCGCAGCCTGCGGTTCGGACACCGCCACCACCGCCAGCAATACCGCGGCCGCCGTCACCACCTCGGCCATGGCCTCCGAGACCGGCATGTCCTCCCCCATGGAGTCCTCCTCGGGCGACATGTCCTCCCCCATGGAGTCCTCCTCGGGTGACATGTCCTCCCCGATGGAGTCCACGGGCAGCATGGCCTCCGGTTCGGACGATCCGGCCGCGAACCTCGTCGGCTCGGGCTGTGCCGCCTACGCCGAGGCCAACCCCAGTGGCGCCGGCTCGGTCGGCGGCATGGCTGCCGCCAACGTCGTCGCCGCCGCATCGGCCAACCCGCTGCTGACCACCCTGGTCTCCGCAGTCGGTGGCAAGCTGAACCCGAAGGTCAACCTGGTCGACACCCTCAGCAGTGGCGAGTGGACCGTCTTCGCACCCGTCGACGACGCGTTCGCGAAGCTCCCGGCCGCCACCGTCGAGACCTTGAAGACCGATGACGCGCTGCTCACCAAGATCCTGACCTACCACGTCATCAAGGGCCAGCTGTCCCCGACCGAGATCGTCGGCAAGCACGCCACGGTCGAGGGTGGCGAGGTCACCGTCACCGGTTCCGGCAACGACCTCAAGGTCGACGGCTCGACCGCCGTCATCTGTGGTGGCGTCAAGACGGCCAACGCGACCGTCTACCTGATCGACACCGTCCTCACCCCGCCGGCTGCCTGATCACCTGCAGTTCGATCACCAGCTGACACCACGACGGCCCGGTTCCTCTGACGAGGAGCCGGGCCGCTGTGCTGTGCCGGGGCGCCGCTGTGCGGGACCGGCGCTCGAGATCACCAGTGCGGGTCGCCGCAGTCCGCGTCCTCCGGTTCCACCTGCAGGGTGGCGTGGTCGATGGAGAATCGCTGCCGCATCATCGTCCTGGCCCCCTGCAACACCCCGTTCGGATCGCAGCTGCGGTCGATCACCAGGTGCGCGGTGGCGACGTTCATCCCCGAGGTGAGGGTCCACAGGTGCAGGTCGTGCACCTCTCGGACTCCGGCGACCTTGACGAGCGCCGACTCGGCGTCCGCCGGGTCGATGCCCAACGGGGCATGTTGGCCGAGCACTGCCAGTACCTCGCGGCCCAGGATGACGGCGCGGACACCGACGAAGGCGGCGACCAACAGCGCGAGCAGGCTGTCCCACCAGCCGTCGCCGGTGGTCGCGACGAGCACACCGGCGATCAACACCCCGACCGACCCCGCCGCATCGGAGAGCACCTCCAGATACGCCCCCTTGACGTTCAGGCTCTCCGCGGCGCCACCGCGGAGCATGCCGAGCGACACCAGGTTCACCACCAGGCCGATCGCGCCGACGACCATCATCGTGGTGGAGGTGGGCGCCGTTACGGATCCGCCGACCAACCGGTCGATCGCCTCGATCGCGATGAACACCCCCACGCCGATCATGATCAGCACCGCCAGTCCGGAGGCGAAGACCTCCGCCCGGTAGGAGCCGAAGGTGCGACGACCTGTGCGGTCGGGCCGGCCCGCGATCCAGGTCGCCAACACAGCTGCCCCGAGGGCGATGACATCGGCCCCCATGTGTCCCGCGTCGCTGATCAGGGCCAACGAGCCGGACAGCAGACCACCGACGAGTTCGACGACGAAGAAGGCCGCCGTGAGCACGAACGCTGTCAGCAACCGCCACCGGTGCGTACTGCCGGCGTGCGCCGCGTGGTCGTGGCCGCTCATCCTGCCGCCAGCCCGCTGGTCGGGACGTCGTCGGTCACTGCGTGGTCGATGTGCTGGTGGGTGAGTGCCAGCAGATCGGCGACGTGCTCGTCGGCCAGCCGGTAGTACATCGACCTGCCGGCCCGGCGCGCTGCGACGACGCCCGCGGTCCGCAGCAGCCGGAGCGCATGCGAGACAGCGGATTCCTGGGCCCCGACGACGCCGGCGAGATCTCCGACGCACAACTCCCCCGCGGCGTGCAGGGCGTAGAGCAGCCGACCCCGGGTCGGATCACCGAGCAGCCGGAACAACGTCACTGCGAGCTCCAGCTCGTCCTCCGGAAGCGCGGCGGCCCTGGCCCGCTGGGCGGCCGCAGGGTCGATCCACACCCCGGCCATCTGCTCATCTGAACGCATGATCAGATGTTAGCGCATCGGCTCAGTCCTCGTGGACATCGAATCGGATGCTGCGGAGTTCGCCGATCAGGGCACCGGCCACCACCAGCCGGTAACGACCGGGCGGGAGCTGACCGACCGTGGACACTCCGCAGGTGGGGATCCGCGCCGAGACGGCGCGTCCGGTGGGATCGAACAGCCGCATGGCAGGACGGTCGACGGTCAGCAGCCCGCCCTGGACCGGACATCCGGAGACGAACTCGAAGGTCAGGTCGCCCGTCCCGGCCACCGCGACGCTGTAGACCAGCTGCTGACCGAGGCCGGGCCGGACGTCGACCAACGCCGGCAGCTGGGACGCCGAGGCCGGTGCCTCGTCCCGCATCGCCGGCCACCGGTCCGACAGCACCGCAGGAACGTCGACCTGCGCTGCCGCGACGAGCCGACCGTGCCCGAGGGCGAAGCGCGCATCGCCGGTGAGTCCCACGTCGAAGACGCACGCCGCCAGGTCCGAGGGTGCGGAGATCCCTCGCGCCTGGCAGGTGCGGGTGGCGAACGGGACGGACTGGTCGGGAACCTCGGGGACGTCCGTCGGATAGCCGACGACCGACGGACCAGCGACGTCGAACAGGCTGTCGCCGGCCGGGACCGACCAATCAGCCAGCACCGAGCCGCCGTCCAGCGCGATCCCCTGCCGGTCGACGAGATCGGGGCTCGTCGGGTCGCCGGTCCCGAAGATGCCCCGCACCGACGACGATCTCGGTGCGGTCAGGATCACCGTCAACCCGAGATCCGGATCCGTCTGCACCGTCAGTGCAGCGCCGTCCGACCAGACCAGGACCACTGACGACGACCCGTCCGTCCCCACCGGCCACACGCCGACCACCGGACCGTCGGTGATGCGTATCTGCTGGAACTGCTCCCTGCCCAGCACCGGCGTCCCTCCGATGAGGGTCCGCCCGTCGTCGTCGATCTGCACGGCCGTCCCGCCGGTGGCGATCGCGATCGAGGTCGTGATGGTGACATCCGGCTGGTGGGGAAGATCGGCCCAGCGCACCTGGATCCGGCGCTCCGGATCGCCGCTGCGGGCCTCGAAATCGCCCGCGTACTGCACGCTGACCCGGCGCCCGCCACCGGTGATGAGGTGCGGATCGCCGGTGACCCCACCGGCGAAGGGCACCCGGCGACCTGCCTCGTCGACGAGTGCACCAAGGTCCAACCCGGTCGCGCCGAGTGCAGCGGCCAGGCTCGGTTGCTCCGACCCGGCCTGCCGCCGACCATCGGGGGTGTACAGCCCAGCCGGGCTGCCTGCCGCGTCGTACACGGACCGGACGGGCGAGTCGTCCAGCACGGCGACGGCACCGTCCGCGTCGAAGCCGACACAGGTGCGCGCTCCCCGGCACAGGACGGCGCTGCCGTCGGCGCCGAACCAGCGACGCTCGTCAGCCGTCCGGACGGCGTACTCGCCGGACACCGGTCCCTGCCAGCGCTGGACGCCCTGCGACATCTCGATCTCGGGCCCCGCCGGCCGAGGATCGGGTCCGAGCCAGCGCAGACCGACGACTGCCGGAACAGCCGGCCGGGCGGGCGGAGCCGGGGTGCTCACCCCCGTGGTGGTCGGTCTGGTGCTGACCCCGGCGTCGGTCGCCGTGGGCGCGGAGGGTCGGACGCCGGTACCGCTCGGCAGGTCGGTGCCTGCCGTGACGCCTGCGCTCACTCCACCGGTCTCGACAGTGGTCGGCGGCGTTGTAGGTCCGGCCGGTGTCCGGGTGCACGCACCGAGCAGCGCGATCCCGGACACCAGCGCGGCCCAGCGGACGAGCAGCGGTCGGGAGGGGCGTGGGCGGCTTCGACCCGGGCAGTGGCGGGGCAGACGGGCACCGAACGGTTGTCGCACGCATCCCCTCTCGAGTCCTTGCAGGGATTACACCAGTCCGAGTGCGTGCTTGCGTATGTTACCGACCAGTAATAACCTGGCCCTACTCGTCAGTAACTTGAGCCGGGCCGCCTCCGCAAGGGTCCCGATCACCCGCGTCGCCGAGAGGACCCCGATGAGCCACTACCGCCCGAACCTGCGAGATCTCGAGTTCAACCTGTTCGAGGCCGTCGACCCCGCCGAGCGATTCGGTGTCGGACCCTTCGCCGAGATGGACGTCGAGTCCGCCCGCGGCGTACTCCGCGAGCTGTCGACCTTCGTCCAGGGTCCGATCGCAGCGTCCTTCGCCGACGCCGACCGGAACCCGCCGGTGTTCGACCCGCAGACCCACACGGTCGCGATCCCCGAGTCGTTCAAGAAGAGCTACCAGGCCCTGATGGACGGCGAGTGGTGGCGCATCGAGCTGCCCTCCGAGCTCGGTGGCTACGGCGCTCCGCCGTCGTTGCGATGGGCCTGCGCCGAGTTGATCCTCGGCGCCAACCCGGCGGCCTTCATGTACGCCGCCGGCCCGAACTTCGCCACAGTGCTGCACACGCTGGGCACCGAGGACCAGAAGACGTTGGCCCGGTTGATGATCGACCGTGGCTGGGGCTCCACGATGGTGCTCACCGAGCCCGATGCCGGTTCGGACGTCGGCGCCGGTCGCACCAAGGCGATCCGTCAGGCGGACGGGACCTGGCATCTGGAGGGCGTGAAGCGATTCATCACCTCCGCCGAGCAGGACATGACGGACAACATCGTGCACCTCGTGCTGGCCCGCCCGGAGGGTGACGGGGTACAGAGCCGTCCCGGCACGAAGGGCCTGAGTCTGTTCGCGGTGCCGAAGTTCCACGTCGATCTCGCGACCGGCGAGCTCGGCGAGCGCAACGGAGCCTTCGTCACCGGCGTCGAGCACAAGATGGGCCTCAAGGTCTCCACCACCTGCGAACTGACGTTCGGACAGCACGGAACGCCCGCCGTCGGCACTCTTGTCGGGGACGTCCACCACGGCATCGCGCAGATGTTCCACATCATCGAGTACGCCCGGATGATGGTGGGCACCAAAGCGATCGCGACCCTGTCGACGGGGTACCTGAACGCTCTGGAGTACGCCCAGCAGCGGGTCCAGGGTGCGGACCTGACCCGCAACGCCGACAAGGCGGCACCGCGGGTGACGATCATCCACCACCCGGACGTCCGACGGATCCTGATGCGGCAGAAGGCCTATGCCGAGGGCCTGCGAGCCGTGTACAGCTACACGGCCAACCGACAGGACCGGATCGCCTTGGCCGCAGCGGATCCCAGCACCTCGACGTCGACAGCGGATCTGGACAGGCAGGTGAACGATCTGTTGCTGCCCATCGTGAAGGGCGTCGGCTCCGAGCGCGCCTACGAGAACCTCGCGCTGTCGCTGCAGGTCTACGGCGGATCCGGGTACACCCAGGACTACCCGATCGAGCAGTACATCCGGGACGCCAAGATCGACACCCTCTACGAGGGCACCACCGCGATCCAGGCACAGGACTTCTTCTTCCGCAAGATCGTCAAGGACAACGGGGTGGCGCTGGGCGCGCTGTCCTCCGAGATCACGGAGTTCATCGGGCAGGCGACCGCGCAAGCGACCGATGGCCGGTTCAAGAACGAGATCTCGATGCTCGCAACGGCCGTCGAGGACGTCCAGGCCGTCGTGGGTTCGCTGGTCGGCTTCACCATGGCCTCCGTGCAGGACGCGGACTCGCTGTACAAGGTGGGCGAACATGCGGTTGCGCTGCTGATGAGCGTCGGCGACCTGATGATCGGCTACCTGCTGCTCAAGCACGCGCTGATCGCCCAGGCAGCTGTCGACAGCGGCGCGTCGGGTGCCGACGTCGATTTCTACACCGGCAAGATCGCGGCCGCTTCCTGGTTCGCCCGCAACGTGTTGCCGGAGATCACCGCCCGCCGGGTGATCGTCGAGGCCGCCGACACCAGCCTCATGCAGGTTCCCGAAGCCGCTTTCTGAGCCGCCGCATCACCGGGGCGTCCCCCTCGACTCCGCCGGTACGCCTCAGCGGCGGGTGTCGAGGTGCTGGTGGTTGCAGGCGTCGGTGAAGCGGATCATCTGCGGCGGCAGGGGCGCGGTGGCCGAGCCTGCACAGTTCGCCTGTCCCGCACCGCCTCCGGTCTTCACCTGGGCGGCAGCGTAGGTGAGGAACTCGCGGTCCAGGCCCTGGTTGTCCGAACCGGACCCGGTGTGCCAGTTGGTGGACCGCCCGGTGGCCGGGTCGACGACCGTGTTGAAGTCGACGGCCATCCCGCGGGGGTGATAGCCCGAATCACAGCCTCGGCCGGACACCATGTTGTTGACGAAGACCTGGTACCTGCCGGACGCGGCGTAGATCACCTGCAGCATGGCGGCGTCCAGATAGACGTTCTGCCCGCAGGGATTCCGGATGGATCCGCCCGCCGCGGTCTTCGCCAGGTCGTCCCGGACCGGTCCCAGACCGGTGAGCCGTCCGCCCCACCGAGCCAGCAGTGCCTGGGCCAGCTCGACCCGGGTGGTGGGCGGTTTCGGAGCCGGCGGCGGGGTCGACTTCGGTGGTGCCGGATGCGGCAGCGCCGCCCATCGACAACACGCCGATCCGACGGTGCGCTGCGACACCACTCCGGAGGACGCAACGGTGAGGAATCGTCCACCAGAGGCCGACGCCGTCGCGGCCGGGTGCCCGACCGAGGTGCCACCCCATCGTTCCGGCGTCCGCCACTTCCGCGAACTGAAGACCGTCTGGTAGCTGACCCCGCCGCCGCCCCTGGCGATCACCCGCCAGCCGTCCGTTCCTGCCCGGATCACCGCGACCCCACCGGTGAACCCGGTCCGGCTCACCGGATGCCAGGCCGCCCAACGACCGTTCATCGACGTGCGCTGCGAGATCCGTTGCTGCCGGTCGACCGAGAACAGGTCGATCCGGTTACCGGCGGACTGGTACACCGCACTCACGTTGCCGCGCACCACATCTCCGGTCAGCAGGCTCTGGCGCCAGCCGGAGCGATGGTCGTAGACCGCGTGCACCACCCGGCCGGCCGCGTCCGGCCCGAACAGGTGCACGTCACCTTCGGGGGAGACGAGCGAGGAGAGCGGACCCGCGAAGCCGCGCACCGGTACCGAGAACCACGAACCCCACCGCGTCGGCCCGCCGGTCTTCTGCAGCAGGCGACCGTCGGCGGCGACCGCGAAGAGATCCGTCCGCCGTCCGGCGGCCCGGTAGATCGCCGTCGGCGCCGCACGCATCGTGCCGCCGCCGAGTGCCGCCCGTGCCGTCCACGTCGTACCCCGCAACACCTGCTGGTAGACGGCGCCCCGGGTGTCGATGCCGTAGATCCGCACGTCGGTCCCGATCCGGGTGGCATTGACCCCGAGCACCCGCGGTGCCGCCGCGGCCACGCGGACCGCTACCGTCGCCGTGAGCTGCGCAGATATCGCCGCCCCGGCGGGCGCGGCCTGCACATCGATCGGCGTGGCCTGCACTGCGGTGGGGGCGAGCAGCCCCCCGAGGACGGTCAGCAGGACGGCACCGAGGGCACGATGGGGGCGTCGGACGAGTGCGAGCATGCGTTGCATCAGAACCCACCCACTCGGACGAGAGCAAACCGGAGCGTCGACACCACCCGTTCGTGCAGGCGTGTCGACTGGACATCGACCCGGCGCAACCGAGCCGCAACCAGAGCGCGAGCTGGGTCGCTGCTCGATTCAGCCCAGTAGACCGGTCAACGCTGCGGCGCCGACGACAGGCGCATCCGTGCCCAGCGCCGCCGGCAACACCGGCAGCTCACGCAGCGGCTGCAGGACCGACTCGCGCAGGGCGGCAGCGGCCGGGACGAAGAACGCCTCGTGCAGCTGCGCCACGCCCCCACCGATGACGACGGCGTCGACGTCGAGCGCCGTGGCCAGGCCCGCCAGAGCCCTGCCGAACACCTCTGCGGCGTCCTTGATCGTCCGGGCGGCAACGAGATCGCCGGCCGCGAGCGCGTCCGCGACCTGGTGCAGGGTGAGGGTCTCGGACCCGCCGGTGCGCCGGACGTATTCGGCGGCGATCGCCGGCCCCGCGCTAATCGACTCGAGATGGTCGAACCGCCCACAGCCGCAGGGGATCGCCCCGGGCCCCGGCACCAGCAGGTGGGCGATCTCCCCGGTCGTTCCGTGCGGCCCGTGGAGCACCCGACGACCCGCCACCAACCCGCCACCGACCCCGGTCCCGGCAGAGGCCACCAGCAGCCGGTCGTGACCGACCCCCGCCCCCAGCACCGCCTCGGCGAGCGCCGTCACCCGCACGTCGTTCTCGACGAACACCGGGAGGTGCAACGCAGCGGTCACCGGCGCTGCGACCTCGGTACCGCCCCACCCCGGCAGGGTGTCGCCGTCCTGCAGGACCACACCCTGCACGGTGTCGACGACCCCTTTCACACCCAACCCGATGGCCTCCACGGTGTGCTCGGAGGCAATGTCCTGCAGCAGGGCCACGACGGCGCGCATCACGTCGGCACCGCTCCCGGTGCGGGGAGTGTCCCGCCGCCGACGGTCCAGGATCGATCCGTCAGGAGCGACGACGCCGGCAGCGATCTTGGTGCCGCCGATGTCGATGCCCACGACTCGTCGGGGGTGGGCGGCGGAGTTCACGGGGTGGTTCACAGCACGTCAACCTACCGGGGCGACAATCGACGGATGCGCACTTGGTTCACCGACGAGTTCCGACTGGACGTGCCCGTTGCCTGTGCCCCGATGGCGGGGGTGGCCGGCGGACGACTGGCAGCCGCCGTCTCGGCGGCCGGCGGTCTCGGGATGATCGGCGTCCCCACGACAGCATCGGTGTCGTGGCTCCAGGAACAGATGCTGCTCGCGAAGGTGCCCGGTCGCAGCTGGGGTGTCGGGTTGACGGGCTGGGCCGTCGACGACGACACGGACCTGCTCGACGCGGTGCTCGCCGCTCGACCCGATCTGGTCTCCGTCAGCTTCGGCGACGTCACCGAGTACGTGGCCCCACTGCACGATGCGGGGATCGTGGTCGCGACCCAGGCGGGATCGATCGACGACGCCCTGGCCGCGGACGCCGTCGGGGTCGACGTGATCGTCGCGCGGGGCGCCGAGGGCGGCGGGCACGGGCGTAACGAGGTCGCCACGCTGCCATTGCTGCAGGAGATCCTGGAGCTGGTGGACGCCCCGGTGCTCGCCGCCGGCGGCATCTCGGGTCGGCGAGGAGTCGCTGCCGTGATCGCCGCCGGCGCGGAGGGCGCTTGGGTCGGGACCGCGTTCACCGTGTGCCCGGAGGGTGACTTCCCTGCCGAGTCCCGGCATGCCGTGCTGGAGGCCCGCACCACCGACACGATCTGGTCACGGATCTTCGACATCGGTCTCGCCCAGGGCTGGCCGCCGGAGTTCGGCGGCCGGTCGTTGGTCAACGAGGTGACCAAGCGCTGGGCCGGTCGTGAGGAGGATCTGTTGGCCGGCGGGCCGGCAGTGATCGCACTGGGCGATCAGCTGCGCTCGGCCAAGGAGGCCGGGGATGCCAGCTTCTCCGCGGTCTACGCCGGTCAGGCCGCCGGCATGATCGAGACGTCCCGGTCGGCAGCCGAGGTGCTGGCCGACCTCGGCACCGTCGACGATCTGCTGGCCCGCCTGCGCTGAACCGGACCGCGCGGCGGGATCCTGGTGGTTCAGCCGCGTCGCAGAGCCCACGGGGATGACGCAGAGCGCTCAGAGATAGAGCCCTGTCCCACCCGTCGGCTCCTGCATGGCGACGGCGTGCAGATCCCGCTCCCGCAGGACCAGGTAGACGTCGCCACCGACCTCGGCCTCGAGCTGGTCGTCCGGGTGGAACAGCACCCGATCCCCGACCTTCACACTGCGCACGTGCTGGCCGACGCCGGCGACGTCGCCCCACACCAGACGGCGGGCGACCTCCGCGGTGGCCGGGATCAGGATCCCGGCCCGTGTGGTGCGTTCACCGGCCGTGCCCGGTCGGATCATCACACGGTCATGGAGCATCTGGATGGAGCGGGGATGATCGGACACCCTGGCAGGCTAGCCCCGTCCTGCACCCCCGCGGTGTGGATCACAGTCCAGCACCCGGTTCGAGGCATGAAGAAACCCGACGATCCAGTAGGTCGGGGGCTTCTGGATCGCCGGGTTCATCTCTCTTATCGGACATCCGACAAGGAGTGTTACGCGGAACCCGCGATATTTCTCGCGCGGGGTCCGCGTGGATTCTGCTGGAGGACCCGCGTCAGCGGGTGATGCCCTGACGCTGAGCGAGAACCAGCAGTTCGTTGCGCATCGACGGCGTCGCGACCTGCAGTGCTCGGTCGAGCTCTCGCCGATTGCGGTTGGAGACGCGGTGATCGCGGATGGCCTTGCTGAGGCGGCTCATTGCTGTCATTCCTTCTCGGGGACGATGCCAGGCCGGTGGCTCCCTCGTGGAGCCAGGTCGATCGGCTGGACATCGTGTACAACCACGACTCTACCAATGACATTCCCTCGGTGCCGACGATCCGCCGGTGAATCAGCTCACGTGCCGATGATCAGCCGGTACCTACAGCGTAGCTCGCTGATGATCAGCCGGGTGGGATCCTGGCCCGGGACGCATCGACACGGGTTCCCGACACGACGAAGCCCGCCTGACCAGCAGGTCCGACGGGCTCTCAGGCCCCAGGCCCAGATCGTCAGTAGGTGAGGGCGACGCCGGGATCGGCCAGCAGCGCGCCCACCGCCGCGAGGAACTCGCTGCCCTGCTGCCCGTCGATCACCCGGTGGTCGAACGACAGCGCCAGCTGGCACACCTTGCGGACCACGATCTGTCCGTCGACGACCCAGGGCATGTCCTTGATCGAGCCGAGCGCCAGGATCGCCGACTCGCCGGGGTTGATGATCGGCGTTCCGGTGTCGACGCCGAACACCCCGACGTTGGTGATCGTCACGGTGCCGCCGGCCATCGACGCCGGTGACGTCTTCCCCTGGCGGGCCACGTCGGTCAGCTCGCCCAACGCACCGGCCAGCTCGACCAGCGACAGCCGGTGGGCGTCCTTGATGTTCGGCACCACCAGACCCCTGGGGGTCGCTGCGGCGATGCCGAGGTTCACGTAGTGCTTGACCACGATCTCCTGGGCCGCCTCGTCCCACACCGAGTTGATCTCCGGGGTGCGCTGCAATGCCAGGCAGACCGCTTTGGCGGCGAACGTCAACGGGGTCAGCTTGATGCCGGCGAAGTCCCGTCGGGCGCGCAGCCGCTCCCGCAGCTCCATCATCGGGGTGACGTCGACGGTGAGGAACTCGGTGACGTGGGGGGCCGTGAAGGCACTGGAGACCATGGCCTGCGCGGTCATCCTGCGCACGCCCTTGACCGGAACCCGCGTCTCGCTTTCACCGGTCGCCGCGAACTGCGGTGCGGCCGCAGCGGGGGCCGGGGTCGAGTCCGCCACGGTCCCACCACCCGCAGCTGCTTCGACCTCGGCCCGGCCGATCACGCCGTCGGCCCGCGTCGGCGTCAGGGTGCTCAGGTCGACACCGAGCTGCTTGGAGAGTTTGCGCACCGGCGGGGTGGCCAGTGCGGCAGCGGACCTGGTGCCGTTCGACGCAACCGGGGTGGCGGTCGCGGCCGCACCGGCCGTCTCGGCGTGCGCCGCAGCGGTGCGGACCGCGGTGGCGGCGATCCCCGCCTCGCCACCGGCGGCCAGATGGGCGGCCGCCGTCGGTGCGGGACCTGCCGGCGCAGCGCCCTTGCGGGGTCGCCTTGCGCCGGATCCGGCGGCCGGGATGTAGCCGACCAGGGTCGCGATCCGGCCGTCTGCCGACACCTCACCGATCTTCGATCCGAGCTCCTCGTCAGCGGGAGCTGCCGGCGCCGACGGTGCGGGCCCCGGATCAGCATCCGGCAGCGCACCGGCACCTGGATCGGTGTCGATCGAGATGATCGGACTGCCGACCGCGATCGTCACGCCGGGTTCGGCGAGCAGGGCGATGACCTTGCCCTTCCACGGGCAGGGCAACTCGACCGCAGCCTTCGCGGTCTCGATCTCGACGATGATCTGGTTGACGACCACGTCGTCACCCGGAGCGACCTTCCACTCCAGGATCTCGGCCTCGGTGAGGCCTTCCCCGACATCCGGGAGCGGGAAGGTTCGCACCCGCGTGTTCGTGGCAGCAGTCATGGTGTCCGGTTCCTCGATGATGTGGGACGCGCGTCGGAGCAGCGGTCAGTAGGCGAGCGAGCGGTCGACAGCGTGGAGCACCTTGTCCAGGTCGGGCAGGTACTCCTCCTCGAGCTTGCTCGGCGGGTAGGGGACGTCGAAGCCGGTGACCCGTTGGACCGGAGCGGCCAGCGAGTAGAAGGCCTCCTCGGTGATCCGGGCGGCGACCTCGGAGGCGAGCGACACCTCGCCAGGCGCCTCGCTCACCACGACCGCGCGGCCGGTGTGCTGGACGGATTCCAGCACCGGACCCAGGTCGAGCGGCGACAGTGAGCGGAGGTCGACCACATCGCAGGCGATGCCATCCTCGGCTGCCGCGGCGGCGGCGGCGAAGACGGTCGGCATGGTGGCACCGAACCCGATCAGGGTGACGGCCGAGTTGTTCGACGAACTGCGGAGCACGGAGGAGAACGTGGTCCCCGGATCGACGGACGTGTCCAGCTCGCCCTTCTCCCAGTACCGACGCTTCGGCTCGAAGAAGACGACCGGATCCGGACAGGCGATGGCCTCCTGGATCATCCAGTAGGCGTCGGCCGGGTTGGCGCAGGCGACGACCCGCAGGCCGGCGATGTGACAGAAGAACGCCTCGGGCGACTCCGCATGGTGCTCGACCGCGCCGATCCCGCCGCCGTAGGGGATCCGGATCGTGAGCGGCATCTGGTACGCACCGCGGGAGCGGTACGTCAGCTTGGCGACCTGCGAGATGATCTGGTCGAAGCCGGGGAAGACGAACCCGTCGAACTGGATCTCGCACACCGGCCGGTAGCCGCGCAGCGCCAGGCCCACGGCGGTGCCGATGATGCCGGACTCGGCCAGCGGGGTGTCGAGCACCCGATGCTCGCCGAAGTCCTTCTGCAGCGCGTCGGTGATGCGGAAGACGCCGCCGAGCTTGCCGACGTCCTCGCCCATCACCAGGACCTTGTCGTCGGCCTCCATCGCCGCGCGCAGGCCCATGTTGAGGGCCTTCGCCAGGGTGACCGACTGGCTGCTCGTTGCGGTGGTGCCCGTTGCAGTGCTCATCAGTGACCGCCTCCTGCTGCGTTGGCCGGTTCGCCGTGTGCCGCGTCGTCACCGAAGCCCTCGAGGTATTCGAGGAACTCGGCGCGCTGCCGCTCGGTCTGGGCGTGCGGCGCCGTGTAGACCCCGCTGAACATCGTCTCCGGGCCGGGCGGCTCCATCGCGACGGCGAAGGCACGGAAGCGCTCGGCGAGGGCGTCGGCCTCTGCCTGGATGCCGTCGAAGAAGTCCTGGTCGGCCAGACCCTCGCGGACGAGGTGGACGCGCACCCGCTCGATCGGATCGAGCAGCTTCCATGCCTCGGTGGTGTCGGCCATCCGGTACCGGTTCGGGTCGTCGGACGTGGTGTGGGCGTCCATCCGGTAGGTGAAGGCCTCGATCATCACCGGACCGTTGCCGGAGCGGCATTCGTCCATGGCCCAGCGGGTGACGGCCAGGCAGGCGAGCACGTCGTTGCCGTCGACCCGGAAGCCGGGCATGCCGTAGCCGGCGGCCCGCCGGTAGAGCGGCAGCCTGGCCATCTTCTCGATCGGCTCGGAGATTGCCCACTGGTTGTTCTGGCAGTAGAAGACGACCGGCGAGTCGTAGGCGGTTGCGAAGACCATCGCCTCGTGGATGTCGCCCTGCGCGGTGGCGCCGTCACCGAAGAAGGTGATGGTCGCTTCGGAGTCGGACTCCGGTCCCCCGCCGACCTTGCCGTCGAAGACCTGCCCCATCGCGTACCCGGCCGCATTCAGGGCCTGGTTGCCGATGACGATCGTGTAGGTGTGGAACCGCTTCTCGACGGGGTTCCAGCCGGAATGGTTGGTGCCGCGGAAGATCCCGAGCAGCTCGGTGGGATCGACGCCGCGACACCAGGCGATGCCGTGCTCGCGATAGCTGGGGAACGCCATGTCCTGGTCGCGCATGCCGCGGCCGGCGCCGATCTGGGCGGCTTCCTGCCCGAGCAGCGGGACCCAGATCGACAGCTGGCCCTGGCGCTGCAGCGAGTTGCCCTCGCGGTCGAACCGGCGGATCAGCACCATGTCGCGGTACAGGTCCCGCAGCAGCTCGCCGCTCACCTCGATCGGGAAGTCCGGGTGCGGGGTGTACTCACCCTCCGGCGACAGTAACTGGATCGTGTCGGCGCCCTCGCCGGTCGCGCGGAGTCCGCGAGCGACCTCGGCGGGACTGGGGCTGGTGGCAGCACCCACACCCTCGGGCGCCGCCGGCGCCTGCGGGGACGGTGTCCATTGCTCGGGAGCCATGCACTTCTCCTCATCTGACCCTGGGCCGGCCGGGGTCACCGGACGCCTCGGGCCGGTGTTCGTCGCCGGTGACGGATGGACGGACGCCGGCGGGGGGTGGTGCCGACATCGGGGAGCGGTCCAGCTGCGGACGCCCTGTCCATCTCACATCGTGACACAGCCGCGCGCCGGTTCGACACCGACGGCATCCGAACATCGCAGGCCCGACCGTCCGACTCCCGACGGTCGGGGCTCCGGTGGGGGCCGGCTTCGGCGATCCGATGGTCGAGCGACGAAGGAGTCGAGACCGGTCGGATGGTCGAGCGACGCAGGAGTCGAGACCCGTTCGACAGCGCAAACCGTACGTACGTCTTGCTAGACTCAACCGAACAGTCGACGACGACAGGGGACGACGATGTACTCAGGGAGTCAGACGACACCGGCACGCTGGGACCCCACCACGTACGCGGCGTTCGCCGACCACCGATCGCGACCGTTCTTCGATCTGCTGGGACGCGTGCTCGCCGACGACCCGCACGAGGTCGTCGACCTGGGCTGTGGCAGCGGCGAGTTGACCGCGACCCTCGCCCGGCGGTGGCCCCACGCGCGGGTGCTGGGGGTCGACAACTCCCCGGACATGTTGGTCCAGGCCGCACCCCATGCCGGCGAGCGCCTCTCGTTCGCGCCGGCCGACCTGACGACGTACCTCCCGCCCCCGACCGCCCGGGTGGTGGTGTCCAATGCGGCCTACCAGTGGGTCCCCGACCACGCTCCACTGCTGCAGGCGATCGCCCAGCAGCTCCCCCGCGATGGCTGGCTCGCGGTCCAGGTTCCGGGCAACTTCGACTCGCCATCACATCGCGCGATCCGCGACCAGGTCGCCGAAACCCGCTGGCAGGAAGCCACCGGCGGCCTGCGACTGCGCACAGATCCGGTGCTGACGCCCGCGCAGTACACGGCCCTGCTGGTCGATGCTGGACTGCTGCCCGACGTCTGGGAGAGCACCTACCAGCAGGTGCTGACCGGCGACGACCCGGTGCTCGGCTGGGTCCGCGGCACCGCGTTGCGTCCAGTACTCACCGCACTGCCGCCAGATCTGCACGAGCCGTTCCTGTCTGAACTCGGCGAGCGCTTGCGAAATGCCTACCCGGCAACAGGTTCGGGCGATGGTCGGCGCACGGTGTTCGCCTTCCGCCGGATCTTCCTGGTGGGCCACCGTCCCGCCTGAGCACCACACCCTTCGCGGACCTGACGGTCGTTCCCGGGCACGTTCGCGGTCCTGACGGTCGTTCCAGGACGACGTTCGCAGGCCTGAGAGTCGTTCCCCGCCCGCCGCTCAAGTTCGGCCCCGATGCTCACGATCGACGGCGAGCGACCATCCCGCAGGTGAGCGAACGTCGGTCAACCGTTCGATCGAGCGCGGCGGGTGAGCAGCTCGATCACCGTGCGGACCGCGAAACCTGTTGCGCCCTCGGCACTCGCATCACCCCGCCAGGTCGGTCCGGCGATGTCGGCGTGCAGCCACGGCTGATCCTGCGGGACGAACGCACCCAGGAACAGTGCCGCGGTGATGGCGCGTCCTGAGTCCGTCATCGGGTGGTTCCGGACTCCGCTGGGGGTGCGGATCTGCTGTTCGTACCGAGTGGCGTAGGGCAGCGGCCACCATGCCTCCCCGGCTGCGGCCCCGGCCGCCAGCCACTCCGCGGTCAACGCGGCATCACGACCGATCACGCCGGCAATCTCCGGGCCGAGCCCGATCACCACCTGGTAGGTCAGGGTCGCCAGGTCGACGACGAGGTCCGGACGTTCCCGAACGGCCAGCGCGAGTGCATCTGCCAGGATCACCCGCCCTTCGAAATCGGTGTCCATCACCTGGATCTCCGTCCCGTCGGCAGCGGTGACGACGTCTCCGGGTCGGATCGAGTGCGACCCCGGCACGTTCTCCACGAGCGGCAGCAGACCGCGCACTTCGATCGGCAGTCCGAGGGACGGCAGTACCGCCAGCACCGCGAGCACCACGGCTGCGCCCGCCTTGTCGCTGCGCATGTCCATCATCGCGGCCGGGGACTTCGCCGACAACCCGCCGGAGTCGAACACCACGCCCTTGCCCGCCAGCGTGATTCGGCCGATGGGTTGAGCCGGTCGGTAGCGCAGGTCGACCAGCCGCGGCGGGCGGTCCGAGCCGGCGCCGATCCCCAGGATGCCGCCGCAGCCGAGCTGTTCCAGCGAGTCGACGTCGTGCACCGTGCACTCCAGGCCCACCTGACCGGCGAGATCGGTTGCCAGAGCTGCGAAATCGACCGGACCCAGGACGTTTGCGGGAGCATCGGTGAGCAGCTTCGCCAGATCGACCGCATTGCCGATCGCAATCGCTCCGGCCGGGGCGTCCGCGTCCAGCAGCAGCCCACCGCGTCCGCGGGCTCCCGCCACCACACCGGACACGAACGAACCGACCGCGTCCGCAGCAACACCCTGCGGCGTCTCCACCCGGACAGGCCCGTACTCCGGCACCGCCGCACCCGCAGAAAGACCCGCCTGCCAGGCACTCTCGGCGTCCGGACCGAGCGCTGTCAGAAGAACCGCCGGGTCGGACGGATCGATCGCCGTGCCACCGGCGGGGACCGCCGCACGCCACAGATCGGCGTCGATCACGTCCACCGGTCTGATCGTGGTGGTGATTCCCCGGTGCGGCGCCGTCGGAGACAGTCGGTCTCCTGCAGCGAGCCGAGACGCGGTGGCGGCGATCCGTTGCTGCCAGCGGTTTTCCGCGCCGCGCTGCGCTCTGGCCGGGGTCGGTGCGTCCGGGTTCACGCGTGGGCCGCCAGTACCAGGTCCAGCTCGGAACGCGTCAGGCCCCGTCCGTCCGGCCGCGGCCAGTGCACGCTCAGTTCGGTGAACCCTGCAGCCGCCAACCGGTCCAGCGTCTCGGAGTACCGAGCGGGGTTCTCGAACGGCCAGCGGGTGACGATGCCGAACTGGGCGATCCGTCCGATGCTGTCCGGCGCTCGTCCGGCCCGTTCCAGGGCAGCGGTGAGATCCGTCGACTGCTGTTCCACCGCGGTGAACCACGCCTGCTCGTCGGTGTCCGGACCGTACGGTCCGTAGGTCACCCATGCCTGCCCGTACTCGGCAACCGCGGCCAGCGCCTTCGGTCCGGCCCCCGCCACCGTGAACGGGGCGCGCGGCCGCTGGACGCAGCCCGGCAGCTGGTGCGCCTCGACAGCGCGGTACCGCCGGCCGTCCGACGTGGTGATGTCGTTGGTCAGCAGTTCGTCCAGCAGCGCAGCCCACTCCAGGTACCGCGCAGTGCGCTCGGCCCGGGAGTACGGCGGCTCACCGAGCACCCCGGCATCCGGTCCTTCGGTCCCGGCGCCGATCCCGATGTCGAGACGCCCACCGGACAGCCGGTCGAGCGTCATGAGCTCCTTGGCCAGCGGCACCGGGTGCCGGAAGTTGGGCGTCAGCACCTGCGGTCCGAGCCGCACCGTCGATGTCACCGCCGCGGCCGCCGCGAGCAGCGGAATGCAGCCGTACCAGGGGTTCTCGCGGAGCATCGGCCATGACAGATGGTCGTAGGTCCACACCGTTCTGACCCCGGCGGCCTCGGCCTCCAGAACGTCGGCGAGGAAGTCGGAGATCGGATCGCGATCGGGTAGGACGATCGCGGACAGCGCGATCTCGGTGGCGGCCATGTCTGCTCCCTGGGAATGACGGTGGTGAACGGTGTCCAGTGTGTCGGAGTGTCCCGGTTCAGCGGGTCCGCGGGCCGGGGCGGCCCGAGCGGGGCTCCCCGAGAAGGTCACAGCCGGTGCAGCTCCACCAGCTCGAGCGAGCCGTCCGACACCGTCGCCGTCAGGTAGGTGCAGTGCGGCTGACGACGACGATCGGTGGGCGATCCGGGGTTCAGCAACCGCAACCCGGTCGACGCCGTGGTGTCCCAGGGGATGTGGCTGTGCCCGAACACCAACACGTCGGTGTCCGGATACAGCCGGGCCATGCGTTCGTCACGTCCGGTCGACTGCCCGGTCTCGTGCACGACGGTGAAGCGCATACCTTCAAGAGTCACGTCCGCGCGCTCGGGCAGCCTCTCCCGCAGTTCGGCGCCGTCGTTGTTGCCCCAGCAGCCGATCACCCGCGGAGCGCGGGACTCCAACTCATCGAGCAGCGCAGGTTCGACCCAGTCGCCGGCGTGGACGACGACGTCGACCCGGTCGACCTCCTCCCACACGGCCGCGGGTAGGTGACGAGCGCGCTTCGGCAGGTGGGTGTCGGCCATCAGCAGCAGCCGCTGGGTCATCGCGTGACGGGGTCACCGACGACGAGGCCGCCCTGGATGACAGTGCGGGGACCCGCCCACAGCAGCGAGGGATCGGCCGTCGGATCGCCGGGCAGCAGCAGCAGGTCTGCCACCGCGCCCTGCTCCACCCGACCCAGGTCGTCCCGCCCGATCAGAGCTGCATTGGTCAGGGTCATCGAGCGCAGCGCCTCGATGAGGCCGAGCACCTCGACCTGGGCGCGGACGCCCTGCAGCTGCTCCTCCTCCAGCTCGCCCATCAAATCGGTGCCGAATCCGACGGAAACCCCTGCGTCGACCGCGAGCTCGATGGCGTGCCGACCGGCGTCCAGCACCTCGGCGTTCTTGGCGCGCGCGATCGGGTTCAGGCCGATCTCCTCGCCGCGCCGGCCCATCGCGTCGTAGGTCGCCAGGGTCGGCACCAGGAACGCGCCGTGTTCTGCCATCAGGGCGGCGGTGGGGGCGTCCAGCAGGTTGCCGTGCTCGATGCTGCGCACTCCGTTGGTCACCGAGTGCACGATCGCTTCCGGCGAATAAGCGTGTGCCGCAACATAACTTCCGCGCCGGGCGGCCTCCTCGGTGACAGCCCGCACTTCCTCCGGCGAGTACTGCGGGATACGGATCGGGTCGGTCAACGAGATGACGCCACCCGAGGTCATGATCTTGATCGCGTGGGCGCCACGCCGGAACCGGTCGCGCACGGCGACCCGCAGTGCATCGACCCCGTCCACCACCTCGCTGCCGTGGTGGTGTCCGACGCAACAGTCGAGGTCGCCTGGGCGGGGATCCCCGTGGCCACCGGTCTGGCTGAGCGCGGGGCCGGTCCACAGGTACCGCGGGGAGTCGAGCAGGCCGTCGACGATGGCGCCGGCCAGACCCGCATCCCCGCCGGCGACGTCGCGCACCGTGGTGAAGCCCCGCCGCAGCGCCCTGCCGAGTCGCCTGGCACCCGCGAGCGCCACCCACGACAGTGGTCGCGACTCGCCCCGGAACATGTCCAGATGGGCGCCGTAGGCATGGAAGTGGGCGTCGATCAGACCGGGGATCACGGTGCCGCCGCGACCGTCGAGCTGCCGTACCTCACCCGCCGGCGACCCGGCGTCCGGGCCGACCCCGACGATCCGCCCGCCCGACAGGTGCACCGGCCCCGGTCGCAGACCGCCGTCGGCATCCAGCACCTGGACGTCGGTGATGGTCAGGGCATCCGGTTCGGTGCTCACGTGTGCGTCTCCCCCGATCGGGCAGCAGCCGCGAGCCGCTCGGCTCGCACCTGTGCTGTCGCTTCCTCGTCGACGAGCAGGGTGCGCCCGTCGCAGACAACACCGTAGTCCCGGGCCGCCGCCTCGATCCCGATGAACCCGTTGCGCAGGTCCTGCAGCACCTTGGCCGGCGGACGGAGCAACGGATCGCCGTATCCCCCACCACCGCCGGTGTTGTTCACCAGCACGTCACCGGTGTCCAGGATGTTGTAGCTGCCACCGGTGACGGTCTCCCGGTCGGTTCCGGGGTTGAGGATCACGTGGTTGTTGTCGCCCGGCAGCCCGCCGCCGATCGGCCACGGCTTGGTCTTCGTCTTGTACACCAGGCAGATACCCGTCGACGGAGCGGTGAAGCGGTACGTCCTGCCCACCCCGACACCTCCGCGGAACTCGCCGGCGCCGCCGGTGTCCGGCCGATAGCCGTACGACTCGATGAACATCGGCGACTTCGTCTCCAGCACCTCGACCGGGTTGTTCCGGCACCCCGGCTCGCTCAGGTGCATGATGCCGTCCGCACCATCACCGCCGGCGTGACCACCGAACCCGACCGCCTCGTTGGTGGCCTCCAGCCAGTGGTCCCCGGTCCGCGGGTTGATACCCAGACCCATCATCGAGCAGACGTCGCCGCCGGAGCACGCAGGAACCAGCTCCGGCATACCCTGAGCAAGGGCCTTGAGCACCACCTCGCCGCCGATCAGCGCCGTCCACAGGGTGAAGGTCGGCATCGGCGGAATCGCATGCATCACCGAGCCCACCTCGGTGATGACGGTCAGCGGCCGGAAGTTGCCGGCCACCACCGGGGTGTCCGGGGTCGTCATCGCCTTGAAGATCAAGCTGCAGAACGCTTCCGTCTGCCCGACCGGCAGGTTGATCGGGCCACGGACATCCCGTTCGCTACCCGTCCAGTCGATGACCATCCCGTCGTCCGACACCGTGACGGTGACGTTCATCCTGATCAACCGATCGAGCTCGATGCCGTCGGAATCGACGAAGTCGAAGGCCGTCCAGGTGCCCTTGGGCAGCTTCGCCAGGGCCAGCCGCGCGAGGGCCTCGCCGTGGTCGTTGATCGTCCGCATCGCCGTGGTGAGCGTTGCGGCGCCGTACTTCTCGGCGATCTCCTGGGTCCGCCGGATCCCGGAGACGCAGGCCGAGACCTGCGCCTGGATGTCGCCGATCGTCCGTTCCGGAAGCCGGGAGTTGAACCGGATGATGTTCCAGAGGTCGTCGCACGACTCCCCGCCCCGGTAGAGCCGGCTGGCGGGAAAGAACAGGCCCTCCTGCGACATGTCGGTGGAATCCAGCACGTAACCGGGGTCCTTCTGCTTGAGGTCCAGGACGTGGATGCGGCACGAGGTGTAGCCGATCAACTCCCCCTCGAAATGGATCGGGGCGAACACCAACGGGTCGAGGGTGTGCGCCGACGACCAGTACGGGAAGTTGAGCAGGAACACATCGCCGGCACCCATCGCCTCCTCGCCGAGGAACTCCACCGCCCGTTTGATGCCGTGGTCGTTGCCGCGGGTGAAGACGGCGATGCCCGGCGCATCGGCGACCACATCGCCTGCTGCGTCATGGATCCCGATGCCGTAGTCGTGGATCTCGTAGACGACGGTGTTGTACGCGGTGCGGCACAGGTTGCGCGCCATCTCCTCGGCGGCGGCCAGCAGGCCGTGTCTGATGATCTCGGTGGTGATCGAATCGGGGACCGATTTGTCGACTGTCTCGATGCTCACAGGGCTCTCCTTCGGGTGTTCAGCGGGTACCGACGGTGATGACGAGCTCACCGTGCGGGCCGACGATCAGGTGGTCGCCGCGGTGCAGGACCGTGGTGGCGGTGTGCTCGGAAATCACTGCGGGGCCGGTGATCTCGTCGCCGGCGAGCAACGTCTCCCGGGTGAAGAGCCGGTAGTCGACCGCGGGTTCGGTCTCGGACACGTGGACGGCACGGACACCGTCGGTGGCGACCTCGCCCGATTCGCGCTGCGGGAGCGTCGGCAACTCCGGCGCATCGACGGTGCCGCCGGCCCGCAGCCGGAGCGTGGTGACCTCGATCGGGTCGGTCATCCGGTGCCCGTACTGCCGCTCGTGCAGCTCGGCGAACTCGCGTTCGACGAGCTCCCGCAGATCGACCGGGCCGGCCGGCAGCTGCAGGGTCACCGAGTGCTCCTGGCCGGAGTACCGCACGTCGATGCTGCGCAGGTAGGTGCGCCGGTCTGCGCCGAACCCTTCCGCGGTCAGCTGCGCGGTCGCCTCCTGCGTCATCTGCTCGTAGAGCTGCTCGGCGACCCCGAGGTCGAGGTCGGCGAGCAGCACGACCGACGTCCTGGCGAGATCGTGCTGCACGTCCGCCATGAGCATGCCGAACGCGGAGAACGCTCCCTGGCCAGGTGGGACGATCACCGTCGGGATGCCCAGCTCGTGGGCGACGTCGACCGCCACCAGCCCGCCACCGCCGCCGAAGGACAGCAACGCGAAGTCCCGTGGCTCGCGTCCGACCTCGACCGTGATCGCCCGCACGGCGCCCATGATCTTGGTGGTCGAGATCTGCACGACTCCGCGGGCCAGGGCGTCCACGCTCATGCCGAGCGCCTCGGCGGTGGGGGCCAGTGCGGCGCGGGCCTTGTCCGCATCCAGCACCAGGGTGCCGCCCAAGGGAGTTCCGGTACCGAGATAGCCGATGGCCAGCGCCGCGTCGGTGAAGGTCGCCTGCGTCCCGCCGCGGCCGTAGGCGGCGGGACCCGGCATGGCTCCCGCACTCGCGGGTCCCACGAGCAGAGCGCCGGCCCCATCGAGGTGCACCAGGGAACCGCCGCCGGCGCCGATGGTGTGGATGTACAGCGACGGGGTGTTGATCGGCATCCCCTCGAACTCGGCTCCCTGGTACAGCACCGGCTCCCCGTCGAGCACCAAGGAGGCATCCAGGCTGGTGCCGCCCATGTCGATGGTGATCAGGTTGGGGACGCCGATCACCTTCGACAGAGCGGCCGCACCGATCACCCCGCCCGCGGGCCCGGACAGGATCAGACTGACCGGTTGTTCCCGGGCGGTCGTTGCGGTCATCGACCCGCCGCCCGAGCGCGTCATCAGGAACCGCCCGGTGAAACCTGTTGCCGCGAGGTCGTTCTCCAGCTGCGCCAGGTATCGGCGAACGATGGGCTTGACGTAGGCGTCCAGCACCGCGGTGGACGTCCGCTCGTACTCGCGGTACTCGCGGGAGAGTTCGTGCGAAAGGGTGATGACGACCTCGGGTGCGACCCTGGCGAGCACCTCCCGCATCTGCAGTTCGTGTTCGGGGTTGGCGTAGGAGTGCAGGAACGCCACAGCGACGGAGTCGTACCCGCGCTCGGCGATCTCCGCGGCGACCCGCTCCGCGTCCGCCACGTCCAGGGCACGGTGCACGGATCCGTCGAACAGCGAGCGCTCATCGACCTCGAAGGTGTCGTAGCGCTGCAGCAACGGGGTCGGCGGGCGGTACTTGATGTCGTAGTTGGTCCGCCGGTCGGTGCGGCCCAGCAGGTAGACGTCCCGGAAGCCCTTCGTTCCCACGACGGCGGTCCTGGCCCCTGTCCTGGTGAGCAGCGCGTTCAGACCGAGGGTGGTGCCGTGGGTGAACATGCCCACTCGTCCGACACCGGAGGCGACGGTCGCGAACGCGTCCAGGACGCCGCGGGTGGGTTCACTCGGGGTCGTCGGCACCTTGTCGAAGCGGAGCAGTCCGGTCTCCGGATCCAACTCGACGACATCGGTGAAGGTGCCGCCGACGTCGATCGCGACCCGGGTGTTCGCTGCGGACACCGGGCCGGGTGCGGCTGTCCGCTCGGAGGGAGAAGTCATCATGGTCCTCTGGTGGGTGGGAGAAAGGCCTGTACGGCTGCGGCCGAGCGATGTGCGCAAGCCGGACCGGGCGTCGAGGGAGATCGGGAACACGCTGATCGCCCATCCCGGAAAGCCTGACTGGGTCAGGGTTTCCGCGGATCGGTGCGAGACGGGAACCCCCGTCGTCGGACCGGATGATCGACAGACCGCCACGCCTGCAGGATCCGACCGGGAGTGCGGCCACCGTGACACAGCAGCCGGACGCTGTCAACGGACGAGAGTCGGCGTTCGCGCGGCACCGCAAGGCCCCCACGACCTGCGTGGACAGCCGCGCCCACCCACGGACAGCTACGCCCGGCACTGGGCCGCGGAGCTGACCCGCGTCACTGCTCTGAATCCGAGTGATCCGCATCGAGGCCCCTGACCTGCGACGGAGCTCCCAAGTTGTTACGAGCATGCAACACCAGCACGGGTGAGCACATCGGTTCGAGTGGGCGATGTGCGCCCAGCACACCGACTCGGTTCGGGCAGCGATCACGATTCCTGCAATCCCCGGTGCACCGCCCGTTCCCGAGCGGTCACCTGGACCATCAACCGCCGCGACCTGAATCCGGGCGTGGCGCCGGCGTACAGGAGGAGAGCAGATGATCAGAAGCGTCCTCGCCCTCAGGGCCAAGGACGACTGCCGCGCTGCACTCGAGGACTTCTACCGCGACCATCGGGTCCTCGAGATCTCACGTTCGTTCCCCGGCTGTCTGGGCGCCACCCTGTGGCGGTCGGTGGACACCAACCGCACCACTCACCTCGTCATCGCCGACTGGGACGACGCGGACGCCTACCACCGTTGGGTGGCAGACCCGTTCCGCGACAAGACATCTGCTGGTCTCGCCGCCCTGCTCGATCTGGAGCCGGACGAAAAGATCGTCGGCAGTCTGCTCGAGCCCGTCGATCCGCCGACCCCCACCCTCGACGGATCCTGAACCTCCGCCCGCCGTTCCGACACCAGTCCCCCGCCCCCGCCATCCCGCCCCAGGAGCATCCCCCGATGAAGCGATCCCTGAAGATCACCGGCACGGCCGTACTCGCCGCGACCGCACTCGTCCTGGCCGGCTGCAGCAAGCCCGCCAGTACCAGCAGTACCACCACCCCGGTGGCCACCACCGCAGCCGGATCCAGCAGCTCGGCCGGCCCGAGTTCCGACCCCGGCACGAGTTCCGACACCGGCACGAGTTCCGACACCGGTACGAGTTCCGACACCGGTACGACGTCGGCCGCCTCCTCCGCCACCAGCAGTGCACTGTCCAGCACCTCCGGCAGCAGCGGCGGTGGCGGCACCGGCAAGTCCCTGTCGGTCGGCTTCTTCGGCTTCGCCAAGGCCAACTCGTTCGCCCAGGCCGCGTGGGCCGGAGTGCAGGAGGCCGCGGCCGCCAACAACGCCACCGCCACCTTCATCGACTCGAACTTCGACGGGCCGACCCAGGTCAACCAGCTGCAGGACGCGGTGACGTCCAAGCGGTACGACGTCGTCGTGATCCAGGCCAACGACGGCACCGCCATCACCCCTGCGGTCAAGCAGGCACTCGCGGCCGGGATCAAGGTCGTCGTCGAGTTCACCCCGATCGGCGGCAAGTTCGACACCATCGAGCCGCAGGTGGACGGCGTGATCAGCATCGTCGACACTCCGACCAACAACGGCGCCGGCCTGGCCGAACTGGGTCTCGGCGCCTGCAAGAAGCTCGCCGTCGATCCGTGCAAGGTGGCCTACCTGCAGGGCTTCGCGAACTATCCGCTGGACGCGGCTCGCACCCAGGCGGTCGAGGACGGACTCAAGGCGGGTGGCGCCGACCTGGTCGCCAGCGTCGTCGGCGGTTACACGGCCGATGCGGGTCGTACCGCCTTCCAGAACGTCCTGCAGGCCAATCCCGACGTGAACGTCGTGATCGGTTCGTCGCAGGCCATCGCCGGGGCGGCTGCCCTGGCCGGTGACAAGAACATCCTGTTCGTCGGCAACGGTGGCTCCACCCAGGCCTTCGACGGCATCAAGTCGGGTAAGTGGTTCGGTACCTACAACATCCCGGAGAAGACCGAGGGGAAGACGGCCGCCGAGCTCGGCCTGAAGGCTGCGCGCGGGGAGACCGTTCCGACCGCCACCGACGCCCGCGATCTGACGCCCTACCAGGCGCTGCTGACGGCTGACAAGATCGCCGGCCAGACTGCCGACTACTCCGACTGATCACGCCACAGGACCCAGCGACCGACGACGGAAACGACCGACGACGGAACGCAGCACCACCCCCGGTGCTGCGTTCCGCCTGAGGAAGGACGACAGCCGTGAGTGCACCATCGCATCGCCAGGAGCGCAGCAGCCCCGGTGACCGCGGCGTCGGTACCCGCCGCGCTCCACAGATCACCGTCCGCGGTGTCGGCAAGTCCTATGGCGGCGTCCCGGTCCTGCGGGACATCGACGTCGACATCGCTCCGGGGACCGTCCACAGCCTGGTCGGGGAGAACGGTGCCGGGAAGAGCACCCTGCTCAAGATCCTCGGCGGTGCCATCCGATCGGACACCGGATCCGTGGCGTTCGACGGCGAGCTCACCACCATCGGTAGCCCGCGCGATGCCATCGCCCACGGCGTCAGCCTCATCTCGCAGGAGGGCGCCCTGGTCCCTGCGCGCACGGTCCTGGAGAATGTCTTCCTCGGGCGGTGGGGCCACCGGGGCGGTCTGGTCCGGACGGCGGACGACCGGTCCGTCTTCGCGGAATTGTTGGCCTACACCGGTTTTGACATCGACCCGACAGCACGCGTCGACCGGTTGTCGATCGGCGCCGGTCAGCAGGTCGAGATCCTGCGCGCGCTGGCCCGTGGCGCCTCGGTGATCGCGATGGACGAACCGACCGCCGTCCTCACCGAGGGCGAGAAGGCCAACCTGCTCGACCTCATCGAGCGACTGGCGGCCGGCGGCACCACGGTGCTGCTGGTCTCACACTTCCTGGACGAGGTGCTGAAGGTCTCCGATGGCATCACCGTCCTGCGGGACGGCAAGCTGGTCGTCACCGCCGGAGCGCAGACCTGCACCGCCCGCGAGCTGGTGACGCACATGGTGGGTCGACAGATCGACGTGCTGTACCCGCGACCGGAGCCGGTACGCGACGACGCGCCGGTCCGGTTGCGAGCCAGCGGTCTGGGCGGCGGGCCGGTCTCCGGCGTCGATCTGGAGGTCCGCGCCGGGGAGATCTTGGGCATCGCAGGACTGGTCGGCTCCGGCCGGAGCGAAACACTGCGCCTGTTGTTCGGGGCAGATCCGTTGCAGGACGGCACGATCGAGGTCGACGGTGTGCCGATCCCGACGATGACCCCGCGGAAGGCGATGCGCGCCGGCATCGCCCTCGTTCCCGAGTCCCGGAAGGAACAGGGACTTGTGATGATGCGATCGGTCCGGGAGAACGTCGCCCTCGCCTCGCTGTCGTCCCGTCGGCGAGGCCCTCTGGTCGACCGCCGCACCGAGCGGGGCCGGGTGGCGGCCGCGACGTCGGAAGTGGACGTCCGAGCCGCGCGAGCCGATTCCCCGATGAACACCCTCTCCGGCGGCAACCAGCAGAAGGCGTTGTTCGCGAAGTGGTTGCTCCGGGAGCCGACCATTCTGTTGATCGACGAACCGACCCGCGGGGTCGACGTCGCGGCCAAGGCCCAGATCCACCGGATGATCGTCGATCTCGCCGCCCGGGGCATGGCGGTCGTGGTCGTGTCCTCCGAGATCGAGGAGCTGCTCGAGCTGTCGCACCGGTCGATCGTGCTGCGCGGCGGCAGCCCGGTCGGCGAGTACCCCAGGGGGACTCCGCGAGAGACCGTGATCGCCGCCGCCTTCGGCGACGCCGAGCCACCCCCCGCACCGGACATCGTTCCGGCCACCCAGCACCATCCCGAAGCCGCTGACGACGAAGGAGACACCCGATGAGCTCGACAGTGGCTGAACCGGCTGGTCCGTCGACCACCGGAGAAGGAGGGGGCCGACGGGTGGGCCCGGGGCGCCGGACCGGCGGGGTGAGAGTGCGCGACTACGGCATCGTCGTCGCCCTGGTCGCCATCGTCGTCGCGTTGTCGTTCAGCACCGACACCTTCCTGACGACGTCGAACCTGGTCAACCTGCTCGACCAGTGCTCGGTGGTCGGGCTGCTCGCCGCCGGGGCGACGATCTGCATCATCGCCGGGGTCTTCGATCTCACCGCCAGCGCCAGCCTGGCCGTCTCGGCGATCGTCGGAGTGCAGGTCGGCGCAGCGACCAGTGTGCCGGTCGGTTTCGCCGCCTCGGTGGTGGCCGGCGCCCTGCTCGGCCTGCTGACCGGCACCATCGTGGTGCGCAGCGGGGTCAACTCCTTCATCGCGACGCTGGCGACCAGCATCATCTACCGCGGGCTGGCCGTGGTGGTGACCGCAGGTGCGATCGCGTACCCGCTCGCGGACGAGGCCGACGACTTCGCGATGTTCACCTGGCCGTCGCTGTTCGGGCTGACCTCCGCGACCGTCGTCTTCCTGGTGGTCACCGCGCTGCTGTGGGTCCTGCTGTCCGCCACCACCTTCGGCCGTCGGGTCTATGCGGTGGGCGGCAACGACGAGGCAGCGAGGTTGTCCGGGATCCGGGTCGGCCAGATACGGATCGCCGCGTACATGATCAGCGGCGTCTGCTCGGCGTTGGCCGGCCTCATCCTCGCCTCCCGCGCCGGGTCGGCGCAGTCCAGCATGGCCTCCGGGATCGAACTGTCCGCGATCGCCGCCGCCGTGATCGGCGGGACGTCCATCCTGGGTGGTGAGGGCGCGATCTGGCGCGGCGTCGTCGGCGCACTGCTGCTGACCCTGATCGGCAACGGCTTCAACCTGCTCGGTTGGGACACGACCTACCAGCAGGTGGTGCAGGGCCTGCTGATCCTGTTGGCGGTGACGGTCGATCAGTTCCTCCGGCGCCGCGCGCGATAGCGTCACGTGCGTGTCGGAAGCGCCCGTTCACCACTCCCGCACCGTCCTGGCGATCGTCCTGGACGGCGAGGAGGTCTGCGGGGTCACGGTCCGGGATCGCAGCATCGTGGCGCACCGGGTCTTCGACCCGGACACCGATCCTTCCGAGATCCTGGCGGCGTTGGCGGAGACCGCAGACCATTCCCCGAGCGATCCGGTGGAGGTCACCCTGACCATCGGCGGGTTGCTGACCGCGCTGCTGTCCGACGGGTCGACGGACGCCGGCGTCGCCGTGGTGCGGATCGTCCCCCGCCCGGCCAGCGATCCGAGGCTGGGTCGCAATCCCCGGCCCAGGGTGGAACGACTGGTGCGCAACCGGTTCAGCGTGCAGGGCGGTTGTGACCTGTTCGGACGGCCGGTCAGCGCTCTCGACGTGGCCGGGGTGCAGGAGGTGGCCCGCCAGGTCGCCGCGTTGGGTATTGATTCCATCGCCGTGGTGGGCAGCGGTTCGACAGCCCATCCGCACCAGGAGCGGCAGGCCGCCGACATCCTGCAGGCCCGGTGCGGCTCGGCCAGGATCATCCTCGCCGGCGATCTCGGTGGCCAGGGTTTCGTCGCCCGCGAGTCGACAGCCGTCCACGATGCCGCCCTGTTCGAGCCTGTCGATCGACTGCTCGGTGCGTGGGAAAGTGCTGTGGCGCGAATCTTCCCCGGCAGCACGACCCATGTGGCTCGCAGCGATGGCGGCCTCTCGACCCTGTCGTGGGCCCGGAACCATCCGGTGATCCTGCTGTCCTCCGAGTTGTCGACGACACTGCTGGGGGCCGCCGCGGACGCCGGCCTCGATGCGTGCCGGGTCCGGATCCACACCCACTCAGGACAGCTGGAGGGTGAGGTGCGCGATCGGCTGGTCGTGGTCGGGACCGACGCCTGGGCCTCGCTGGACGGTCCGATGGGCTGGGACCTCGTCATCCCGCAGGCGGAGTTGTCGACCGTCTTCGCGCACCCGTGGCCCACCGACCATCCGGACCGGGACGAGGCCGCGACCGAGGCAGTCGTGGAGCCGACGCTGCACCGGAATCTGTTGGCCGGGCTGGGTTCTGCCGTCAGCGCCCCGTCCGCCTGGGTCGATGAGGTCGCCTACATCACGACCGCGGAGCAGCTGACGACCCTGCGCGAGGACGTGCGGACCAGGGTGATCACGTTGGCGACCGCGAACGGTGCCGCGCCGGGTTCGGCACGGGTGGTTGAGATGTCCGCCATCGCCATGCCGTTCACCCCCGCGGGAACGGTGCGGATCACCGCCCGCGCAACGGGTTCACCGAGTCCGGGTCGCCGGCTCGTACCGGACACCGCCGACCGTGTCAGGGCAGGCTGACGGTGTCTCCGTCCCGTCCCGCTTCGGGAGCCCAGATCACGGCTGCTGACGTCGCTGCGCTCTACGCCGGTGCGAACTTCTACTCACCGTCGGTGGGCGACACCACCAGGGTCACATTGATCGACTGGCTCACCGGGCTGCTCGGGGAGACCGGTCCGCTTCCGCTGCTGAAGCCGGAGTCGATGCCGGCGACGAGCTGGTGCGCGGCGTTGTGCATCCTCGGTTCGGGCGCCGCGCTCGCCGACCTGCCGCCCGCCGGTGACGAGTTCGTCACTGCCGTCCGCACCCTGGAGCGCACCATCGATCGGCCGTTGGCCGCTGTGTACCCGTTGGCCGCGGCGACGGTCAGTGCACTGTTCCCGGTGATCGCCGCCGCGCAGCTGGGCCTCCCTCTGCTGGACTGCGACGGGATGGGGCGAGCCTTCGCGCAGATCAACCAGACGACCATGTTCCTGGCCGGCCTCTCGGTGTCGCCGGCGGTCCTCACCGGCGCGGCCGGCGAAACGTTCACGCTCACCTCGCCGAACTCGGAGCGAGCAGATGTGTTGTCCCGCAGCGCCTTGGACGTTCTGGGCGGGTGGGCGGCATTTGCGGCGTATCCCGCGTCCATCGGGGACACCGCCCGCGGCGCCTCCCGGGGCAACGTGTCGCGACTGCTGGAGGTCGGCCGGCTGCTGCTCGAACCGATGTCGACGGACCTGCTCGTCAACCGACTCTCCGCGGTGAATGCGACCCGCCGGATCGCCCGCGGCCGGATCGTCGACCTGGAACACCTCACCCGTCCCGCGGACCTGTCGGTGCCGACGCACCCCACCAGCGCGGTGCTCGACGAGGTGGGCGGAGCGATCCTGCGGCTGGAACTGCGCAGCGAGATCGTTGCCGCGTTCGTCGACGGTGTCCTCACGGCCGCTGCTCCGGATCTGATCTCCCTGTTCGATGTGCGCTCGGGCAGGATGGCCGCGTTGGACAGTCTGGAGAACGGAGACCTGCTCGACGTCCTGGTCACCCCTGCCGATGCGGTCTGGTACAGCCCTGAGGGTCTCGCCCTGGTCGGTCCGAGCGTCCACCACATCCCCCTCGACCATCCCCGTCGTCGCTGAGGAAGGCTCCATGACACCGCCCGCAGCGTTCTCCGCGCCGACCGTCCCGCTGACGATGTCCGAACTGCTGCGGCTGGACCCACTCGCCAAGGTCGAGGTCGCGCACCGCAGTGCAACGGACCAACCCGTCCAGGGCGTCGACCTGGCCAACTCCTTCGCCCGTCTGCGGCGAGTACCCCCGCACACCCTGGTGGTGCTCAGCGACGAAGCGGACAGCGGTGGATGGTCGCTGGCCACCTCGTTGCACCTCGCCTGGGAGCGCGCAGCGGCGGGGGTGGTGATCTCCAGCCGGTCGCTGAGCGCTTCCGGCTCGCTGCTCGCCGAGCGTCTCGACATCACGCTGCTGGTCGCCGAGCGCGACCCGGTGGACCTGGCCCTGGCGCTGGCCGCGCAGGTCAGCGCTCCCGGTTCGGCCAGAGCACTGAGGATCGCGCGCTGCGCCGAACAGCTGGCCGACCAGACCGCGATCCGGGGCATCATCGCGGTACTGGCGCGTGAGCTCGACCCGCTCCCGGTCGCCCTGGTCGCCGGCAGCACCCTGCTCGCCGGACGGGCCGCTGCCGTGGCCGACAAGCCCGGCACGCAACTCGTCAAGGTCCCCGTGACCACCGCAACGGGACATCTCTTCGCCGAGCTCGTGACGCGCATCCCCGCCGGTGCCGGCGACAGCGGGACGGTCGAGTCGTTACTGGCCCTGGGCCGGACCCCGATCCTGGCGGCCTGGGCGCAGGGTCGCCTGCAGCAGGCCGGCCGGGTCGAGTTGGAGCGCGTCTCGTTCCGGATGCTGCGCGACGCGGCAGCTGCACCCGCCGTCCTGGATCTGCCACTGGCCACCGGACTCACTGAGCCCGCGTCCTGGCCCGGCGAACTGGGCTGGCAGCTCGACGGCATCAACCGGGCGATCTGGCTGACCCGCAGCACCCCCACGGCGCCGCCGGCGGACGGTGAGCAGGACGAGATGACCCAGCTGGTCCACTCGCTGTGGCACACGGTCCTGCCGAACTGGCCGCTCGCCCCTGACGAAGACGGCTGGGTCTCGTGGAGCACCGGCAGCACCGATCGCCCCGCTGCGATGCGCCGCGCGGCCCGCTCACTCAGCGACCTGCTCTCCCGGCACGGCCTCGTCGCCGGGATCGGTGGCGCACATCCCGGCGCCCGCGGGTTGGTGCGCTCACGTGAGGAGGCCCGACTCACCGCCAGGGTCGCCACCACCCTGGCCGCAGGCTCCATCGAATGGTTCGACCAGATCGGGGTGCGCGCCGCGCTCGGCTGGCTCCCGATCCATTCCTTGGAGGGCGTTGCACAGCTGTGCCTGACCGACCTGCTGGCCGCGAAGGATCGACGCGCGCTCATCTCGACGGTCCTCGCGGTCCTGGACAACGGCGGCTCGCTGAGCGTGGCCGCCGGAACCCTCGGGGTGCACCGCAACACCGTTCTGGCCCGCCTCGCCCGGGCACGCGAACTCGGACTCACCTTCGATCAACCGCAGGTCCGACTGGCCGTCCACACGCTGTGTTTCGCACTCGACACCGCCTGGGGGCACGCAGCGATGGAACCGGACCGCACCCCGCCGGGACGTCGGGAACTCATGCGCTAGGCAGGGTGATCCCGTACTGGGCCTGGGCGAATTCGGCGGACAGGTACCGGTCGCGGACGTCGTCGAGCACCGCGGCCGCCGGCCGCTCGGTCGCATCCCCGTAGCCGCCACCACCACCTGCGGCGCAGCGCACCACGTCGCCGGCCCGCAGTCGCAGACCGTTGGCCTTGAGCACTCGGCGTTCGTCGGCGCGGCCCGGGTTGATCACCACGTCGGGGCCGATGGCGTCGCCCCCGCCGAACAGACCCCAGGCAGGCTGACGGGACCGCTCGAACCACAGCGACACCGTGCAGTCGGTGAGCGCCTCGTACTCCCGCTGCACGCCGTTGCCACCCCGCCAACGACCCGGGCCGCCGGAGTCGGGACGGATCCGATAGTTCGTGATCCGCCACGGGTACCGGGTCTCGTAGACCTCGATGGGAATGTCCTTGAGGGATCCGTTCACGTTGTTGATCAGCGCACTCTCCCCGTCCGACCCGTCCCATGCTCCCCATCCGCCGACGGTGGCCTCGAGGCTGACGAAGTCGCGCTTCGTCCGCGGATCGTTGCCGGAGGTCAGGATGATCATCGAGTCCCCGTGGCTGGCTCCCGCCACCCGGTCGGGCATCGCCGGCGCGAGGGCCTTGGCGACCATGTCGATGAGCAGTCCCAGGTGCGAGAAGTACCACTGGCACGCGGCCGGAGCGACCGCACCGAGCACCGATCCCGACCGGACCTGGGTGCTCATCGTGCGGAACGAGCCACCGTTGCCCGGCAGATCGGGGCTGACCAGCAGCTTGTAACCGACCCGCAGAGCCGAGACCGCCTGTGCTGCACCGCAGTTGACCGGTCCGACCGCTTGGTCGGCCGACTCGGTGACGTCGAAGTCGATGGTGTCTGCTGCGACGGTGACGGTCAGCCGGATCGGGATCGGCGTGTCGAGGTCGATGCCGTCGTTGTCGAGCACTCCCTCCGCGCGATAGACCCCGTCCGGTATCGCGCTGATCACCGCGCGTTCGAGTTGCTCTGTCTGGCGGAAGATCTCGTCCCGCGCTGCCTCGAGGACGTCGAGGCCGAAACGTGCGACCAATTCCTGCAACCGCTTCTCCCCCATCGTGATGCACGCGATCATCGCGTGCATGTCACCGCTCGTCGGGTAGGGGAAGCGCACGTTGTAGGCGATGGTGTCCATCACCGACCGGACGTGCCGACCGCCCTCCACGAGCTTCATCGCCCCGAGCCGCAGGCCTTCCTGGAAGATGTTGACGGAGTCCATTGAGCCGCCGGGATCCTTGGACCCGACGTCGATCCAGTGCGCCCGCGAGGCGGTGAACCCCACCAGCAACTCGCCGACGAAGACCGGCCCGAAAATCGTCACATCGTTGAGATGGGTACCGCCCAGGTAGGAGTCGTTGAGGATCCAGACGTCCCCCGGTTCCCAGACCTCCCTGCCGAACCGCTCCTCGGTCGCCCGGGTGCAGGTCTCCAGGTTGCCCAGGAAGATGGGCAGGCCGGCCGACTGGCCGAGCACCTGGTGGTCGGCGTCCAGCAGAGCGACGACGCAGTCGCCCGCCTCGTAGATGATCGGGGTGTACGCAGACCGGATCAGCGTGGCGTTCATGTCCTCCGCTGCTGCGTTCAACGCGTTGCGGATGATCTCGACCGTCACCGGATCGATGGAAGTGGCTGCAGCTACGGACATCTCACACCTCGCTCTGTGCGCGGACGATCAAGGAACCGATGGCGTCGACGGTGATGTCGTAGCCCGGTGGGACGACGGTGGTCGCGGTTGCCTCGACGATCACCGCGGGTCCGCTCAGCCGGTGACCGCTGAACAGAACATCGCGGTGCACGATCACCGTGTCGTGCTGCTCGCCGGCGAACACGACGGGGTGCACCGCATGCGCGAAGTCCGGTGAGGACGCCATGGGCCAGGCCTGCGGAGCGGGCTTGCCCAGGTCTCCCCAGCCGGTGGTGCGCAGGGTGACCAGCTCGATGGGGGCACCGAGATTGGCGTGGCCGTAACGACTCTCGTGCATCTTCGCGAACCGCTCCGCCACGTCGGCGAGGAACCTCTCGCCGGAGGATTCGTCCGCGCTCTCCAGCGGCACCGTCAGGGTGTACTCCTGCTCGGCGTACCGGATGTCGACGGCGTGTGACACCGTCCGGTGCTCGGGCTGCACTCCCTCGCCTGCCAGGGTGGTTGCGGCGTCGTCCTCCATCCGGCGCAGATGTGCCGCCATGTCGGCAGCGTCCAGGTCGGCCTCGGGCCGGAAGTACGGCTCGGTCAGGTCCTTGCGGATGCGGGTCTGCAGCATCCCCCAGGCGGAGAACGCGCCGGGGAACCGCGGAACGATCGTCTCGGTGATGCCCAGTTCGGCGGCGAGGAACACCGCGTGCATCGGGCCGGCGCCGCCGAAGGCGACCATGCTCGAGTCCCTGGGCTCGATCCCGCGGGAGACGGTGATCGTCCGGATCGCCTGCGCCATCTTCGAATTGGCGACATCGCAGATGCCTTCGGCCATCGCGACGTCGCTGAGCCCGAACGCGGATCCCAGGCCCGCCACGGCGGTCCTGGCGGCGTCGACGTCGAGCGTCAGCTGACCGCCGGCGAAGCCCTCCGGATCGATCCTGCCGAGTACCAGGTTGGCATCGGTGACCGTCGGTTCGGTGCCGCCGCGGCCGTAGCAGGCCGGACCGGGCCGGGCACCTGCCGACCGCGGGCCGACCCGGAGCCCACCGGCTTCCGCCCAGGCGACCGATCCACCGCCGGCACCGACGGTGTGGATGTTGACGACGCTCATCAGCATCGGCAAGCCCTCCAGGTGCGCCTCGGCGGTGACGTCCGGTTCACCGTCGACGATCAGCGAGACGTCGAACGAGGTGCCGCCCATGTCGATGCCGATCAGGTTCGGACGCGAAGAGACGGCCGACAGCTCGGCGCAGGCGATGGCGCCGCCGACCGGTCCGGACAGCAGCGTCTGCAACGGTCGCCGTCGTGCCGACTCGGCGGTGAGGATGCCGCCACTGGACTGCATGACGTGCAGCGGCACGTGGAGGCCCTGATCCGTCAAACGCTGCTCGAGGTCCAGCAGATAGCGGCGGACTATCGGACCGGTGTAGGCCTCCACGACCGCTGAGGACGTCCGCTCGTACTCTCGCCATTCCTTCGCGGCCTCGTGGGAGAGCGAGACGGTGAAGTCCTCGCCCAGTTCCTCCAGCAGGATCTCGCGGGCCCGTAGCTCATGGCTCGGGTTGGCGTAGCTGAACAGGAACGCGACCGCGATCGCGCCGTGCCCACCGGCAGCGGCGGTGTGTGCCGCGGCGCGGACCGCCTGCTCGTCCAGGCAGCTGAGTTCGGTGCCGTCGGAGGTCATCCGGCCCCCGATCCCCACCACGTCCCGACGAGGGACGAGCGGCTCCGGTTTCCGGTAGTGCAGGTCGTAGAGCCGGGTCCGCGGGCCCCGCGCGATGTGGTAGCTGTCCTGCACGCCGTCGGTGGCCAACAGCAGCACCGGAACCCCGCGTCGCTCCAGGAAGGCGTTGAGCCCCTGGGTGGTTCCGTGGACCAGGAAGCCGATGTCGGCCGGGCTGTCGACCACCGATCCCAGTCCGGTCAGCACGCCATCGCTCAGGTTTCCCGGTGTGGTGGACGCCTTGCCCGCGCTGAACGCGCCGGTCTGTTCGTCATAGGTCACGACGTCGGTGAAGGTGCCGCCGATGTCCATGGATACGCGGATGCTCGTCATCGAATCTCCCCTGGTGGTGAACGATGACGGCAGCGTAGGAACGCCCCCGCAACCGCGGCTGTGCGCGACGCCCACACGATCACCACGCGCCGGTGCCGGTAGCCCCGTGCGAGCCCGACGGGGCAGGTCACCGGCGGTGACGGCACTGCGGACGACCACCGAGCTCGACCACCGAGCGGTGGTCAGCGCCTCGCCAACACCGCTCCGGCGATCGCCAGGTCTTCCCAGGCCATCCCGACGCTCTTGAACACCCGCGGTCCTTCGATTCCGGCCGGGACCCGGGCGGCGAGCGGGAGCAACGATCCCGGTTCCAGCACGCCTTCCTGCACCGCCAGGATCACGTCGCCGGCCTCCCGCAGTGCGGTGGGCACATCCTCGACCAGCACCACAGCGGCGCGAGCGAACACCGCTGCGTCGAGCTCCCGGGAGACGGGCTCGTGGGAACCGACCGCGACGACCAGCGCATCGTCGGCAAGCCAGGAACCGTCGAAGAGCGGAGTCCTCGCTGTGGTCGCACACACCACCACTTCGGCCCCACGGACCGCCTCCGCTACCGCCGCTCTCCGGTCGGCGACGATCCCGATGACCGGTCCGGACAGCTCGCCGAGTTGACTGACCGCGCGTTCCAGACCTGTTGCGTCCCTGGCGATCAGCGTCGTTCCGGTGGGCGGACGGACGGCGTCGAGTGCCCGCACGTGGGCGACCGCCTGCGGCCCGGATCCGAAGACCACCAGCGCGCCCGGTGTCCGATCCGGTGGTGCCAGCTGCAGGATGCCATGGGTCGAGACGGCGGCGGTGCGCAGCTCGGTGAGGGCCGGTCCGTCGAGCAGTGCCCGCGGGGTGAGGGTGTGCTGGTCGAAGACCAGGTACACACCCTGGATCCGAGGGACACCGAGCGCCGGGTTGTCCGGCGCGATCGTCAGGACCTTGATCCCGACGGCGTCCGGCGACTCGGCCGGCATCAGCAGGAACTCGCCCCGCACCAGCGGGACGGCACTCCGTGCCGGGCCTCCTGCGTGGTCGGTGACAGCCGCGCGAGCGATCGCCTCGACCGCCACCGGCCACGGCACGGCGGCGACGTCGTCGGGGCCCAGGTGCGGCAGCAGGTCCATCGGAGCAGCATCCCAGGACGGCCGCGTCCCCCGGGCATGAACCCGCCCGGACGGGGCGGCCCGCCGGTCAGCCGATGGCCAGCTGCCAGGAGATGCCGAACCGGTCGTCCACCCAGCCGAAGGGTCCGAAACCGTAGTCGTCGAGCGGCATGAGCACCCGGCCGTCCTGGCTCAGCCCGGTGAACAGCCGTTGCTGCTCCTCCTCCGTCGCACAGTCCAACCACATGGACGTCGCCGGCGTGAAGTCCCACTCGTGCTCGACAAAGCTGTCGCTGCACCGGATGTGGGCTCCGCCGATGGAGAACTCCGCCAGCATGACGGTCCCGGCCCCGGGCGAGCCCTCGGGACGACGGTGGATGAACAGCACCTCACTGTCGTCGAACTTCTCGACGTAGAAGTGCATCGCGCTCTCGGCGCTGTGTCCCTTGGCAGGTTGGAAGGTCAGGAACGGCACCGGCTTCGACATGGTGTCCTCTCGGGTCAGGGTTGAGGTGTGAACAGGGCGGCGTACTGATCCCGCACGCGCTCCCAGCCGTACTGGAGGGACTCCGGGCCGACCACCCGTGGCGCGTCGACACCGTCGTCCAGCAGGCCAAGCACACCGAGGCAGACCTGCCAGCCGGCACCGTAGAGCGGGGCCTCGGTGCGGTCACCGAAGGACTGCTCCAGCGTGAGGTGGGTACCGTCGGGCACCGCGCGCAGCCTCCACCGCAGGACGTTGGATCCCCAGCGGTGGACCAGCTCGTCCGGAACGCGACACTGCAGCACCTCGACATCCACCGGCTCGGCGTCCGGCGACTCCCGTGACAAGGCTGGTCCCGCCGAGTCCAGCACGCGATCCGGCACGATCGGCGACCATCGCACCAGCTGCGCCGGATCGGTGAGCATGGGCCAGACCTCGGACGGGGGATGGGCCAGCACCCGCCGGACCGTGAGCACCCAGGTGCCGTCGTGCTCGCTGAGTTCCGCGTCCGTCGGCGCAGCGGCGATACGTTCGGCCGTCAACAACCGGATGTCGAAGTCGTTGCTCATCAGGGCTTCTCCCGTTGTCGGCCGTCGGCGTCCAGTGCGTCGGCCAAGGAGTCGAATGCCTGCGACCACCTGCGGTGGTAGGGCTCGACCCAGGCCAGCACATCCGGCAGTGGCTCGTCACTCAAGCGGTACACCCGGCGTCTTCCCGCGACCTCGACCGTGACGACACCGGCCTCGCGCAACACCCTGAGGTGCTTGGACACCAAGGACTGGGACAGACCCAGGGTGTCGACCAGACCTGCGACATCCCTGGCCCCGACGCGCAGCTGGTCCACGATCCGCCGTCTGCTCGGTTCCGCGATCACCGCGAATCCGTCCATCCATCGATGATGACTCCGCGTTCATATGAATGTCAAGGCATGCGAGTGACTCGTGGAGGTGCCGGTGCAGTGCTCGTCGCGCGTCGCTGCGCACCGCCCGGCCCTGGGCAGGGCGGCCCGCCCGCGATGACAGGTCCGACGTCGGGGACGGCCCACTACGATGGGAGCGGCGCAGGTGGCAGCACCGCTGCGGAAGTACTGGGTCATCGACGAGAGGCTGGAACCGTGGAACTCGAGCACCGCTTCGACCTGCCGGTGGGAGTCGAACAGGCGTGGACGACGCTCACCGACGTCGGGATCGTCGCCGAGTGTTTCCCGGGCGCCCACCTGGAGAAGGTCGAAGGCGACACCTTCACCGGCTCGCTCAAGTTCAAGGCCGGCCCGCTCCGCTTGACCTACAAGGGTACCGCCAGGTTCGTCGAGAAGAACGCGGCGGCGCACACCGCGACACTCGAGGCGACCGGTACCGAAGGGCCGGGCAGCGCCGGCACCGTCCTGGTGACCGCCGTCGCGAAGTCCTTGTCCCCCAACATGACCCAGGTCGATGTCGTCACGACCTTGTCGCTGACCGGTCGCCCGGCGCAGTTCGGCCGCCCGCTGATGGTGGAGATCGGCAACCGGCACATCGGGCAGTTCGCCGACGCGGTGTCCACCAAGTTGGTCGGTCGCGGTACCGGCGGCGCCGAACTGGTGGACGTCGACAACCCCGACACCATCGCCGCGGCCCGCGAGCAGGCCCTGCACAGGGGCGACGACAGCGGGCAGTACGTCCGACGGGTCACCGGCGACCGATCCGCCGCACACCGCTCCGGCGACGGTCGGCTGAGCTCCCTGCTGACGACCGCGCTGCCCGCGGCGCTGGTGTTCGTCGGGGTGGTCCTGCTGCGGAAGTTGCTCCGCAAGGACCCGGCGCCCGCTGCACCCACCGACAGCTGATTGCTCCTGACGGGATCTCGACTCCCTCGTCCCTCGGTCGCTCGATCACCGATGACTTCCGCCGGTCTCATCAGATCGAGCGCCCCCGGTCCTGACACGATGGTCTCGTCAGCCGAGGGCGAACAACCCTGGGACGGGTGCGCGGGAAGGATCTAGGGTCTGGGGCATGGACCGACCGGAGCCGTCACCGACCCGTAGCGCCGACCGCGAGCAGGGTGGACGCGTCCTGGAGTTCCGCAGACCGGGTCCTTCCGCCGAGTCCCCCGCCATCGACCCGCTGTGGCGCGAACTCGCTGGAGCGCGGCTGCGCGCCCGGCGCTCCGAGCTCGGTCGCACCCTGGGCGAGGTGGCACAGCGGGCCGGCATCAGCCCGCAGTACCTCTCCGAGGTCGAGCGCGGTCTGAAGGACCCGTCGTCCGAGATGCTGGCATCCATCTGCGGAGCCCTGCAGCTGGACCTGGCAGAGTTGTTGCGGCACAGCATTCTTCAGCTCGGTCTGACGAGCACCCGTTCCCCCGGCCACCTTCACGGACCGGTACTGCTGGCCGTCTGAGCGGGGCCACCGCTCCGCAGCTTGTGCGGCACGACGATCCGGTCCGCGAGGCCGTAGGCGACTGCCTGCTCGGCAGTGAACACCTTGTCGCGCTCGGTGTCTGCGAGCAACTGATCCGTCGACCGCCCGGTGTGCAACGAGAGCACCTCGTTCATCTGCTCCCGCACCCTCAGCACCTCCTGGGTGTGCAGCGCCAGATCGCTGATCGTGCCGCGGCCGCCGATCGACGGTTGGTGCAGCAACACCCTGGCGTGCGCAAGGATCGCCCGCCTGCCGGCAGAGCCACCGGCCAGCAGGACCGCAGCAGCCGAGGCTGCCTGGCCGACGCAGATCGTCGCCACCGGGGCGTGGACGAACTGCATGGTGTCGTAGATGGCCATCGCCGCCGACATCGAGCCGCCGGGCGAGTTGAGGTACAGGGAGATCTCCCGGTCCGCGGAGTCCGAATCCAGGTGAACCAGTTGGGCGACCGCCACGTTGGCCACGTCGTCGTCGATCTCGGTGCCGAGGTAGATGACCCGGTCCGACAGCAGTCGCGAGTAGACGTCCATCGCGCGTTCACCGTTCGGCGTGCGCTCGATGACGTTCGGGATCGTGAAGTGCCCCATCAGTATCCCAGCCCGGAGTTGCGGCCTGCGGGCCGGATCTCCGCGAGCGAGGAGACGACCGAGTCGACGAAACCGTAGTCCCGTGCCTGTTCCGCGGTGAACCAGCGGTCGCGGTCGGAGTCCGCCTCTATCGTCTCGACCGTCTGACCGGTGAAGGAGGCGTTCAGCTCGTTCATCACCTGCTTCGTGTGCTCCAGGCTGCGGGCCTGGATCTCGACGTCGATCGCGGTTCCCTGCACGCCGGCAGAGCCCTGATGCATCAGGATCATGCTGTGCGGCAATGCGAATCGCTTGCCACGGGTCCCGCCCGCGAGCAGCACCTGACCCATGCTGGCCGCCAGTCCCATCGCCACCGTCGCCACGTCCGGCCGGATCGCGACCATCGTGTCGTAGATCGCCAGGCCGGCGGTCACCGAGCCGCCAGGAGAGTTGATCAGCAGCAGGATGTCGCGCCGGGGATCCTCCTCGGCCAGCAGCAGCAGCTGGGCACAGATCCGACTCGCCAGCGGATCGTCCACCTCCCGGTCGAGCTGGATGATGCGTTGGTTCTGCAGTCGGTTGGCGAGCGTCTCGGACAGGCTCTCGGCCTGGGTCGGTGTCGTCATTCCTCCCACGCTGCCTCGCGTCCACCATCGGCCGCACTCTTCGCTGCCGGCAGCAGATCTGCTGTCAGCAGCGAAGAATCCCCGAGCTGCGCGGCGGGCCCGCCCGCCGACAGCTGCTCGGGGTCATCGGTGGATGATGGGGTGATGACCGATGCCGCGCCGCTCGAGAGCATCCCCACCGGTCGGTCCGAGCGTGGTTCCAAGAGCACCACCACCGTTGTGGTCGCCTTCGTCGCGAACCTGGCCATCGCGATCGCCAAGACCTTCGCGGCCCTCATCACGGCCTCGGCATCGCTGGTCGCCGAAGCCGCACACTCCTGGGCGGACGCCGGCAACGAGATCTTCCTGCTGATCGCGAACCGCCGTTCGTCGCGAGAACCCGACCGCACCCATCCGCTCGGCTTCGGTCGGGAGTCCTATGTCTGGTCGCTCTTCGCAGCACTCGGGCTGTTCGTCGCCGGTGCGGCCGTCTCGATCACCCACGGCTTCCAGGAGCTCGTCAGCCCAGAGGCCTCCAGTGAGTTCCTGGTCGGCTACCTGGTGCTCGCGCTGGCCTTCGTGTTCGAGGGCATCTCCTTCCTGCAGGGGATCCGACAGGCCCGCAGGGAAGCTACGACCCTCGAGCGCGACCTCATCGACCACGTCCTGCGCACCTCGGATCCCACGCTGCGCGCGGTCGTCTTCGAGGACGCAGCAGCGCTGATCGGTCTGCTGATCGCGGGGGCCGCGCTCGGCGCCCACCAGCTCACCGGCTCCCCGGTGCCGGATGCGATCGGTTCGATCCTGGTCGGCGTGCTGCTGGCGGTCGTCGCGGTCGTCCTGATCAACCGCAACCGCCGGTTCCTGGTGGGTGAAGAGGCCGATGCGAGCACCCGGTCCGCGGTGATCCGGGCGCTGCTCGCGCTGCCCCAGGTGGACCGGGTCACCTACCTGCGGCTCGAGATCGTCGGCCCACGCATGATCAACGTGGTCGGCGACGTCGACATTGCGGGCGATCAGGTGGAGCACCACGTGGCGGTGATCTTGCGGGACCTCGAGGCGAGGATCCAGGCGTCACCCGCGGTGGTCGGTGCCGTGCTCTCGCTGTCCGCCCCCGACGAGGAATCGCTCATGCCCTGAGCGCCGGCCTGCGCTCGAATCCTGAGTGCCGCGGCGTAGTGCGGTGGGCCAGCCAGCGGACCACGATCCGGTCGGCCGGTGGTCGGCCGGCCGGGGCGATAGATTGGTCCGGTACGGGGATGACGATCGAGGAGAGACGTGCTGTTCCTGCGGCTCAACCAGATCGCGGCCGATCACCGACGTCGGCAACCGATGGTGTTGCTCGGGACGTTGGCGGCAATTGCGGCCATCGTCTTCGTGGGGGTGCTGTCGGTGTCGAACGGCGTTGCCGCCCTCCCCCTTCTTCCCATCTGCCTGGGCGCGTGCCTCCTGCAAGCCATCGTCTACCTCGGCATCCCCTGGCAACGAGCGCCACGGGTCGCCATCCTCGTGGTGCCCGCCGTCTGGTTGGGTGGCCTGGCCGCCTGCGGCCTGGCCATCGGGCCGCTGGCCACCAACTTCGCGGGGCTGCCAATTCTCGCCTTCCTGTTCGCGGGTCTCACCCAGGCTCGCTGGCGCTCCCTGTGGTTGCTGCCCTTCAGCGTGCCCGCCTGGCTGACCTTGGTCACCGAGACAGGCGCGACGATCGTGCGTCTCTGGCTGCCGGTCGCGCTGATCCTGTGGATCGTCATCGCGGAGGCGACCGCCCACCAGACCAACAACCTCCGTCGCGAGATGCGGCGCCTGCACCGAGAGGTCGACCTCGACCCGCTGACCCGGCTCGCGAGCCGCCGGGTCCTGCCCGAGGTTCTGCGCGACATCACCGACGGCGACGTGCTTCTGCTGATCGACGTCGACCATTTCAAGACCATCAATGACACCCACGGGCACGCGGCCGGCGACCAGGTGCTCAAGGAGTTCGGCCGGATGCTGTTGCGGTGCCTGGGGCCGCACGACGTGGCGATCCGGTACGGCGGCGAGGAACTGCTGATCCTGTTGGCCCACCCGACCCCGCAGGCCGTGACTGCCTTCGACCGATCGCTGCGCCGGGAGGTCCTCGAGATCCGACCCCAGGTGTCCTTCACCGCCGGAGTGTCCAGGGTGGTCCCCGGCGAGAGCGTCGATGATGCGCTCGCCCGCGCGGACGCCACGTTGTACGAGATGAAGTCCGCCGGCCGCAACCGCACGGGTGGCGACATCGGACCGCGGGACGTCAGCCACCCCGTACCGGACAGCCGGCCTGCCGCGGGTGGGGTCGACGAGGTGTGATCCCCCGGCGGCGGAGGCTCAGCGTGCTCGTGCTGCTCGGCGCACCGCGGGCCGGCCGATGAATGCACTTGCTGATTCGGAATCCGGTCCCGGGAGGTGGGAGTTTGGGGCCGGATGCCCAGGGCAAACGTCACTGCATGAGCGATCCCAGATCTGATTCCGGATCCACGGCCCCGGTGGGTGCTGTCGAACTCTGGTTGGTCCGCCACGGTGAGAGCGCCGGCAACGTGGCCGCCACTGCGGCACAGCAGGCCGGGGCTGAGGTCATCGACATCGACGTGCGGGATGCCGACGTCCCACTCACGGAGCGCGGCGCCCAACAGGCAGCTGCGTTCGGGACCTTGCTCGCCGCAGGTGGCGCCGACGACCGGTCTGCCCTTCCCGACGCGATCTGGTGCTCGCCCTACCTGCGGGCCAGGCAGACCGCGGAGATCGCGCTCCGGGAAGCCGGGATCGACACTTGGTCCGGGTGGACGAGCGGTTGCGGGACCGCGAGCTCGGCGTCCTGGACCTGCTGACCGCCGCCGGCGTCGAGAGCAGGTTCCCGGCAGAGGCAGCCCGTCGGCGGTGGTGGGCAAGTTCTACTACCGGCCTCCCGGCGGCGAGTCCTGGACGGACGTGGCGGGTCGATTGCGGTCGCTGCTGCGCGACGTCGACGCCGAGCATCCCGGCGGCCGGGTGCTCTTCGTGGCCCACGACGCTGTCATCCTGCTGATCAGGTACGTCTGCGAACAGCTGACTGAGGAACAACTCCTCCAGATCGCCGGTGCGAACACGGTGATGAACGCCTCGGCAACCCGACTGACCCGGTCCAGCGGTACCGGCAGATGGCAGCTCCAGGCATTCAACGCCGTCGATCATCTGGAACAGACCGGCACCCCGGTCACCCAGCACTCAGGAGACACCGATGTACGACCCGGTTGAGCCGAGCCCGGTCACCCCCGCCCTGCTGCGCGACTGGTCGCTGCCGGCGGCTGACGGTGACAAGTACGGCCGCGGGCAGGTGCTCGTCATCGGTGGCGCCCGACGTTCGCCGGGAGCCGCGCAACTCGCCGGGCTCAGCGCACTCAGGGTGGGAGCCGGGCGCCTGACCCTTGCTGTCGTCGAGTCGGTCGCCGTCGCGCTTGCCGTTGCCACGCCCGAGGCCGGGGTGATCGGTCTGCCGGAGAACGCTGCCGGCGCCGTTCTCCCGGAAGCCGCCGAGCTGCTCGGATCTGAGATCGAGCGTGCGGACGCGATCCTGATCGGCGCCGGACTCGACGACGCGGGTCTCACCGGTCAGCTGCTCGACGCCCGCAGCCCGCGCTCGCCGCGGCGACGTCACCCGTCGTGCTCGATGCCTTCGCCCTCGGCGTGCTGGCCGAGCGGCGCTCCCTCATCGACGCCCTGGCCGATCGGTACAGCGCCGCGATCAGCTTGCAGGGCTGGATAGCGGACTCCACCCGGCTGTGGAGAATCACCACCGGGTACGGCGGGCTGGGCACCTCCGGGAGCGGCGACGTCCTCGCGGGAGCGATCGCGGGTCTGCTCGCGCGGGGCGCCGAGCCGGTGCAGGCGGCCTGTTGGGGCACCCATCTCCACGCGGTGTCCGGTGATCGGCTCATCTCCGAGGTGGGCCCGCTCGGTTACCTGGCTCGAGAACTGGCCGACTGCCTTCCCCGTGCACTGGCCGAACTCGAACGCTGAACGGTGTCGAGCGCCGCGCGGCGACCGGCCCCGTGCGTCGGGTGGGCGGATGGCGCAGCGGAACCGGCGTTCAGAGCGACGCCGACCGCATCGTCTCGATCCGCTCCGCGCGAGGGCGGCCGGCTCGCATCGGGTGGAGTTCGCAGGCTGCCAGCTGCCTGCGGCCCGGCGGTCGAGCTGCTCGGGTCGCACTGGGGGGCCCACAGGAAACCCTGGCCGTAGCGGCAGCCGAGTGCCATCAGGATCTGCCGCTGCCCGTCGGTCTCGATGCCTTCGGCGGTGACCTCGAGGTGCAGGGTACGGGCGGCATGACCGAGCGTGTCGTTCACGAGCTTGAACTGGTCGAGGTCCACGAACAGCACTGCGGTACCGGTGGCGGCGGTCCGGGTCAGATCGGTGGGCACCCGGAGGGCATGGGTGCGATTCATCAGCCGGTGAGAGCATCCAGCGCCGCCGCTTCGCGCAGCGCGGCCACGTATCGAACCCGGGAGATGGCCACCTCCGCCAGGTTCACCCAGCGGGTCATCTGCCCCGGCTCGTCCCGGCCGGGTGCTCGAACCTCCCGGTAGTACCCGGGAGCAGGCGTGGCCGGTGGCGCCGTCAGCCGGGGATGATCCGTCCCCGGTTGAGCTGGACCTTCATCGAGCGGCTTGTGCGGGGCAGGCTTGGTGCATGACAACACAGACCCAGAACTCCCACCGGATTGCTCTCGTCACAGGCGGCAACCGCGGCCTCGGTCGCAGCTCGGTACTCGCCCTCGCGGCGAGTGGCACGGACGTCGTCCTCACCTACCGTTCGGGCGAGCAGCAGGCCGCAGGCGTCATTGCCGAGGTGGTCGCCCTCGGCCGCGAAGCCGTTGCGCTGCAACTCGACACGACGGAGCCCGACACCTTCGCCGAGTTCGCCGCGACACTCCACGAGAGCGTGCGCACCCGGTGGGGGCGCGACAACATCGACGTTCTGGTCAACAACGCGGGCTTCGCCCGGATGACCCCACTGGGCGGCACCGAGGCCGCGACGGTCGCAGATCTCGTCGCAGTCCACTTCACCGGTGTCGTCCTGCTCACCCAGGAGCTCGCGCCGCTACTCGCCGACGGCGGGCGGATCATCAATACCTCCACCGGCCTGGCTCGTTTCACCGGCGACTTCGGCTACTCCGTCTATGCCTCGGTGAAGGGTGCCGTCGAGGTGTACACCCGTTACCTCGCCAAGGAACTCGGTCCGCGCCGGATCACGGTCAACACCATCGCACCGGGCGCCACTGGCACCGATTTCGGCGGTGGTTCGTTGCGCGACGACCGTACCGTCCGGGAACACATCGGCGCCGTCACCGCGATGGGTCACGTGGGCGTGCCCGACGACATCGGAACCGCGGTGGCCGCACTCGCCTCACCCGCCATGGGTTGGGTGACCGGCCAACGGGTCGAGGCCTCAGGCGGCATGAACCTCTGACACACCTCCCCCCACCGGCCCCGGCACGACAGGATGGATCGCATGGACCGAGCCCAACTCGCCGACTTCCTCCGCACCCGCCGTGAGGCACTACAACCCCAGGATGTCGGCCTGCCCCGCGGCTCGCGTCGCCGCACCGGTGGCCTGCGCCGCGAGGAGGTGGCCGTTCTGGCCGACATCTCGGCCGATTACTACGGGCGGATCGAGCAACAGCGCGGACCTCACCCGTCCGAGCAGATGCTTGCCTCCCTCGCACGCGGGCTGCGACTCTCGACCGGCGAGCGTGACCACCTGTTCCGGCTCGGCGGGTACGCCGTCCCCAGCCGCTCCCGGCGCGGGGACCACGTCGAGGCCGGACTTCTGCGGATCGTCGACCGCCTGGCCGACGTTCCGGCGATGGTCATCGGAAGTACCGGCGAGACGCTCCTGCAGACGCCGCCGTGCGTTGCCCTGCTGGGCGACGAGACGGCGCACCAAGGGCTCTCACGATGTGTCACGCATCGCTGGTGGACCGACCCGCAGGCCCGGCGCCGCTACCCGGAGGAGGACCGGGACGGCATCGGTCGCGCCTTCACCGCCGAGCTGCGCGCCGCCTACACCCGCGACGGCCCGGACTCGCTGGCCGCGGAGGTCGTTGCCGACCTGGATCTGCGCAGCGCGGAGTTCCGCGCGATCTGGGCGGAGCACGAGGTCGCCCGGCCGCACTCGAAGCACAAACGGATCCTGCATCCCGAGATCGGCATCGTCGAGGTGTTCTGTCAAACCCTCTACGACGTCGACCAGGACCAGGGTCTGCTGGTGTTCACGGCAACCCCGGGCACGGAGAGCTTCGACAAGCTCGAACTGCTTTCCGTGATCGGGGCGCAGCAACTCGGCTGATCCCGGCCGGCCGGAGGTGTCGGCACCGGCCGGGAGCATCGATCAGCTGTCGGTGCTGAACATCCCCAGCCGCTGCTGCAGGCCTGCCAGCTCGTCGTGCAGCGCCGATGGCACCGTGTCCCCCAGCTTGGCGAACCACTCCTGGATCAGCGGTACCTCGGCCAGCCATTCGTCACGAGAGACGTTCAGCGCGGCCGTGATCTGCTCCGGAGACATTCCCAGCCCGTCCAGGTCGAGCGACTCCGGCGTCGGGACGTTGCCGATCGGGGTCTGCACCGCAGCTGCCGTGCCCTCGAGGCGCTCGATGGCCCACTTCAGGACCCGTGAGTTCTCACCGAACCCCGGCCACAGGAACCCACCGTCCGCGTCACGACGGAACCAGTTGACGTAGAACACCTTCGGCAGCTTCGCGGCGTCGGTGCGCTCCGCCATCGACAGCCAGTGGTTCAGGTAGTCACCGGCGTCGTAGCCGATGAAAGGCAGCATGGCCATCGGATCACGGCGCACGACACCGACCTGACCCGTTGCAGCAGCGGTGGTCTCGCTGGACAACGTGGCGCCCAGGAAGACGCCGTTGCGCCAATCGCGAGCCTCGGTGACCAGCGGCACGGTGGTCTTGCGCCGGCCGCCGAAGAAGATCGCCGAGATGGGCACACCGGCCGGCCGGAAGTACTCGTCGGCGATGATCGGCACCTGGGTGATCGGGGTGCAGAACCGCGAATTCGGATGCGCTGCAGGCGTTTCGCTCTCAGGCGTCCAGTCCTGCCCACGCCAATCCGTCAGGTGGGCGGGCGGCTCGTCCGTCATGCCCTCCCACCACACGTCGCCGTCATCGGTCAGCGCCACATTGGTGAACACCGAGTTGCCCTGTTCGATGGCGCGCATCGCGTTGGGGTTGGTCTTCCAGCCGGTGCCCGGTGCGACACCGAACAGGCCGTACTCCGGGTTGACCGCATACAGCCGGCCGTCGGCGCCGAAGGTCATCCAGGCGATGTCGTCCCCCAACGTCTCCACCTTCCAGCCGGCGACCGTCGGCTCGAGCATGGCGAGGTTGGTCTTGCCGCAGGCGCTGGGGAAGGCTGCGGCAATGTAGTGGACCTGGTCCTGCGGCGAGGTCAGCTTGAGGATGAGCATGTGCTCGGCCAGCCAGCCCTCGTCCCGCGCCATCGCCGAGGCGATCCGCAGCGAGTAACACTTCTTGCCCAGCAGCGCATTTCCGCCGTAGCCCGAGCCGAACGACCAGATCGTCCGTTCCTCGGGGAAGTGCGAGATGTACTTGATGTCGTTGCACGGCCAGGCCACGTCCTGCTCACCCGGCTCGAGCGGGGCACCGACCGAGTGCAGCGCCTTGATCCAGCGGGCGCCGTTGTTGATCAACTCGAGCGCTCGGGTGCCCGTCCGGGTCATCACCCGCATCGAGGCGACGACGTACTCCGAGTCAGTGATCTCGACACCCAGCATCGGCGCCGGGGCATCGTAGGGCCCCATGCAGAACGGGACGACGTACATCGTGCGGCCGCGCATGCTGCCGCGGTACAGCTCCGTCATGACTGCCTTCATCTCGGAAGGAGCCATCCAGTTGTTGGTCGGGCCGGCGTCCTTCTCCGCCACCGAGCAGATGAAGGTGCGATCCTCCACCCTGGCGACGTCTGACGGGCTCGAGACGACGTGGAAGGAGTTCGGCTTCTTCTCCAGGCGGGTGAATGTGCCGGCCTCCACCAGGGCGTCGGTGATCCTCGTCCATTCCGCGTCGCTGCCGTCGACGAACGAGATCCTGGCCGGTTCGGTGAGCTCAGCGACCTCCCTGACCCAGGCGAGCAGATCCGGGTCGTAGCCGACGTCGGATCGCTGACCCGCCGACGACGATCCGGTCGCGGTGGTCGGTCGATCCTGGTGACGCACGGTGGGCCGGTCTGCCAATGCCGTCATGGGTTCTCCTGGGGTCGGGTTGCTGTTCTCATCGACGAAGTCATCGACGGGATGCCTCGGAGTTGTGTTCGATCTTGTGAGATCACCGAGACGGGGGATTGGACACCGACGCTAGCCGCTCACCTGCACAAAGCCACCAGACAGCCACGTGTGACCCGTCTCAGAATCGTGAAAGTAAATCGATTCAGAAGATGTGGATCACATTCAGTTGAGTAGATTTGTTGGAAGTTGTTGAGGCCTGCCGAGCGCCATGAACAGAGGAGCTACCGACACCGGGCGCCGGCGCCCGCGAGGGACGGGAGCCGGTGCCCACGACGTTCAGCAGGTCGGCTCGCGCAGCGCGCTCAGCACGAGCCAGGCCAACAGGACGCGCGTGGAGTCGACGAGGAACTCCGGTGAGATGTTGGCCGGGACGTCCTGCTCCGAGTGGTAGTACGGCGTCCGGAAATCCGCTCCATCGCTCGCGAATGCCGACGGCACACCGCGTTGCTGGAACGCCGCGTTGTCGGAACGGTTGATGAACCCGGTGTCCGCCGGAAACGTCGCTGCCTGCACCTCGAAGTGCGGGACCCACTGCGCGGCCGCTGACCTGAAATCCGCCACCAGCTCGTCGGATCCGTCGTAGGCCAACAGGTTCAGATAGTCGCCCGGCAGGCCCTGACTGTCGGGCTGCTGTGTGGCGTAGCCGAGCATCTCGGCGCTGACCATCCCGCGCAGTGAGCGGCGGGGATCCTGCAGCAACAAATCGGCCAGGGCAGCGGCGCCCGGATACTGCTCGCCCAGTTCCTCGAACGGGACCACGGCGAGCACCACGGACGCACCCAGCGGACGGCTCGCCAGGATCCGGGCGATCTCCAGGACCGCGGCGACTCCGCTGGCGTCGTCGTCGGCGCCGGGACTTCCGGGCACCGTGTCGTAGTGGGCCGTCAGAACATAGGTGGGGGTGGCCGCCGGTGCGGGGCAGCCCGACCCGAGGATCTCGACCCAGACGACCGGCAGGGTCACCCCGACAGCGGACACGTCGATGCGGCTCGGCCGCAGACCGGCCTCGGTGAACGCTCGGTCGGCATGATCCGCCGCTGCCAGTGCCGCCGCGTGGTTCTCCACGTTCGCCCTCGGTCCGGCAGCGATGGTGTCGATGTGCGCCATCAACCGGGTGCGATCCACCTCGGCGACCAGCTCCGCACCGTCGGACCGCACCGCGATCGGCACGGATCCGGAGGGGCCGGCGCCGGATACGGCAGAGCCGGTGCTCGACGGCCCGCCGCTCGCACTGCTGCTCGGCGCACTGCTGCTCGGCGCGCTACTGCTCGGCGCGCTACTGCTCGGCGCACCGCCGCTCGGCTGGTCGCTCATCGACCCACCCGCCGGGCGGCTCGGTGCGGGTGCCGGGGACTTCTCCGGTGACCCGCCCGGCGACGACATCCCCAACGCTTCGTCGCTCGCGTTCGGTTGATCCGTGCTGCAACTCGTGACGAGCACGAGCAGCGCCACCGCCGCCGGCACCAGCCGATGAATCCGCATGTTCCGCACCCCGTGATCCGCCCGCCCGAGAACTGGTGCGATCAGCAGACTCCCGCCGCCGACCGGAAGTAGATGATTCGTCAACAAACTACGTCCGAGCTGCTGGACCGCAGGATATTTTCCTGCGAACTGATGACACACCCGCAACACTCACCTAACCTGTCGCAGTCAGTGATGGTGCGAAGTGTCACACACTCCGCCCCGTCCCCCGTTGGTGCGAACTGTCGACACGGTGGTGTGTCGGCGGACGAACCCGTGTCGGCGCGCTCCGATCTCCACCCCCGATCGGCGAACGCCAGGAGCTCACCCATGTCGCCGGACGCTTCACGCCTGCCCGAGGAGCACCGACCACTGGTCGGCTGCGAGTCGACGGCGCGCCCCTGCACGGTGATCAGCCGGTGGTCGGCGCTCGTCGACGCCGACCCCGACGCCCCGGCGGTCGTCTCCGACAGCGGCACCCTCACCCGCGGGCGGCTCGACGATCAGGCGGCCGGACTTGCTCGGATCCTCGAGCTAGAGGTGCCGGCCCCACCGGACACTGCGGAGCCGCGCGTGGTGGCGGTGTTGGCCCCGCACGGCGAGGCGAGCGTCCTCGCCGTCCTTGCGGTCCTGCGGGCCGGATTCAGCTACCTGGTGCTGGATCCTCGATGGCCGAGGGCACGCATCGACTCCTGCTGCCGCGCGGCCCGCCCGCTCGCGGTGCTGGTCACGGCGGCGACGGCCGACAAGGTGCCGTCGGCAGCGGTGCCGCTGGTGATCGACATCGACGCCCACGCCCTCACCCACCCGGACGCGCACACCGACACAGTCAGCGCGGATGCCGCCCCCACCGCGCAGGACCCGGACGCGCTCGCCTACCTGCTGTTCACCTCGGGATCGACCGGGATCCCGAAGGCCGTGCAGCAGTCGCATCGCGGGGTGCTCGTCTGCGCCGACAACCAGCGGGCGGCGCTGCAGCTGCGACCGAGCGACGTGCTCACCCTGCTCACGCCGTTCTGCTACGACATGGCGGCCGTCGACCTGTGGTCGGCTCTGCTCAACGGGGCCGCCCTCGCTCCCTACGATCTGGCCACCCGTGGCCTGACCGGACTCGACGACTTCCTCACCCGACACGGGGTGACGGTGTTCCACTGTGCTCCGACCGTGTTGCGGACGCTCGGTCTGCTCGGTGACCGGGTCGAGGGCTCGGTGCACACCGTGCTGTTGGGCGGCGAAGCTGCCGTCCGCCGCGACGTCGAGGTGGCCCGCACACTCTTCGGCCCCGCTGTGACGATCGCAAGCGGATACGGATCCACCGAGGCGTCGTTCAGCACGATGTTCGTCACGGACGGGGATCCGGAACCCCGCAGCACCGTCGCGCCGGCCGGCGGCCCGGGTTCGCCGTTGCCGATGGGACAACCGTTGCCCGGCTTCACCGTCGAGGTGGACGCAACGGGGGAGATCCTGGTGACGGGTCGCGGCGTTGCTCTCGGCTACCTCCCGGACAGCGCTGCACCTGCGACCGGGGAGGCTCGCTTCAGCGATGCCCCGGGTGGTCGACGCACCTTCCGCACCGGGGATCTCGGTGAGCGGATCGACGGCCTGCTGTATCACCGGGGACGGCTGGACCGTCAGATCAAGGTGCGGGGAATCCGCATCGACCCGGCCGAGGTGGAGGCGATCCTGCTGGACGTTCCCGGCGTGACCGGAGCGCTGGTCGGACCGGCAGATGCCGGTACCGGTGCCGGGTCGATCACGGGCGCCGAGCACCAGGCCCTCGTCGCCCACCTGACCGTCGGAGCCGCCGTGGTGCTGTCCACCGCCGAGCTGCACCGTCGGCTGTCCGCCCAGCTGCCCGCCGCGATGGTGCCCAGCCGGTTCGACATCGTCGAACGGCTGGACGTGACCGACACCGGCAAACGGGTACGGCCGCAGACCATCCCTGCCGTCGACCCGATCCCGGCCGGTCGGACGGCGGATGCCCTCCTCGACCGAGTGCGCCGCACGGTGGCCGACGTGCTCGGCATCGATGCGACGAGCATCGATCCACGGCTGCCGCTGTTGGAGTCCGGAGCCCACTCCCTGGACCTGGTCCGGATCCACGCCGCCCTCAGCAGCTGGGGGGAGATCCAGCTGGTGGAGCTGTTCGGTCTTGGCTCGGTAACGGCGATCGCCGGACATCTGGACCGGCCCAGCGCGACCCTGAGCGTGAGCGCGGCCGCCGGTTCCGGTGGCGCCGCACCGCCGGCTGGATCGTCGGCCACACGTCCGGCCACCCCGCGCGCCGGGCGTCGTGCCGCGCGGGTACCACCCAGGGGCGGCCGATGACCTCGCTGCTGCACCATCTCGACGAGGAGCGGCCGGAGAGTCCCTCCTCGGATGTCGGCGCTCCCGAGATCAGTGCCACCGACATCGCGGTGATCGGGATGGCCGGCCGCTACCCGGGATCGCCTGATCTGGACAGCCTGTGGGACAACGTGATCGCCCGCCGCGACGTGATCCGCGATCTCGACGACACCGCGTTGCGGGCGCTGGCAGTTCCGGCGAGCCTGCTGTCCAGGAGCGACCTGGTGCGGGCAGGGGGGCAGCTGGAGGACGTCGACTGCTTCGATGCCGACCAGTTCGGTATCGATCTCGACGAGCTCGCGCTGATGGACCCCCAGCACCGGGTCTTCCTCGAGATCGTCGAGAGCGCACTGCAGAACGCCGGCCTCGGAGTCCGGGATCCGGCGTCCGTCGTCGGCGTGTTCGCCGCCGCCGGCCCCAACCGACACCACCACGAGGCGCTGCTGCCGCAGCTGCAGCGCATCGACGCCAGCTGGGACACGCTGCTGCCCACCGGGATCGGCGCGGACCACATGGTCAGCCGGGTGGCGTACAAGCTCGGGCTCGACGGTCCGGCGATGGCAGTGGCGGCCACTTGTGCCGGTTCGCTGGCCGCGGTGTGCACGGCGGCGACCGCGCTGATCGATCTGCAGTGCGACGTCGCCGTCGCCGGCGGTGTCCATCTCACCAGTCCTCGGTACCTGCGACGTGGGCCGGGAACCACCTCCGCGGACGGACGTTGTCGCGCGCTGTCGGCGGACGCCGACGGGGCCGGGATGTCCAGCGGCGCCGGTGTGGTGGTGCTCAAGCGCCACCAGGACGCGGTGGACGACGGCGACCCGGTGCTGGCTGTCATCCGGGGCTACGCCATGACCAATGACGGGGCGGCACGGGCGGGTTTCGCCGCCCCGGGGATCGCCGGTCAGCAGGCAGCCGTCGACCAGGCACAGGCCGCGGCCCAGGTCGGACCCGCCGAGATCGGTGCGGTCTTCTGCCATGCCCTCGGCACGCCACTCGGAGATGCGATCGAAGTGGGCGCACTCCGGCGGGTCTGGGCGTCCGCCGCTCGTCCGGCACGGACCGCACTGGTGGCCCCCAAGACGCACCTGGGCAACCTGGACGTGGCGTCGGGAATCGCAGCGCTGCACCTCGCGATCCTTGCCGCGAGGGCCGGAACCGTTCCCGGGAACCTGCACTTCAGCACCCCGGGCGCGCTGCTGGAGCTGGACGGCAGCGGGCTGACCGCGCAGGCGGGCGACGCCGCCTGGCCGTCGGATCGGAGGCGGCTGGCGGGAGTCAGCTCCTTCGGAGTGGGCGGGACGAACGTGCACCTGGTGATCGAGGCCTCGGCGCAACCGGCCGACGAGGAGTCGGCGGCGGTCCTCGACGAGCCGCTGCCGCTGTTGCTCAGCACCAGGACTGCCGCCGATCTGCGGCTGTTCGCAGGCCGGCTCGCGGAGCACCTGGAGCGTCACCGACCCGCTCTGACTGCTGTGTCCGACACCCTGTTGACCGGCCGTCGCGTCCATGCGTGCACCCATGTCGTGTGGTCCCGGTCCGTCGACGAAGCAGTGACGCAGCTGCAGGCCGTGGCGAACGACCCGGCGCCCGCTCTCGATCACGCGCTGCCGACACCCCTGCAATCCGCCGGCACCATGCGGGTACCGCTTCCCGCGCACCCCTTTCGACGCATCCGGATCCCCGGTCCGGCCTCGGTCCTGCAACCACTGATCGACGCCGGGGGTGCGGCATGACCGCGGGAACGGCCACCGCCTGGTTCGCCCGTCCGGTGCGCACCCCGGCCCTCGTCGCCGGTGCTGTTCCGGTGCTCTGCCTGCCCTACGCCGGCGGCGGTGCCAGCGCTTTCCGCGGGTGGGCGGAAGCATTCGCACCGCAGGTCGACATCCGCCCCGTCCAGCTTCCCGGTCGGGAGAGCCGCTGGGCGGAGGAGCCGGAGATCGATCCCGGCGCCCTGGCCGCCGCCATCAGCGAGACCGTCACCGGCGACTACCTCATCTACGGCCATTCGATGGGCGCCCGATTGGGCTACGAGACCGTGCGTTCGCTGGCCGCCACCGGCGGACCCCTCCCACGACGCCTGGTGATCGGCGGCAGTCCGCCCCCCGATCTGCGCCTGGACGGTGATCTCAAGGACCTGTCCCGCCGCAGCGACGAGGAGATGATCACCCGGCTGGCGCGGCTGGGCGGGATGCCGCAGGAGGTGCTCGACTCGCCGGAGCTGATCGAGTTGCTGCTGCCGGCGATCCGCGCTGACTTCACCTGGATCGACGACTACCGATGGGAACCCGGCCCCGCGCTGCCGATCCCGGTGACGGCAGTGTGCGGGCGCCGCGATGGAGTGTGTCTGCCGTGGACGGGGCTGGGCTGGGCACGTCACAGCGCACCCGGGTTCCGGCTCAGGACCATGCCGGGAGGTCACTTCTTCCTGCACGAGCAGTTCGGGCTGCTCGGAGGTCTGTTGCGCGCCGAGACAGCCGACACGGTCAGGCCTGCGAGCACCGTCCGACCGGGAGAGGTGCACCTGCTGCTCGCCGATCTGGACACGATCGACGACGGAGAACTGGCCGGCCTCGCCGATCAGCTCGCGCCGGAGGAACACGACCGCGCGGCCCGATTCGTCGATCCGCGGGACGCCCGCCGGTTCACCGCACGACGCGGCATCGCCCGCGAGGTGTTGTCCCGCTTCGGATCCCAGTACTCACGGGCGCCCCTCCCGACCGGCGCCCACGGCAAGCCGGAGCTTCCCGACGGGCCGCAGGTGAGCTGGAGCCACCGCGACGGTCGGCTGTTGCTCGCCGCGGCGGCAGTGCCACTGGGCGTCGACCACGAGACCGAGCACGCACTGCCGGACACGGCGCAGCTGGCCACGTCGATCCTGCACTCCGATGAGTTGGTCCGGTTGGCCGACGTTCCCGAGCAGGAACACAGCCGCGAACTGCTCCGCGCCTGGACCGCCAAGGAGGCCGTGCTGAAGTGCACCGGTCAGGGACTCGCCGTCGAGCCCACCTCGCTGGGCCTGCAGCAGCAGGACGAGCACGCCGGCATCATCGGCGCCGACGATCATCGACAGCCTGCCGTCCTGCAGGTCACGAGCGCCCCTGCAGCACTGGGGGTTCCGGCTCCAGAAGTGGTCGTCGTACAACTCCGGACCGGGCCCGGCGCGGTGGCGACCGAGCACATGTTCCACGACTGGTCCGCCGACGAGTGGATCGCGTCGGCCGACACACGAACAGGAGAACGCCGATGACCTCTCCGCACACCGTCGCACTCGGCTCGACCGGCTGGGAGATCTGGCGTGACGTGATCATCCGCAGCGCCGGTTTCCCCGTCGAGGGTTTGCAGCAGCTCCAAGACGCTCCGGCGGCGGCGGCCGTGGACTCCGCACTGGCGGCCGGAGCGACACCGCAGCAGCTGAAGGCGCTGGCCGAGGAGGCGCTGCACCAGCAGCTGCCGACCATCGAGCGGATCGCCACCGATCCGCTGCTGCGCGAAGCCATCGCCTGGCAGAACCCGAACGTCTTCCACGCCCTGGGACGGGTGGTTCCGGACGGGCCACGGAACTCCCGCTACTACCAGGGAGTACGGACGGTCGGCCGGTACTGGCAACGGTATTGCAGCAAGAACGAGAGCATCGGCTTCTTCGGCCCGGCCACCTGGGCCCGGATCGACGACGACGGCCCGACAGTGCAGGCTCGACCGGGTTCCGGGTTGCTCGCGCGCCGCTGGACGAAGCTGGAGGACTGGGCACTGGACGCGTTGGCCTCCGCCATCGCCGCCGACCCGGCGGTGGCTCCGCATCTGCCGGTGCGGATCCCGTCCTCGGTGATCCTCACCCCGCCCGTCGCCGGTTCACCCGCCACCGCGCGCGCTGCCACCGGCAAGCCGCTGCAGCTCAGCTCCCAGGAGCAGTGGTTGTTGCAGGCCGCCGACGGCCGCGCCCGGAGCGCTCTCGTCGTCGACGCGGTCGCCGCCGGCGCCGCCCGAACGGCGGGGGACGCCGAACTGACCCTGCGCCGGCTCACCGAACGGGGCTTGCTCAGCGTCGGTTTCGACGTCCGTCATGTGCACGACGTGGCCGACCGTCTGCTGGCCGATCTGCAGATCCTGCCGGAACCTGCGCGCGCCGCCGCGCTGGATCGCTTCGACGCGCTGGACACCGCCAGGGCCGCCCTGGCCGCCGCCGCCGGTGACCCGGCTGCGGTGCTCGCCGCAGACAGCGCACTGAAAGAGGTGTTCCGGCACCAGGTCTCCGAGGTGACCGAGCGACGCCCCGGCGAGACCTATGCCGGCCGCAAGCTCGCTTACGAGGACAGCGCACGCGACCTGGCCGTGCGCTTCGGTCCAGCGCTCGTGGAACGGATCGCGGCGCCGATGGGCCTGCTCCTGCAGGCTGCCCACTGGTGGTGCGCCCATCTGGAGGCGACCTTCACCGCGGCCTTCGGCGACCTGGTCGACGAGATGGGTGACGGTCGTCCGATGCCGCTGTCCGACCTGTTGTTCCTGGCCCAGGGTCTGCTCTGGGGTGAGCACAACCTGGTCGCGTCCCAGACGGACGAGTTCGCCGGCCGGTGGGCCGAGTTGCTGGGCACCGCCGGGGCGGAGCCACAGGACGGGCTGACCGGCTCGATCGAGCTCTCCAGTGCCGACCTCGCACCGGAGATGGACCGGCTGTTCCCCCGCCTTCCGCTGCGGTGGCGCGCCGCGCACATCCACTCGCCCGATCTGCAGATCGCCGCGAACGGGCTGGATGCGTTGCTGGCCGGCGAGTTCACACCCGTGCTGGGCGAATTGCACACCGGCGGCGGGACCTTCGATTCGGCCGCCACCACACTGGCCCACCCTGCTCCCGACGTGTTGGCCGAGGCGCTGACCGCGGACATCGGTTCGCACCGGGTCCACGTCCTGCACGCCGACAGCTGGCCCCGCCAACTGGGCCGCCTGTCGACCGTGTTCGACGGCCCGCACGACAGGTACCTGCCGGTCGCGCCGGAGCCGGTGCGGGGGATCGCGGAGCCCCACTTCCTGCCTCCGGGGGACGCGTTGGTCGTCCGCGACGACCAGGGTGTCGGGGTGTTCCACGGCGACCTGCGCTGGTCGCTGATCGACGTGCTGGCCGATCTGCTGTGGATCCACACCGTGGACGCGTTCAAGATGGTCACCCCCGCCCGGTACACCCCGCGGATCAGCATCGACGGGTTGGTGATCAACCGCCGGTCCTGGCGGATCACCTGCGGCGAAACAGCTTTCGGCCGGATCACGGACGCTCCGAACCGTTTCGTCGAGGCGCGGCGGCTCGCCGCCGAACTGCACCTGCCCGATCGTTGCTACGTCAAGCTCGGCAGTGAGATCAAGCCGTTCTTCGTCGACCTGACCAGCCCGGTGCTCGCCGACGTCTTCGGCTGCATGGTTCGCTCCGCCGTGCTGGCGGAAGGGCCGCAGGTCACCTTGTCCCTCAGTGAAGCTCTGCCCGACCTCGAGCAGAACTGGTTGCCCGACGCCGAAGGCCGGCGCTATGTCTGCGAACTGCGGATGCAGTGCGTCGAGCGGGACGAGTTCTCGACCGGTCCCCAGGCAGTCCCGGTCACCGACGCGTCCGGCGTGCCGACGACGGACGCCCCGGCGCAGCCCTCCGTCGCTGCGGCTGTGAGTGCCCCGTCCGGTGTCGACCGGACCAGCACCTCCGATCCGGCGGTGGCAGGCCGATGACGAGCACCGTCGATTCCCGGGTCCGCGCCGCCTGCGACCCAGAACCGGATGCCGATACCGCGAAAACTCCCTTCCCGACGGTCGTCGAGGCAGTCCTCCACCGGTTGCGCCGCACCCCCGATGCGATCGTCGTCCGCGATGCGGAGGGCGAGCTCACCGCTGCCGAACTGGATCGGTGGACGGCAGCGGTCGCCGAGGAGATCCTGGGCCTGGTCGGCCGCGACGGGCACCGGCGGGTGGGGCTGGATCTCGGTCGAGGCGTGCGACACGTCGTCGGCTTCCTCGCGGCCCTCCGGGCAGGCTGCTCGGCCGTTCCGCTGGATCCGTCGGCGCCGCAACGGATGTCGCAGATCGTCAGGGCCGCCGCGCCGGTCGCGGTGCTGGTCGGTCCAGAGCCGGCGACCTCCCGAGCCACCGGAACGGCTCCTGCAGACCCCGCCGGTTCGGCGGTGGTCAGGCTGGCCATCGACCCGCTGCGTCACCGCCCGGCACGGGAGTTCGAGTCCGCGGCGCGGCCGGCGCCGGCACCCGAGGACGAGGCCTACCTGCTGTTCACCTCCGGCTCGACGGGAGTCCCCAAGGGGGTACGCATCCCACACGGTGCACTGGCGGCCTTCGCCTGGTCGATGAGCCGCTATCTGGGCATCACCGACGCCGATCGGGTGTTGGCACTGACGGCCACCACCTTCGATCCGTCAGTCATGGAGATGTTCTGCGCCCTGGTGCACGGTGCGCCACTGTTCGTGGCAGGCGCAGCGGAGCGGATGGATCCCGTTCTGCTGCAGGAGTTCTGCGTACACCATCGGATCACGTACGGCTTCTTCCCGGTTGCTGTGCTGCCGCTGCTGCACCCGGAAGCATTGCCGACCCTGCGCGTGTTGCAGACCGGCGCGGAGGCGCCCGGCCCCGAACAGGTCGAGCGGTGGACCACCGGCAGCGATCGGCGGTTCATCAATTCCTACGGGCCGACCGAGAGCACCGTTGCCGTCTGCTCGCTGGACGCCTCGGGCAGGTGGACGTCCGCGCTGCCGATCGGGCGGCCGCACGGCGGGCACAAGTTGGTCATCGCAGATCCGGACTCCCTGCTGCCGGTGCCGTTCGGGGATGACGGGGAGCTGCTGATCGCCGGCCCCGGGCTCGCACTCGACTACCTGGACGATCCGGAGCTGACGGCTGATCGGTTCGTCGTGCTCGACGGCGTCCGCTACTACCGCACCGGAGACCGGTGTCGCTGGAACGCCGATCACACCGTGCAGTTCCTGGGCCGCGCCGATCGGCAGGTGAAGATCCGTGGCCACCGGATCGAGCTCGGCGAGGTGGAGGCAGCACTGACCGCGCATCCCGTCGTCGGCCTCGCCGTGGCCGACATCGATCGGGCAGCCGACGGCAGCCGCCGGCTGGTCGCCCACCACACCGGCGAGGTCGCTGCCGCCGACCTCGCGGACTGGCTGGCCGACCGACTCCCGTCTGCGATGATCCCCTCGGCGATCCATCACGAGGATGCGCTGCCCCGCAACGCTTCCGACAAGATCGACCTGTCCGCACTGGCGGCCCGCCGGGCTGCCAGGGACGCTGCAGAGGCAGCGCGGATCGTCCCGCCCACCGACGTCGCGCCGACAGCCGACGGCGGCCGGCCGACCGACGTCGCGGATGCCGTACTCGGACTGTGGATCGAACATGTCGGGCCGGCGGTCGAGGGCGCCGGGCTGTACGCCTGTGGTGGGTCCTCGGTCTCGGCCATGACCATGGTGGACGGCATCCGTCGGCGCACGGGTCGCACGGTGCGCACCGTCGAGGTGGTGCGCGCCGCCGACGCCGGATCGCTGGCACGGCTGGTCGCGGCCCGAGCCCCCGATCCGGGCGCCGGGACGTACTCCCCCGCCACCTCCGTCACTCCACCTGCCCACGTCGACACCCGGGCCGGCGCAGACGCCGAGCCTCCCGACCGGCTCTCGGCCGCCCAGCAGCGGCTCTGGCTGACCGAGCTGGTCAGCCGCTCCAGCCACGAGTCGAACATCGCTGTTGCCTACTCCCTGGTCGGACCACTGGACCGGGACGCCCTGCGGTCGGCGCTTGCCTCGCTCCTGGACCGTCATCCGGTGCTGCGCTGGTCCTTCCCGGAGGTGGCCGGCCGCGGGGTGATCCGCATGTCTGCGCCGCCGGCCCGGCTGCTCGAGGTGCACGAGGTGCCCGCGGGTGCGACCGCGAGCGCCGTCCGCGACCTCGTCCGGCAACACTTCGACATCGCTGCGGGACCGCTGTGGAACGCCACCCTGCTGCACGAGGTCGACCGCGGCGACGACGAGCACCTGCTCGTCCTCACCTTCCACCACCTCGTCTGCGACGGCTGGTCCGTCGGCCCGTTGGTGGACGATCTGGCAGCCGGCTACCGACGCGCGATCGTCGGCGACCCGCCCGACGCCTCCCCCGCCGGCTCGTTCGCCGCGCACATCGAGTGGGAGCACGAGCGCCACTGCAACGGCGGACCCGCCGATGCGCTCTGGTGGGCGGAGCACCTGGCCGGCGTGCCCGACATGATCGAGCTCGCGGACCCCGCACCGACCGCTGCCACGTCGGTCGGTGCCGAGCGGGCGATCGGCGAGTACTCCGCGTCGCTGCACCGCGATCGGGCCGCGCTCGACGAGGCAGCGAGGTCCCTGAACGCATCGACTGCCGCCGTCCTGTTGGCAACCCTGGGGGTACTGCTCCGTCGTCGCACGGGCTGCGACGAGGTCGTCGTCGGGCTGGTGGCGGCCGGTAGGGACCATCCGGAGTCGGTGGCCACGGTCGGCATGTTCAGTGACATCGTCCCGGTCGTCCTGCGCCCAGGGGCGTCGCCGACCTTCCGCGCAGCCGTGCTCGCCGCCGACCAGGAGATCGCGGACACCGCCGACCACGCCGCCGTCTCCCTGCAGGAGATCATCCGCGTCGCACGAGCCCGCCGGTTCGACGATCGGGGCACCCTGGTCCAGGTCCTGTTCAACCTGTACAACTTCCCGTTGCCGATCCCTGATCTAGGCGGACCGGTGGTCACTGCTGTCGAGGTGCCCGCCTCGGGATCCCCCTTCGACCTCACGCTCTACGTGCAGCCGGACCCGTCGTCGACCGAGCACGACGGCGCCACCGCAGTGATGATCAGCCGTGCTGTGCTGCGGCCAGGACTCGTCGCGCGCGGCGACCAGGTACCGCAGGAGTTCAGCTCGTTGCTCGCCGCACTGCTCGCGGATCCTGTTGCCCCACTCCAGATTTCGGTCCCCGCCTCGCTCACCGAGGCCACCGCCGCACCACCCGCGGGCGACGCGTCCGCAGGCTCCGCCTCCGATGACACTCCCGCGGGCTCCGCCTTCCACGACACCGGACACGGCCGACGCGCGAGCGCCTCCGTCCCGCCCGCGACACCCACCGAGCGGGCGCTCGTGGCGATCTGGACGGACGTCCTGCAGTCCGAGATCACCGGCGTCACCGACAATTTCTTCGACGTGGGCGGGCACTCGCTCGCGGTCGCCGAGGTGCGTGCCGGGATCGCCACCCAGCTGGGCCGTGAGGTCTCGATGGTCGATCTGTTCACCTGGCCGACCATCCGGGAGATCGCCGACCAACTCGATGCCGCCGTCGCCCGCTCCGCAGCGCCGATCGACACTGCCGGCGGCAGACCCACGACGCCCGTCGCTGCCCCCGTCGACCGCGGGGCGGCCCGCCGTGCCGCCGCCCGACGTTCACCCCGCACCGCACCGCAGAGAAGAGAACGCTCATGACTGCCGTCCCCGATCAGCTGGACCTCTCGACGCATCCCGATCCGGACGATCCGGCTCTGCGCGTGTCGGCCGCCGAACACGCTGCGTCGCAGCAGGATCCGATACCGAACGAACTCCCGGACGACGACAGCGACATCGACGACCTCGGTCCCGGTCTCGAACCCATCGCGATCGTCGGGATGGCTGCCCGCGTTCCGGGAGCCTCCGACGTGGAGACGCTCTGGTCCAACCTGTTGGACGGGGTCGAGGCCAAGACACGTTTCAGCCTCGACGAGCAGCGAGCACTCGGCATGAGCGACGACGACGTCGACGACGACGAGTTCGTCCCGGAAGCCTTCGTCCTGCAGCACCACGACGAGCTGGACGCAGCACTGTTCGGGATGACCCCCCGCGAGGCTTCGATGGCCGACCCGGGGCAGCGCCTCATGCTAGAGCTGGCCCACACCGCCCTGCACCACGCCGGGATCGACCCCGCACACTTCGACGGTGACATCGGCGTCTACTGCGGCGGTGCGGGGACCCAGTACCTGTGGCGCAACGTCAAGGCCAACGCCTCGGTACTGGCCGGCGCCGGCGAGCTGGGGGCCGCCATCGGGAACGGCCAGGACTACCTGTCCACCAACATCTCCTACAAGCTCGGCCTGACCGGCCCGAGCATGACGGTGGTCACCGCGTGCTCCACGTCGCTGGTCACCACCCACCTGGCCTGTGAGGCACTGCGGAACCACGAGTGCGATGCCGTGATCACCGGAGGGGTGTCGATCGAGCTCCCCCAGGGTGCCGGTTACATCTCCGAGCACGACTTCACCTCGCCCACCGGGCAGGTGCGCGCCTTCGATGCCGGCGCGGCGGGCACCGTGTGGGGTTCCGGCGGCGGCGCCGTGGTGCTGCGTCGACTCTCGGACGCGCTGCGCGACGGCGACACGGTGCACGCAGTGATCCTGGGCAACGCCGTCAACAACGACGGCGCCACCAAGGTCGGCTTCTCCGCACCCAGCGTGCAGGGCCAGGTCTCGGTGATCCGTCAGGCCTTGCAGGTGGCCGGGATCTCGCCTCGCAGCATCGGCTACGTCGAGGCGCACGGCACCGGAACGTCGCTGGGCGATCCGATCGAGGTACAGAGTCTGACCACCGCCTACGGGGAGGAGCTCGCGGCGGAGCGAGCGGCGGAAGACCCCACAGCGTCGACCGACACCACGCATCCACCGCAGGACCGGCAGTGGTGTGCGATCGGTTCGGTGAAGTCGAACCTCGGCCACCTCTCCCAAGCGGCCGGGGTGATCTCGCTGATCAAGGCGGCGCTGGTGCTCAGGACAGCCACCGTGCCGCCGACCCTGCACTTCGAGAAGCCCAATCCGGCCATCGATTTCGAGTCGGGACCGTTCTATCCGGCCGCGTCGTTGGGGGCCTTCCCGGCGGTCGACGGTCCACGCCGGGCCGCCGTGTCCTCGTTCGGCATCGGCGGGACCAACGCGCACGTCATCCTCGAGCAGGCTCCCGATCCGGCCCGCGCGGCCTCCGCGCCGCACGCGGGGCCGGCCTCGTCGCGCACCCAGGTGCTGCCGCTCTCGGCCAACACCGACACCGCTCTCGCTGCAACGGCGACCCGACTCGCCGCTCACCTGCGCAGCCATCCCGAGCTGGACCTGGCCGATGTGGCCAGAACCCTGCGCACCGGTCGGATCGCCTACTCCCGGCGGTCGGCCGTGATCGCCACCGATTCGGGCGATGCCATCGCCCAGCTCACCGCCGGCCCGAAGATGATCGGCAGCGCGGGCACCCCACGGCTGGGAATCCTGTTCTCCGGTCAGGGATCCCAGTTCCCCGGCATGGGCAGGGCGCTGTACCACCGGTCCGCCGACTACGCGGCGGCCGTCGACGAGTGCAGCGACGTGCTGCGACCGATCCTCGGCCTGGACCTGCGTGAGCTGATGCTCGTCGATCCGGCCGACACCGAGGCCGCTGCACCCGCCGCGCAGGCGCTGACCCAGACCTTCATCACCCAGCCGGCGCTGTTCACCGTCGAATACGCGTTGGCCCGGTTCTGGACCGCAGCAGGTGCCCGACCCGCCGTCCTGATCGGTCACTCGATCGGCGAGTACGCGGCCGCGGTGACCGCCGGGATCTTCCCCCTGCACGCAGCGCTCGAGCTCGTCGCGACCCGCGGCCGCCTGATGCACAGCATGCCGCGGGGCGTGATGATGGCCGTCCAACTGCCGGCGGACGAGGTCCGCCCGCGCCTGACCGAGGGTGTCGAGATCGCCACCGTCAACGGTCCCCGGATGACCGTCGTCGGCGGGACAACAGAGGCCATCGACGCGTTCGCGAACTCGTTGCCGACCAAGGCTTCCGGTGCCCGACTGCGCACCTCGCACGCGTTCCACACGGCATCGATGGACCCGATCCTCGACGAGTTCGCCGCGGCGGTCGCCGCCGCGAACCCGGTGGCCCCCCGGCTGGACATCATCTCCGGTCTGACCGGGGAGCTGCTCACCGCCGAGCAGGCCACCGATCCGCGGTACTGGGCACGCCAGTTGCGCGAACCGGTGCTGTTCGGTGCTGCGGTGGCGACGGCCATGGCGGCCGGGGACGTCCAGTTCCTGGAGTGCGGACCGGGTCGCCAGCTGGCCGGCCTCGCCCGCATGCAGACGGGCCGTGGTCCCGCCCCGCAGTACTCGCTCGCCGGTCCTGGCGACACCGAGACCGACCTGGACATCATCGGCCGCTCCTGGGCGCGGCTGTGGGTCGACGGCAACGATCTCGAGCTGCCCACCGCGCCCGCGGGTCGCCGGGTTGCCCTGCCCACCTACCCGTACGAGCGCCGTCGGCACTGGATCGACCCATCCCCCTCGGTCGCAGGTTCTGCAGGCCCGGGCGCCGCACCTGCGGTGCATCGCGGACCGGCAGAGGTGATCGAGGACTGGTTCGCCGTCCCGACGTTCCGCGAGCTGCCTCCGCTGTCTGCCGCGAGCGTGGCCGCGCCGGTGCTCGTCATCGGCAGCGGCGACCGGGCCGATCGCATCACGGCAGCACTGCGGGCCGGTGGGACTGACGTGCTGCCGCTGGACACCGACGCCGCCGGGGTCGCCGCTGCGGTCGCCGCTGCAGGAGCTGCAGCAGAGCCGGCAGCGCAGTCCGGGGTCACCGACCGGACGCCGGAGGCAGTCAGGTTGGTGCACGCGCGCGCGCTGGACGGCGCCCCGGATGATCTGCTGCAGAAGGGTTTCCACGACCTGCTTGCCATCCTGCAGGCTCTCGCCGAGCTGCCGGAGCCCCCCACGGTGGCGTTGACGGTGCTGACCCCACCGGTCGCTCCGGTCACCGGCGGCGAGGACGTCGTGGCACAGGCAGCGCTGGTCGCCGGTCCGGTCCGGGTGGGCGCGTTGGAGTTGCCGTTCCTGCGGACCAGATGGATCGATGTCGACGACCGCAGCCGTGATTCGGCGGTCGTCCGCGAGTTGCTGGCCACCGGCCAACCGCGTGAGGTCTCGCTGCGATCGGATCGCCGGTGGGTCAAGGACTTCACCCAGACCCGCCCGACCGCGCAGCAACCAGGGTTCCGCGAGGGAGGCCGCTACCTGATCACCGGCGGGACCGGCGGCATCGGGGTGAGTGTGGCGGCAGAGCTGGCGAACCGGTACCGAGGCCGGTTGGCGCTGCTGTCCCGCACCCCACTCCCGCCGCGGGAGAGCTGGCCGACACCGGGAGCCGAGAACCTCGGCGGGGATCGCACCGCGCGCACCATTGCTGCCGTCCGGGCGATGGAGACCGCCGGCGCCGAGGTACTTCTCATCGCTGCCGACGTCACCGATCCCGCCGCACTGGCCGCGGTTGCGGCCGAACTGGTCGAGGCCTGGGGCGGGCTGGACGGCATCGTGCACGCCGCCGGAGTGGCGGGTGGCGGCATGATCGAGGTCAAGGACCCGGCGGTGGCCGACTCGGTCCTGGCGCCCAAGGTGGGCGGCGCGCTGGCCCTGCGGACCGCGTTCGCCGAAGTGCCGGTCGATCTGGTGGTGTTGTGTTCGTCGATCACGGCCCTGGCCGGCGACATCGGGCAGGTCGACTACTGCTCCGGCAACGCGTTCCTGGACGCGGTGGCCGCGACGGCCGGGTGGTCGGGGCCCGTGGTCAGCGTCAACTGGGGCGGCTGGTCGGAGATCGGGATGGCCGTCGAGACGGTCTCGGTGCCGGGCGGGGCCGTCAGCGGCGATCCGCTGGTTCCTGGAACAGCCTCTGCCGCAACCGTTGTGCGGGCGATGGAGCACCCGCTCCTGACCCGCTGCGACGGCGTGTCCGCCGAGGGCGAGATCTCGGCGGAGACCCACTGGGTGCTCGACCAGCACCGGATCGGCGGTGTGCCGGTACTCCCGGGGACCGGGATGATCGAGGCGATCGTCGCTGCCCATCGGGCCTGCTTCCCGGACGCGCCGGGCGTCTCGATCGCCGATCTGGCGTTCCTCGCCCCGCTGCGGGTGCCGGACGGTGCCGCGGCAACGCTGCGCGTCGAGTTCATCGCCGAGCCGGGTGTCGACACCGCGACCGGGGAACGGACGGTGACCGTGCTGCGCACGCTGGACGGCGTCAGTACCCGGCATGCGCAGGCCACGGTGACCACGACGACCGAAGCTGCCGGCGCAGTGGATCCGGAGGCCCTGCTGGCCGGCGTCCTGGAGAAGGACGCGGCCGCCAGCGGGCTGTTCCGCGGCCAGTCGAGGACGAGCGTCGTGAGCTTCGGGCCGCGCTGGGATGTGTTGCGCCGGCACTGGATGGGGCCGGGGATGGAAGTGGCCGAACTGGCTGCTGTCCCCCAGGTCACCGTCCCCCACGTCACCGTCCCCCAGGTCGCCGTCCCCCAGGTGACCGTCCCCCAGATGACCGTCCCTGGTGAGACTGTCCCCGGGCCGACCGACCCTGGGGCGGGCACCGAGGGGTGGCACCTGCACCCCGCGCTGCTCGACGTCGCCACCGCCTTCAGCGAGCGGGGCGATGGTGCGTATCTGCCGATCGGGTACGGCGAGGTGACCGTGTTCGCGTCCCTGCCCGCCGAGTTCCTGTCGGTGCTGCGCTACAGCGGGGAGCCCGGTGAAGTGGTCGCCGCCGACCTGGAGCTGATCGACCCGGACGGCCGGATCCTGGTGCGCATCAAAGACTTCGCGCTGCGGCGCATCGACCCGGAAGCCGTCACTGCCGGCGACCGGCCTCCGGGGCAGCTGCCGGCCGCAGAACCGGTGTCGGACACCGGACCCCATCGGGTCAGCTCCGGCACCGCCGGGATCCGGATCGCCACGGCCGACGGGGTGACCGCTTTCCGGTTGCTGGCCTCCTGCGGACTCGGTCCGCAGGTGGTGATCAACCCGATGAGCGTGGCGGAACTCCTGGACCGGGTCAGATCCGGCGGAACCGATCCGGAGGGGATCACCCCGACCGCTGACGGCCCGGTGCCGTCCGGCAGTGGAACGGTGGCCACCATCGCGGCCGTGTGGTCGGCGGTGCTCGGCGTCCCCGACGTCGCTGCGGAGGACGACTTCTTCGCATTGGGCGGCAACTCCCTGGTCGCGGTGCAGTTGATCGGCCAGATCCGCAAGGCCGTCGGGGTACGACTGCCCATGCGGATCATCTTCGATGCCCCTACGGTGCAGGAGATGGCCGACCAGGTGGACGCGATGCGCGCCGCCGCCGAGGCCACCGGATCGTCTGCAGTGTCGGGGTCGCCGGAAGCATCGGCGGCATCCGCACTTCCTGCCGCACAGACGGCTGAGGTCGAGAACGCCGACCAGTCGACCCCGTCGACCGATGGGGCAGGCCCGGAAGACGGCAGCATCCCGCGACTCGTCCGACCCGGCAGATGAGTCGCAGCCCTGCAGACCGCGACCGTCCGTCCGGATTCGCACCGCCGGCACCAGCATCGACCACCACGCCAGTCGTGGACCGGTCGCAGATCGGGGACACAGCATGAGCACCGATACCGATACCGACATCGGTCCGACCACCGCCGGAATCGCTCGCACCGCGCCGACGGTGCCGATCCGAGTACGCGCGGCCGGCGAGGACTTCGAGGTGCCGGCATCCGCGGCCCAGGAACGGATGTGGTTCGCCAGCCATGTCTCGGCCGACCGGGCGCTATACCACATCTACGACGAGCTGCTCTGGGGGCCGGTGGGCACTGCCACCGAGTCGCCGGCCACGGGGGCGGCGAGCGCGATCGACACCCTGACCACAGCATGGACGACGATCGTCGAGCGGCACGAGTCGCTCCGCACCACCATCCATCGGCGCGAGCAGGAGCTCTTCCAGCACGTGCACACCGAGATCGACGCGGAGATCCCGGTGTGGGATCTCGGCGCACTTCCGGGGGATCGTCGGATGGACGGCCTGCGGATCCTGGCCCACGGCCTGTTGGATGCGCCGCTCGAGCTGGACGCCCCGCCACCGTGGCGGCTGGCCGTCGCGCGGGTCTCCGACGACGACTGGCGGATGATCCTGTCGATCCACCACGCCGTGGCCGACGGCGCCTCCCTGTTGGTCATCCGCGGCGAGCTGACCGAATTGATCGCCGCGGCCACCACCGCCCGCGCACCTCAGCTGCCGGCGTCTCCGCTTCAGTACGTCGACTACTCGGAATGGCAGCGCACGGGGATGGCCACCGAACTCGCCGCACTCGACGACTTCTGGGATGCGACGCTCGACGGACTGCCTGCGGTCCACACCATCCCGACCGACTTCCGCCGGCCGGACGAGCGGACCTTCGCCGCCGCCGACGTCTACCGACGACTCGACACCGAGTTGAGCAGTACCTTCTCGCAGTTCGCAGCCGAACACCGCAGCAGCGACTTCATGGTGCTCTGCTCGGCGTTCCTGGCCGTCCTGCACGGATGGTCGGGCAGCACCGATCTCGTCGTCGGACTACCGGTCACCGGTCGCAACCGGCCCGAGCTCGACAGAGTGATCGGGATGTTCGTGAACATGGTCGTGCTGCGGGTGCCGATCGCGGGCGATCCCACCTTCACCGACCTGCTCGAGCTGGCCCGGGGGAACATCCTGGAAGTGTTGGAGCATCAGCAGATGCCGTTCCAGCGCCTCGTCCGGCGTCACGCGGCCCGCGCGGGTCAGGCGGTTCCGCCGCTGTACCAGATCGGCTTCAACCACCTGGCGATGGCGCAGCGGGCCACCGTCACCTCTGCCGAGGACGACATCGGGTGCGAGGTCGGCCTCGACGGGTTCGGTCGGCTCGGTCTGCGGATCGAGTACAACACGGCACTGTTCCGCGAGGAGACCGCCTTGCAACTCGCCGACGACCTGACCGACACCCTGGCAGCCGTGTGCGCGGATCCCTCGATCCGACTGTCCCAGTTGCCGTTGCGGCGTCGGATCACGACCGTCGCCGGTGCTGGGGCGCCGGCCACGCTGTCGCCCGCGACGCCGTCGCCCGGCGGCACCCCCGCTGAACCAGCCGCTGAACCACCCGCACCGATGGCCGCCGAACCACCCGCACCGGTGGCCGTCGAGCCACCGGCCGGTGGGGGCGCGCTGTCGCCCACCGAGGAGTTGGTCGCAGCGACGTGGCGCGAGGTGTTGCCCGAGCAGTGCCAGGACCTGCGGGCGGACGACGAGTTCTTCGCCTGCGGCGGCCATTCCCTGCTCGCTCTCCGGGTGATCGCCAGGATCCGGGACGCGGCCGGGGTGGACCTGTCGATCGCCGAGTTCTTCGCCGACACGACCGTTCGCGGCGTCGGCGCCGCACTGGAGCAGGCACTGATCGCCGAGATCGCCGCACTGTCCGATGAAGAGACCGGGCAACGTCTGTCCGTCGAAGCAGCAACCGCACCAGGGAGCGATCGATGAGTACCACGCAGGACCGCACGGCCCTCTCGCAAGGCCAGCAGGAGCTGCTGCGGCGCCGCCTCGGAGCTCTGAAACCTGCTGTCCGTCAAGAGATCGAGCCCCGCGGCGACGACGAACCCGCCCCGCTGTCGTTCGCCCAGGAGCGGGTGTGGTTCATGGAGCAGCTCGCTCCGGGGACAGCCGCCTATCTCACCCCGCAGGTGTTCCATTTCGCTGCGACCCTGCGGCCGGCGACCATCATCGCCGCGTGGCAAGCGGTGCTGGCGCGCCACGAGTCGCTACGGATGGTGTTCCCGGCCGACGCCGACGGCCGACCGACCGTGCGGGTGTTGTCCGTCGACGAGCTCCTTCCGCTGCAGCTGGAGCGGCTCGAGTCCGAGGAAGCCGCCGCTGCGCGTACGGACGAGATCGCGACCGGGCTGTTCGAGCTGTCGACCGGCCCACTGTTCCGCGCCGTCCTGCTGGATGTAGCAGGGACCGGCTTCCGGTTGGTCTGCGGGATGCACCACATCGTCACCGACGGCTGGTCCAACGACGTGCTGCTCCGCGAGCTGAGTGCGGCCTGCACCGCTCTCGAGTCGGGCCGGGAGATCCCGTGGATCGACCGACGTCCCGTCCAGTACGGCGACTTCGCCGCCCACCAGCGCCGCTGGTGCGAGCGGCCGGAGACGGCGGAGCACATCGACCACTGGGTGCAGCGGCTCGCAGCGGTCCCGCCACTGGCGCTGCCGACGGACCGTCCCCGCCCGGCCACCCAGCAGTACACCGGGCAGGCCATCACGTTCCGGATCCCCCGGGCAGACGTCGAGGCACTGGAGGGGTGGGCTCGCGGCCAGCGCGCCACCCAGTTCATGGCCCTGATGACCGCCTACCAGATCGTGTTGGCCCGCTTCGCCGGGCAGTGGGACTTCGCGGTCGGCGCACCGGTGGCCGGGCGCAGCCTGCCGGAGCTCGACGAGTCCGTCGGGATGTTCGTCAACATGCTGCCGATCCGCGCCGACCTCACGCCGGAGATGACCGTCGACGAGGCGCTGGCGGCCACCAGGACACGAGTTCTGGAAGCGCTCTCGCACGAGCAGGTTCCCTTCGAGCGGGTCGTGCAGCAGCTCGGGCTCGTCCGCGATCCGTCGCGCCCTCCCCTGTTCCAGGCCATGCTGGTCCTGCAGAACTACGCGAGCTTCGGCGAGAACCCCGACGCCGCAACGACATCCGGGACCGCCGCCACGCCGGCGGCCCCGACCGTCGACTGGTCGCCGATCGATCTTCCGGCCACCCGCTTCGAACTGGAGTTGCACACCCACCTGCGACCGGACGGCGACCTCGGCGGACGACTGGTGTCGGGAACCTCGCTGTTCTCCTCGGAGTCCACCCAGGCGATCCTGGACTCCTTCACCTCGCTGCTCGGGCGCCTGCCCACCAGCGGCGCCGTCCGCATCGACGAGATCGAGATCCTGGACGAGGCCCAGCAGGCAACCCTGGCGCACTTCAACGCCGGTGAATCGGCGCTCGCGCAGCACACCCGCGCCGGGCGGACGCTCACCGAGCTCATCGACACCGGCCTCGGAGAGCACCCGACCGCCCAGGTCAGAGCGGCGGACGGCAGTGTCTGCAGCTACGCGGAGTTGTCCGCGGCGGCCGATCTGGTCGCCGATCGGCTCCGCCGGTCCGGCGTCGGAGCCGGGGACGTCGTCGGCGTCTCCATCGCCCGGTCGATCGAGCTGATCACCGCACTGGTCGGGGTGCTGCGCTCCGGTGCCGCCTACCTCCCGCTCGACCCCGAATACCCGGTCGACCGGCTGACCTTCATGGTTCAGGACTCCGGCGCGCTCGCGGTGCTCGCCGATGCTGGTGCCGCCGCGATCCTGTCGTCCGTGACGGTTCCCGTGGCACCCCCCGACGCCGACGGCCTGCCGCTGCTCCGGGACGGCGCAGCTCTCAGGCCGATGCCCCTGTCAGGAAAGCCGACACAGCACCACGAGGGGTCGGCGGCCGACACCGCGGCTGCCTACGTCATCTACACCTCCGGTTCCACCGGTCGACCGAAGGGCGTCGTCAACGAACACCGGGGGATCGTCGCCCGGCTGATGTGGATGCAGGAACGGTTCGGTGTCGGGCCGGGCGAAGGCGTCCTGCAGAAGACACCGGCCGGGTTCGACGTCTCGGTGTGGGAGTTCTTCTGGCCGCTGGTGACCGGTGCGAACCTGGTGCTCGCAGCGCCGGGCGGGCACCGGGATCCCGCACACCTGCGCGCACTGATCGCCGAGAACGCTGTCAGCGTCGCCCATTTCGTGCCGTCGATGCTCGACATCTTCCTCGCCGAACTCCCGCCGGGTGACGGTGCAGCGCTCCCCATCCGCGCTGTCGTGTGCAGCGGCGAGGAACTGTCCGCACCCACGGCGCTGCTCTGCCTCGATGCCCTTCCGCAGGCCGAGCTGCACAACCTGTACGGACCGACCGAGGCCGCGATCGACGTCAGCGCAGGGCGCTGCGATGCCGAGACCATCCGGCGCACCGGCCGGGTCTCGATCGGCGGCCCGGTGCCGGGCACCGGACTGCACGTCCTGGACGAGGCGTTGCGCCCGGTTCCGGTCGGCGCGACCGGGCAGCTGTACATCTCCGGGGTCCAGGTGGCGCGCGGCTACCTCAACCGCGCGGAGCTCACCGCGGAACGGTTCGTCGCCCTCCCGGAATCCGCCTGGACCGGCGGCACCGCCCCCGCGTCCCGCCGCGCCTACGCCACCGGCGATCAGGCGCGGTGGCGCCCGGACGGAACCCTCGAGTTCCACGGGCGGTTGGACGGGCAGGTCAAGCTGCGCGGCCAACGGATCGAACTCGGCGAGATCGAACATCTGCTCGGCGAGGGACCCGGGATCCGTTTCACCGCGGCTGCTGTCAAGGAGTCCACCGCGGGGGACGTTCGTCTGGTCGGCTACCTGGTGCCGGAGCTGGACGCGGACGGCGTCGCCGTACCGATCGATCTGGACGCGGTGCGCAGCCGAGCCGTGGCCGCCCTGCCGACGTACATGGTGCCGGCTCACCTGGTCGTGCTCGATAGCCTCCCGTTGTCCCCCAACGGTAAACTCGATCGCGGCGCGCTCCCGATGCCCGAGATCGGGGTCAGCACCGGCGAGTTCGTGCCGCCGACTCCCGGCGCCCAACAGGCGATCGCCGCGGTCTGGCAAGAAGTGCTCGGAGTGGACAAGGTCGGTGCCGCCGACGACTTCTTCGCCCTCGGAGGCCACTCGCTGCTGGCCACCCAGGTGGTCGCCAAGCTGCGTCCGGTGCTCCCGGAGGGCACCTCCATCAGCGTGATGGATCTGTTCCAGCACCCGACGGTGGCCGGTCTGGCGGCCCTGGTGGAATCCGACCAGCCGCACGTGCGGGCGCTGCTCTACGAGCTGACCTCCGGCCGGACGGTCGCCGGCACCCAGCGATCCCTGGTCTGCGTCCCCTACGGCGGCGGATCCGCCGTCGTCTACCAACCACTGGCGGATGCGCTGCCGAAGGACCACCGGCTGTACTCGATCGCCATTCCCGGGCACGACGTCGGGCTCGACGAAGCGGGTCTGCCCTTCGACGAACTCGCGGAGCGCTGCACCGCCGAGATCCTCGAGAAGGTCACCGGACCCGTTGTGCTGTACGGACACTGCGGTGTCGGGGGTGCGCTGATCATCGAGATCGCCCGGCGGATCGAGGCCTCTCACCGTCCCGTCGAGGCGGTGTACGTGGGCGGCATCTTCCCGTTCGCCCGCGCCCACGGCACGTTCGCACGGGTCGCCCACTGGTTCTCCGACCGTGCCAGCAACCGCAACCACAGCAACTGGCTCAAGTCGATGGGCGTCGACCTGGCCGATCTGGAGCCCGGTCAGGCCGACCGGATCATCTCGAACATGCGCCGGGACGGCGACCACGCGGAGGAGCACTTCACCGCACTGCTCGCCTCCGACCCGGTGAAGCTCAGCGCGCCGATCATCACCGTGGTCGGTGAGCGGGATCCGATCACCGACTACTACCTGGAGCGCTACCGGGAGTGGGAGTTCCTCACCGACCGCAGCGCGGTGGTGGTGCTGGCGGAGGCGGGCCACTTCTTCCTCAAGTATCGCGCGGCCGAGCTCGTGCAGATCATCACCAGGACGGATGCGGCGCTGCGGCAACCGGATGCGGCCGGCGCACTGCCGTCCGAGGACGATCCGCAGGCGACCTGGTGGCTTGCCGACGACCACGTCGTCGGGGAGCCGGTGTCCGCGCCGCAGGCCGTCACCATCCAGGCGCTGTCGGGTGCCACGCCCCCTGCTGCGGCACGATCCGACAGCACCCGGCACGACCACCCGGAGCCGGTTGCCGGTGACGCACCGTCCGCGCAGGGAGCGACCCCACCGCGTACCCCGGCCAGACCGGTACCGCGCGGCCCCGGGACGGAGGAGCCCAGCATGGGCCGGTTCCTGGCGATCGCGGCCGGCCAACTGACCTCCACCATCGGTTCCCAACTGGCCGGGTGGGCGATCCCGATCTGGATCCTGCAGCGGACCGGCTCGCTGGGACTGTTCGGGCTGACAGCGGTGATCGCGTTCCTGCCGGTGATCGTCACCAGTCCCATCGCGGGCGCCCTGGCCGACCGCTTCGACCGGCGCAGGGTGATCGTCACCGCCTGCATCGGTGCGACCGTCGCCGAAGTGGTGATCACCACGATCGTGATCGCCGAGAATCCCTCCGTCCCAGCGCTGTTCGTCCTGATCATGTTCCTCGGTGCGTTCGGCACCGTCCAACGCATCGCCTTCACCGCAGCCGTCCCGCAGCTGGTCCCCAAGCGGTTCATCGGTCACGCCAACGGCGTGCTGGGCATCATCAACGGTGCCGGCCAGCTGTTCGTGCCGATCGCCGCGGCCGGGCTGTACGCGCTCATCGGCCTGGAGGGGATGCTGCTGCTGGACGTCGCCAGCTATGTGATCGCCCTCGGCGTGCTGGCCGTCGTGCGCTTCCCGAACAGGTTGGGGCGCATCCGGAAGGAGTCGTTCCACGAGCAGGTCTTCGGCGGCTTCCGGCTGGTCTGGAACAACCGGCACTTCCGCCTGATGAACATCTTCTTCGCCGTCGGCAACCTGCTGTACGCGCCGGCACTACTGCTCACTCCACCGTTGGTGCTCGGCTTCGGATCGCTCGAGAACGTCGCCGTGATCGCCGCCTGGGAGGCCGCCGGCGGTCTGCTCGGAGGCGCCGCGATGGCGGTCTGGGGTGGTCCCGTCCGGCGCCGGATGCGGTTCAACCTGTTCCTGATCGGCATCTCCGGGCTGTTCGTGATGCTGACCGGCCTCGCGCCGTCGATGGCACCGATCGCTGCGGGAGTGCTCGGCACGACGTTCTCGCTGGGGCTGGCGAACGGGATCTACGTGACGATCATCCAGACCAAGGTGCCGCAGCGGTACCACGGTCGGGTGTTCGCGGTCGGTCAGACGCTCGCCTGGTCGACGTTCCCGATCGGTTTCCTGGTGGTGCCGTTCATGGTGCAGCACTGGTTCCAGCCCTGGATGGAGCCCGGCGGATCGCTGGCCGACTCGGTCGGCACGGTGATCGGTACCGGAGCCGGCCGCGGAACCGCCCTGGCGTTCGTCATCTTCGGTGCGATGATGACGCTGAACGCCGTCGCCGGCCTGTGCATCCGCGCACTGCGCGACCTCGACCTCGAGGTCCCGGACTCGCTGCCGGACGACCTGATCGGCCTCGAGGAACTGGAGCGCACCCGTGGCTCCGGACGCAGCGCCGATGCCGTGCGCGAGCCCGATGCCCTCAGCGGGGCGCGCGGATGAGCTCAGGAGTGCAGGCCCCGACGCGACATCCCCCGCGGCAGGAGGCGGCCGGGGTCCCCGATGGACTCGCCGGTCTCACCGGGACCACCGTCGTCCCGCCGTTCGTCACGGTCATCGGCACCGCAGCTGAGCGCGGAGGGACCACCGCACCCCCCGTCTGCGCTTCGGCCGAGATCCCTGCGGCAGCAGACACTCTCGGCGCCCAGCTCGGTGCCGGGTCTGCTGCCGTCGTGGTCGCCGCTCATCTGCGCGGCCTCGGGCTGCTCGCCTCGGAGGACGAGGTGTCCGTCCAGATCGGCGGAGTTCCGGGCGGAGCAGACCCGGCGCCGACCGACTTCGGGCTCTCGGGCACCTGGGCAGCCCTGATCGCCGACACAGCGGCAGCCCTCCGCGCCGGCAGCACGGACAGCACCGGCAGCACCACCGTGGGCCGGGTCCAGGTGCGCAGTGAGGGCATCCAGCTCGATGTCGACGGGGCTCGACTCACCGTGACGATGGCGTCGTCGCTGCGCGATCCGGCCGGAGTGAGCGCACATCTGGAGCACATCCGGACTGCGATCGTCGCGGCCGCCGACGATCCGGCAGCGGCGGTGACGGCCGTCGACCTGCTCACCGAGGACGAACGTGGTCGGAACGCGCGTCTGGGCACCGGCGAGATCGTGGAGACGTTGCCGCACAGTCTTTTCGATGCCCTCGAGCACCGCGCGCGCGAGCATCCGGACCGGACAGCGATCGTGCACCGCGAGACCCGCGCCGGCTACCGCACCCTGCTCACCGCGGTGCACACGGTGCACCGCGCGGTCGAGACTGCCGGGATCCGTCCCGGACAGGTCGTCGCCGTGGCTTTGGAACGCAGTCCACTGTGGATCGCCGTGGTGCTGGGAATCATGCGAGCCGGCGCGGTGTACCTGCCGCTGGATCCACACGACCCGGCCGAGCGGCGGGAGACCCTGATCCGTCGTTCCAGTGCGCGCCTGGTCGTCGACGGGCCGGAAAGCCTCGGGCTGGTCGCGTCACCGGAGGGGATCGTGGTCCCGCGCAGCCCGCAGGACGCCGCAGCAGCGGCGCCGGCTGTCCGTGAACGGCGTCCGTTCGATCCCGCCTACGTGTACTTCACCTCGGGCTCGACGGGCCAGCCCAAGGGCGCGCTGTGCGGGCACGGCGGGATGGACAACCACCTGTGGGCCAAGATCCGGGACTTCGGGCTCACCGACACCGACGTCGTCCTGCAGTCCGCACAGACCACCTTCGACATCTCGCTGTGGCAGTTCGCGGCGCCGCTGATGGTCGGGGCGAGCGTACTGATCGCCGATCATGCTGCGCTGCTGGACGTTCCGACGACGCTGCAGCTGCTCGCCGAGCACCGGGTGTCGATCGCTCAGGTGGTCCCCAGCTACCTGGCGATCCTGCTGGACCACCTGAAGGCTCCGAACGGTGCGGCAGCGTTGCAGACGCTGCGCTGCCTCTCGGTCACCGGGGAGGCGATCAGCCTGCCGATCACCCGGCGGTTGTTCGCTCTGCTCCCCGAGATCATCCTGATCAACGCGTACGGGGCGACCGAGGCCTCCGACGACACCACCCACGAGATCATGCGCCGCGCACCCGACGGCCCGAGCGTGCCGGTGGGGCGCCCCAACATCAACGTCGTCGTCCACGTGCTCGACGACCACGACCGCCCGGTTCCGCCCGGATCGATCGGCGAGATCACCTTCTCCGGGATCATGGTCGGACTCGGCTACCTGGGCGACGCGGAGCGGACCGCGGCCGCCTTCGGCCCCGACCCGGTGATCCCCGGCGCGCGCCTGTACCGCTCCGGTGACTACGGCCGGTGGTTGCCCACCGGGACGCTGCAGTTCCACGGCCGCCGCGACGAGCAGGTGAAGATCGCCGGCATCCGATTGGAACTCGGTGAGATCGAGTTCCGGCTGCGTTCGCTGGCCGGCGTCGGTGAGGCCGCGGTGATCACCATTGCCTCCGGGGACGCCAAGGAACTCGCCGGCTTCGTCACCGGCAGCGGGCCGATCGACCTGGACGCCGCCGGTGCACAGCTGCGACTGACGCTGCCGGCGGCAGCCGTTCCGACCACGCTGGTGCAGCTGGAGGCGTTGCCGCTCAACGGTAACGGCAAGGTCGACAAGAGGGCGCTGACCCGGATCGCCACCACGCACCTGGATCGACTGAGCACCGAGCGTCCCGAGCAACACCAGGTGGGCGAGCCGGCGACGCCGGCAGCGCGGGTCCTGGCGGCCTGGGCCGGCGCGCTGGAGATCCCCGCCGGGACCCTCCGCCAGGACAGCGACTTCTTCGCGCTCGGCGGGACGTCGATCCGCGCCTTGCGCGCGGTTGCCGCGGCGGATCGCCTGTTCGGCATCGCCGACCTGTTCTCCCGACCGGTGCTCGGCGACCTGCTCGCGTTGGTGCAGGAGCGGGGCGGGCCGAGCAGCACCGAGCGTGGGGAAACGCGGACGACGGAACCTGGCGCAGCCCCGGCGCTGCTGCTGTCACTCATCACTCCCGCGGACCCGTCGGCGCACCTGGTGTTCCTGCCACCCGCCGGCGCGAGTGCGCTGATCGCTCGGCAGTTCGCCGGTGCCGTCGCGGCCGCACACCCACGGGTGCGGGTGTCGGCGCTGCAGCATCCCGGCCAGAGCCTGCCCACGGACGCCTCGCTGCCCACCGGGACCGCCCTCGTCGCCGCCGTCGCCACCGAACTGGGAGCGGCACCCGCGGCGGAAGGTGTGCTGCCGATCCTGGTGTGGGGTCAGGGTTCGGGCGCCGCCACAGCGATCGCGCTGGCCAGGCGCACCACGCTCCCGGTGGACAGCGTCTTCCTCGCCTCGCAACCGGTCAGGGACCGGCGCAGCATCCTCCGTGGGAACGCGGTGCTCGCCGCAACGGCCGACGACCAGCTCGCCCAGCGGGCCGCCGACACGCTGGACGTCGATCTCGGTGCCCTCTCGGCGCAGGACCGGCAGCGGTTGGCGCGGGTCTACCGGCACGAGCTGATGCAGTCCCAGCTCGACCTGCTCGACGACGGACTCGGCGTGGCAGACACCGGCGCGGCCGAGCTGCCGGTACCGCTCGTGCTCGTTCGGGCGTCGGACGACGGGTCTGCGGCGGCGACGGCTGCCGACTGGCCGGGAGCAACGGAGCTCACCGTCACCGAGGGCGGTCCGCTGTTCTGCCGGACCCGGCCCGAACTCGCCGCCGCTGTCGTGGCAGCCCGACTGACTGCCGTGGCGCGCCGATGAACACACCCCTGACCGGTCGGATCGACGGCTCTCCGCGGGCCGTGCTCGACGAGCAGATCCTGCGCCCGCAGTTCGCCCACGAGGCCGCGCATCTGCTGCCGCACTACATCGCCGCCGAACGCGCCCTGGTCGACGAGTACCACCGGATGGACGTCCTGTCGGAGACCGACTGCGCCGACCTGCACGCAGCGCTCGCCGCCGTCGGCGCAGCGGGGATCTCGCCGGACGCGGCGGCCAACTTCTCCGACGTCGCCTTCGCGATCGAGACAGGTGTGAACAGCCGGCTCGGTCGGACGGTCGCGGGATGGCACGTCGACCGCAGTCGGAACGATCTGCAGGCCACCGCGCAACGCATGTATGCCCGGGAGCGCCTCGACGCGATCAGCACAGCGGTGGCAGGGCTGGCTGCCATCACCCTCGACCGGGCGCGCCAGTACCTCACCGATCCGCTGCCCGGGCAGACGCACCTGCAGGCGGCACAGGTGATCTCCCCCGGCTTCTTCCTCAGTGCGCTGGCCGAGGAACTGCTGGACACGCTGGACGCACTGGCAGCTGCCCGAGATCTCGTCGACCGCTGTCCGCTCGGCGCCGGCGCGCTGGCCGGCGGCGACCTGCCCTGGGACCGCCGGAAGCTCGCCGCAGCACTGGGTTTCGCCCGGCCCGCCCGGCATGCGCTCGGCGCGGTGGCCTCCCGCCATTGGGTGCTGGCCCTCACCGCTGCGCTGTCGAACTTCGGTGTGACACTGTCCCGCTTCACCACCGACCTGATGGGCTGGGGTTCCGGTCCGGTCGGCTACCTGTGGCTGCCCGACGACCTGGCAGGCATCTCGTCGGCCATGCCGCAGAAGCGGAACTACCCGGTGCTCGAACGCATCCGCGGCCGGACCGCGCACCTCACGGCCCTCTATCTGGATGCCGCGCTCGGCCAGCGCAACACCACCTACACGAACCTGGTCGAGGTCTCCAAGGAGGCCTCGGCGCTGCTGCCGACCGCACTCGATGCGGCCGAGTCCGTGCTCGCACTTGCCACCACGGTCATCTCGTCCTTCCGGCTCGACACCGAGCGGGCCGCTGCCGACGCCGGCGCCGAGTTCCTCGGAGCGTTCTCGTTGGCGAACCGGCTGACCCTGGATCACGGGGTCGGCTGGCGGGAGGCCCAGGTGATCAGCGGCCGCTACGTCGTCGCAGCGCTCGAGCAGGGGGTTCCCCCTGGCCGGGCCGGGATGCTCCTGCTGTCCGATGCACTCACCGGCGCCGGCCATCCGGTACCGCACGACGTGCTGGAATCGTTGCTGGACAACGTTTTCGACCCCGTCGTCGCCCTGTCGGCCAAGATCACCGAAGGTGGTACATCACCGGCCAGCGTGCTCGAGCTGATCGAGTCGAGCCGCCGGGGTCTCGCCGCCCCCGCAGCTCCCGGCGGTGGTGCGTCATGACCCCCGGGGGGTTCACCCGGCGGCAGGGCGGCGATGTGCGCGGGGCAACCGCGTCCGCGGCGGGCACCTTCGGCGAGCTGTTGCAGGGAGTGCTGCCCGACGGTACGGACTTCCTCGTGACGCTTCCGATCGCCCTGCGTTCCCATGCCACCTTTCGGCTCGGACACGGCGAGGAGCTGGTGATCTACCCGTCCCACAAACGGAAGGCAGAGGCCGTCGCGCGGCGGATGATCGACGCCGCAGGCCATCACGGCGGTGGCACGCTGGTGATCGACTCGGCAATCCCCACCGGCAAGGGATTGGCCAGTTCGTCCGCCGACCTGGTTGCGACCGTGCGCGCCGTCGGGCGATGTCTCGGCCTGGCCATCGATCCGGCGTCGATCGAGAACTGGATCCGCGGCGTCGAGCCGACCGACGGCGTGATGCACGAGGGGATCGTGGCGTTCGACCACTGCTCGGTCCGGCTGCGTCACGAGATCTCCCACATCCCACCGCTCGCCGTCGTCGCCATCGACGAGGGCGGCCGGCTCGACACGGTGTCGTTCAACCGGGTCCGCAAGCCGTACACCGCGGACCAACGCAGCGAGTACGCCGAGTTGCTCCAGCACCTCACCGCCGCGCTGCACCGGGGCGACCTGGCACGCGTCGGGGAGATCAGCACCCGCAGCGCCGAACTCGCCGAGCTGGCCAACCCCAAACGCACCTGGCCGGCGCTGCGCGACGCGGCTACCCGTACCGGCGCGCTGGGGGTCGTCACCACCCACAGCGGCACCATGCACGGGTTGTTGCTCGATGCTGCTGCCCCCGATCATGCACTCACCCTGATCGCTGCTCGAGAAGCGTGTGCAGCGATCTGTCGCGGCGACGACCCTGCTCGAAGCGACCCTGCTCGAAGCGACCTTGCTCGAAGCGATCCTGCGGCACGCGCGGACGCAGGCCCGCCACCGGCGATCTCCCGCCGCGTCACGGTCTTCCGCACCGACACCGACCCTGGGAGCGAAGCCTGATGGTGTTCGACAGCGTGGTGGCCGCAGTCGGCCACACTCCGATCGTGCGGCTGGATCTTCCCGGTCCGGCGACCGCCTACGCGAAGCTGGAGCTGCAGAACCTGTTCGCGATGAAGGACAGGGTGGCCCGCGAGGTGATCACCGCTGCCCTGGCCAGTGGCGCACTGCGGCCGGGCGACCCCATCATCGAGAGCTCGTCGGGAACGATGGCGCTCGGTCTCGCGCTCGTCGGTCGAAGCCTCGGTCATGCCGTGCACATCGTCACCGACCCACGGATCGACCCGGTCACCCACGGCAAACTGCTGGCGCTCGGCTGCTCGGTCCACGTGGTGACCGCGATGTCCGGAGCGGGCTGGCAGAGTGCCCGGCTGGAGCTGCTGGCCCGGCTGCTCGACGACCTGCCGGGTGCGTTCTGGCCGCAGCAGTACTCCAACCCCGACAATCCGGGGGCCTACCGCTCGCTCGCCGCTGAGGTGATCGACGATCTCGGGACCGTCGACGTCCTGGTCGGCGCGGTCGGCAGCGGAGGATCGCTGTGCGGCACCGCCCGCGCGCTGCGCGCCGTCCTGCCCGACCTGCACGTGGTGGCCGTCGACTGCGTCGGCAGCATGATCTTCGGCCAGCCGGACCAGCCGCAGCGCAAGCAGAGCGGGCTCGGCAACAGCATGCAGGCCCCCAACGTCGACTACGCGGTGATCGACGAGGTGCACTGGCTCTCCGACGACGAAGCCTTCGCCGCCACCCGCCGGCTGGCCGCCCACCAGCAACTGTTCGCCGGCAACTCCTCCGGCTCGGTGTACCAGGTGCTCGAGCACCTGGCGGCCACCCGGCCGGCCGGGACCCGGATCCTCGGCATCTTCCCCGACCGCGGCGACCGGTACGTGCCCTCCGTCCATCTGGCGCAGGGAACGCCCCTGGAGTCGGCCCCGCTCCGAGTCGGACCCGCTGCGCCGCAGGAGATCACGTACGGGACGGCGGTCTCCGGCTGGTCACGGGCATCGCTGCCCCGGGAGCGGCCGTTGCTGGCGTTCATCGAGTCCAACACGACCGGTACCGGCATGACGGCGCTCACGACCACCCATCGCCTGGGTCTGCGGCCACTGTTGGTGACCGCCGACCCCAGCAGGTACACCGGCCTGCAGCACAGCAGGGCGGACGTCGTCGTGGCCGACACCGCCGACCCGCAGGCCGTCCTCACCGCGCTCCGCGCTTCGGGCCGGGAAGTGGCGGGGGTCAGCACGACCAGCGAGTACTTCCTCCCGGTGGCCGCCGCGGTCGCCGGGCAACTCGACCTCCCCGGCAGTCAGGTCGACGCAGTCCGGCGTTGTCGCGACAAGGTCGCGGTGCGGAAATTCCTGGCGCACGCGGGGATCGAGCAACCGCGCTGGGCAGTCCTTCATGGCGGGCCGTTGCGCACCCTCGACCGGGCGGCGATCGTGGATGCCGTCCGTGCCGTCGGCCTGCCGTGCGTGGTCAAACCGACCCAGGACTCCGGATCCACCCATGTCCGGCTGTGCGCCGATCCCGACGAGGTGGCCGCGCAGGTCGCACTGATCCTGGCCGTCACCCACAACGCCCGTGGCCTGCCGACACCGTCGACCGTGCTGGTCGAGGAGTACCTGGTCGGACCGGAGTTCTCGGTGGAGACCCTCGCCAGTCGCGCGCGGCTGGACGTACTCGGAGTGACCGCCAAGACGGTGTCCGCCCCGCCGCACTTCGTCGAGACCGGCCATCTGTTCCCCGCGCCGGTGGACGACGGCACCCGGTCCCAGCTCGTCGAGTACGCCACCCGGACCATCCGGGCGCTCGGGATCGACTGCGGGGCGGCTCATCTGGAGCTCAGGCTGACGCTCCGCGGGCCGCGGCTGGTCGAGGTGAACGGCCGCGCGGCGGGCGGGATGATCCCGGACCTGGTCCGCCTCGCCACCGGCGTCGATCTGATCGAGCAGCAGTTGCGCGTCGTGGCGAACCTGCCCGTCGACGCCATCCCCACCCGCAACCGCTCGGCCGGGATCGTCTTCCTGCTCGCTCCGCGGGACGGGGTCCTGGCCGGGATCGACGGGATCGGTGGCGCCGACGGAGCACTTGCCGTCCCGGGGGTGGATCGGGTGACCGTGACGGCCACCGTCGGATCCGCGGTGCGCACCCCGACGAACTTCGCCGACCGACTGGGGTACGTCATCGCCCTGGGCGCCGACGCCGACGAGGTGACGGACACCCTGGACGAGGCGATCCGGCGGATCACCGTCCGGGTCGCCGCCCGACCGACACCCGGAACCGGGCCGGACCCCGCGCTGACGGACGAACAACTCACCCATCACACCGGTGTCCCGGTCGCCGGCGCCTGAGGAGACAGCCCTGTCCACCACCAACAAGTCCTCGCCTCCCGCCGAAACCGCTGCAACAGCGTCGTTCCCGGGTACGACCCGGTCCCGAGTCGTCGAGCTGCGGTCGGACACCTTCACCCTGCCCACCGAGCGCATGCGCGCAGCGATGGGCGCAGCCGTGGTCGGCAACGACGACTACGGCGAAGATCCGACGGTCACCGGTCTCGAGGAGACAGCGGCAGCCCTGCTGGGCACCCAGGCCAGCTGTCTGATGCCGAGCGGCACGATGGCAAACCTGGCCGCGATCCTGGTGCACTGCCCACGCGGCAGCTCGCTGATCGCCGGCACCGAGTCCGACATCCACCTCTACGAGGGTCGCGGCGCCGCCACCCTCGGAGGGGTTGCCTACCAGCCGGTTCCGCATGCCACGGACGGCGGCTTCGATGCCGACGCGCTCGCAGCGGCCCTCCCCGAGGACTGGGACGATCCGCAGTTCTCCCGGCCGTCACTGCTGTGTCTGGAGAACCCGCACAACCGCGCCGGCGGGGTGATCACCCCGCCGGACCGCGTCGGTGCGGCCATCGACTTCGCCCGCACCCACGGCATGGCCGTCCACCTGGACGGTGCCAGGATCTTCAATGCCGCGGTCGCCACCGGTCGTGGTGTCGCCGACCTGGCCGCCGACTGCGACTCTGTGCAGTTCTGCCTGTCCAAGGGTCTCGGGGCGCCGGTCGGCTCGATGCTCGCGGGCTCCGCGGAGTTCATCACCGCGGCCCGTCGGTGGCGGAAGGTGTTGGGGGGCAGCATGCGTCAGGCCGGGATCGTGGCGGCGGCGGGCCTGGTGGCGCTCACCGACATGGTCGACCGGCTGGCCGACGATCATCGTCGTGCGGCGTGGCTCGGCAGCACGGTGGCGGAACTACCGGGGATCTCGCTGGTTGCGACCCCGCAGACGAACGTGGTGCTGTTCGCCCTGGACGATGCCGACCGGGCTCCGGCGGTGATCGCCGCGGCAGCCGAGCGAGGGGTCCGGCTGCTGGACTTCGGTCGGGGCCGGATCCGGGCGACCACTCATCTCGACGTCACCGACGACGACATCGAGATCGCGGCGGCCGTGCTGCAGGAGGTCCTGCGGTGAGCGCCCCGACGGGAGGCGGCGACGCCGTCGAAGCGCTCCAGGTCGGCACCATCGACGGCTGGCTGGAGCGGGACGGCGCCCGGGACGAGGTCTTCGGCGCGCTCGACACGGCGGGCGCTGTGCTGCTGCGCGGGGACGCTCCGCTGGGCACCGAGGGGGTGGCCAGAGCCCGCGATCTGTTGGGGCTGAGCGCACTGCCGACCGCTGACGACTTCGCCCCGCGGGACGAGCTGGGCACTGGCGCGATCGGCGCGCCACACTGGCCGGGCGACCGGGAGATGTGCCCGCACCACGAACGCGGGCACAGCGTCACCGCGCCGTCGATCGTGCTCCTCTCGGCACTGCAGGTGGCGCCGACAGGTGGGCAGACGGTGCTCGCGGACACCCAGGATGTGTTGCGGCGCATCCCGGACGGTGTACGGGATGCGCTCGCCGAAGTCGGGTGGTTGTCGGTACGTACCTACCGGCCGTTCTTCGGGGTGAACTGGCCGCAGATGTTCGGTACCGATGATCCGGTCGCGGTGGAGGACCTGCTCGCCGAGCTCGGCTGGGAGGCCGAGTGGACGCGGGACGGTGCACTGCGGACCGCCGGCCGCCGGCCTGCTGTGCTGCACCATCCCCGGACCGGGCAGGAATCGTGGTGGGGGCAGCTGACCTTCTTCAACCAGTGGGCGCTGGACGACGTCGAACGGGAGCTGCTGATCTCCTCCTTCGGCGTGGATGCCCTGCCGTTCAACACGTCCCGGGGTGACGGCACGCCGTTGACCCGCCAGGAGTTCGACACGCTGCTGGCGGCGTACGAGCCGTCGTCGCGGCTGATCGACTGGAGTCCCGGCGACCTGCTGATCCTCGACAACGTCCGCACCGCCCACGGTCGCCGGCCGCACACCGGCACCCGCACGATGGCGGTGGCTCCGTGCGAGGCGTTCTCGGTCCGAGCGGCTGACCCGCGGTCGTTGTCGGCTCCCGGTGGACACATCGGCTGAGCCGCCGGCAATTCACCGTTGCGGAACTCCGGATCGGCTCGTACTTTCGGTAGTACACAGGAGAGGAGGTGGTCCGCAGTTGAATACCCGACGGACTCGTGAGGTGACTGGCCGCTAGGCCCGTCCACCGCCCGCCAGGAACCGGTCGATCCGGGAGGATCGCGCAGCAGCAGCTGCGGAACGGCCTGGCCAACACCGGACAGTCACCCGATCCCCGGACCGTCGTCCCCTCGTCCAGGACGACACGCTGCACGCCTCAGGTGTGCAGCAGGTCCGGGGATTGTCCGTCGCCGGCCGACCGTGCGCCGGTGACCGACCCAGCTGGTCAGCGCACCCACTTCGCGGGTGGGCGCGTCCCGTTCTTCCACTGGGGCATCAGATCCGCCGGATCATCTGCGATGCCCAAGGCCGCACGATCACGTGGCCGGACGAAACCTTGTGCAACCAGGTGGTCCACCAGATTGAGCAGCGGTGTTCAGAACTGCCGGCCGTAGAGCGCGATCGGCTTGGCGTGCAGGCCCAGGTTCTGCCAGGTCCAGACTTCGAAGAGCTCCTCAAGGGTGCCGGCCCCGCCGGGCAACGCGATGAAGGCATCGCCGAGCTCCGCCATCCGCTGCTTGCGTTCGTGCATGCTGCCGACGACCTCGAGCCGACTGAGGCCCTGGTGCGCGATCTCCCGGTCGACGAGATGCTGCGGCATGACGCCGATGACCTCGCCTCCGGCATCCAGCGCAGCATCCGCGACGGCGCCCATCAGCCCCACCCTGCCGCCTCCGAACACCAGCCCGATGCCCCGCTCGGCAAGGCCGGCGCCGAGCCTGCGGGCGCGTTCCAGGTGATCGGGATCGGCACCGACGTACGCACCGGCGAAGATCGTGACCCGGCTGATGCCCGACGATCTCAACCGGGGGAACACGACATCGGTCAGCAGCGGGGCGAGGTGGCCGGAATCGGGTGCGGTCGGGTCGAGCCATCGCAGCTCGGCGATCTCAGCCGCAGGTCCCGACAGCTCGACCGTCGGATGCTCGTACACCGTCGCGACCAGCCGGGTGGATGTCTCGTTCGCAGCGGCGGTGAGGTAAGTCCCCCACAACGTCAATCGCGAGGATTCGATCCTCACCCCGAGTTCCTCCCCGAACTCACGCACGGCCGCGTCGAGCGCGGACTCGCCCGGTTCCGGCTTGCCGCCGGGAAGCATGAACCGGGCTGTCCCCCGCTTCCGCACCGTCAACACCTGTCCCTGCGGGTCCCGCACCACGACGGCACTGACCGTGATCTCCGCCTCGGACACAGCAGCATTCTCCGATCCTCGAGTGTGATCCCCGCAGCCCGACCCGGCGTGTTCCAGATGGTCGGAAGGGACCGCCCGGGCAGGCTCGAGACGAAGGACAAGTATGCGGCTGACGAGCCCACCTGCTGCACCATCAGGCCACCGCCGCCGCAGTGCGCTGGGCGCGCACCAACGCCGCGTAGGCACCGTCGGCAGCGAGGAGCTCGTCGTGGCTACCGGTCTCGACGACCCTGCCGTGATCGAGCACTGCGATCCGGTCGGCGTCCTGGACGGTGGAGAGCCGGTGCGCGATGGCCACCGTCGTCCGACCGCGCCGGGCGGCGTCCAACGCCTGCTGGACGGCCCGCTCGGTGCTGTTGTCCAGCGCGCTGGTGGCCTCGTCCAGGACCAGGATCTTCGGGTCCCGCAGGATGATCCGCGCCAGAGCCAGGCGTTGCTGCTCGCCGCCGGAGAACCGGTGCCCACGGGCACCGACCAGGGTGTCGTAGCCGTCGGGCAGCGAGAGGATCAGCTCGTGGATCTGCGCGGCAGCCGCAGCGGCCTCGATCTGCTCGTCCGTGGCATCGGGCTTCGCCTGACGCAGGTTGTCGGAGATGCTGGCGTGCAACAGGTACGACTCCTGCGAGACGACCCCGACCACCGACGAGATGGTCAGCAGGGTGAGATCACGCAGGTCGATGCCGTCGATCGTGACCGATCCGGACGACGGATCGTGCAGCCGCGGGAGGAGTCCCGCGAGCGTCGACTTGCCGGACCCGGTCGCGCCCACCAACGCGAGCGTCGAACCGGCGGGAACGTCGATGGTGATGTCGCGCAGTGCATCCCGGTCGGATCCCTCGTACCGGAACGTCACGTCGCGTAGCGAGACCGCACCCCGGACGTCGGTGAGCGGTACCGGGTGCTCCGGATCGGTGATGGTCGCAGGAAGATCCAGGTACTCGAAGATCCGGGAGAACAGAGCCATCGATGCGGTCACCTCGACCCCCACCGACAGCACGCCCATCAGCGGCCGGAACAGTTGTCCCTGCAAGGCGGTGAACGCGACCAGGGTGCCGATCGTCATCCCCCCGGAGGTCGCCGGCATCCCGGCGAACAGATAGATGAGTGCAGGAATCACAGCGAAGACGACGCTCATGGTGGCCATCCGCCAGCGGCCGGCCAACTGCGAGGCGACCTCGAGTGCGGTGAGGGACGAGGAGGACGCGGTGAACTTCTCTGCGAGTTGATCGCCGGAGCCGAGGATCTTCGACAGGTGCGCTCCGCTGACCGACAGTGATTCCTCGATCTGGGACTGCATGTCGGCGAGCGTGCGCTGTGCCTTGGACGTCACACTGCGGCGCATCCGGGCCACCGCCCTGGTGAGCAGGACTGCGGGCGGGAGCACGATCAGGCTGAGCAGCGCCAGGCGCCAGGACAGCGCCACCATGGCGATTGCCGTGCCGACGACCGTCGTCAGGTTGGACGCGATCGAGGTCGCGGTGTTGGTGACCACCGATTGCATGGCCGCGATGTCGTTCGTGAGACGCGACTGCAGTTCCCCGCCCCTGGTCCGGGTGAAGAACGACAACGGCATCCGCTGCAGGTGGGCGAACAGAGAAGTCCGCAGGCCGTGCATCACCTGCTGGCCGACCTTGGTCGACAGCCAGGTCTGGATGACGCCGAAGACCGCGGTGACGATCGCGATCGACACCATCGCTGCGACCAGCAGCAGCACCAGGCGGACGTCCTGCCGCGGGATCGCGTCGTCGATGAGGTGTTTGACCAGGAACGGTGAGGCAAGTCCGACGATCGAGGTCGCGATGATCAGCAGGGTGACGATCGACAGCGGCCCGCGGTGCGGGCCGAACAGCGCCACGATGCGCCCGAGTCGGACCGGGTGCTCCTGGAGTCGCTGCAGGTCGACCGGGCTGCGCTGGGCGCCGGAGCGACCTCGGGGGCCGCCGTGTTCGGCGGGAGCGTCAGGCGGGCGGCGGGAGGTGAGGGGGTGTGTCACGGAGTGGGCCTCTCGTACGTGAATGGCTCGGAAGTGGATGGGCGACCCTGGTCGGGCCTGCCCGGTCCGGGAAGGGAATGTCTGGAACCGTGCGGATCCGGGCGCTGGGTGCGACCTCCAGGCTCCGTTATTGCTGAGGTTACCTCATGATGAGGGTTCCTCGCAACATTCGGGTAGGGTGAGTGCCGTGCGACACCACGACCGCGCCGATGCGCCCCCGATCGATCCGGCACTGATGGACCTCCCCGAGCTGATGGTCCACCTGTCCCGCTCGTTGCGTTCCCGGCACTCCCGGGAGCTGGCGCCGTTCGACCTGACTCCCTCGCAGGCCAGGGCGTTCGCCACCGTCGCGCGGTGGCCGCACCGGGCCGGGGAACCCGGGACGGCAGCCGAACTGAGGCTGTCCACTCTCGCCGAGATCTTGCAGATCGCCCCCCGATCTGCAACCGAGCTGGTGGATGCTCTGCAGGACAAGGGATTCGTCGAGCGTTCACCCAGTGAGCAGGACCGTCGAGCGATCGTCGTCACCCTCAGCCCCGCCGGTGTCGAGTTGCGCAGGCGGATGCGCGCGGCGATGGAGCAGACCAATCGCCGCACCGCCGACGACCTGTTCCAGGTACTCGACGAGCACGAGCGCACCCTGCTGGAGTCGTTGCTGCGCAAGGTGGCTGCAGCCGAACGGACCGAGCAGAGCACCGATCAGGGGCCGACTCGGCGCTCCTCGTGAAGAGATGACGAACGCCTCCCTGCCGCGCCGCGCTGACTCACGAGGGGGTGTGGTCCGGGTCGGGTGCGTCGCTGGGGGAACCGTCGACGCGGAAAAGGCGGAACTCGCGTCGACGAAGCAGGCGCAGCACCAGGCGTTGCACGGAGTTGAACGCGCGTCGCCCCTCGTCAGTGGGATACGGCTCCATCGACACGATGCGATGGGCGACGCCCCTGACGAGTAGTTCGCACCCGCCGGCCGCGACGATGTTGCGGTACCAGTTCACCTGTTCTCCGTAGGTGAGCTCCACGACGAACCCGGCCGGCACCGACGCGACGATGATCGGAGTCTCGTAGCGGGCCCCTGACTTCCGTCCCACGTGACGCACGAGTGAGAAGGGGCCCCGGCCCGACTTGGCGAGGCGGATGGTCCAGCGGTTGAGGGTGTTCTTGAGCAGCCACAGCAGCGTGCGCCTCATGCGTCGATCCTCCTGTTCGATTTCGTGCAGCACGGTGTCCACGAACCCGTCGATCCACGGTTCGACAGGCTGGACCTGCCGGCACCAACTGGTGTCGAGGTCATCGTTCGATGATGGCCATGAGCAGCGCACCCAAGACGGTGAACTGCGGTACCTCATCCTCCCCGACACCACTCTCGGCGCGTTGACAGAACAGATCGCGATCGACCCCCGCCGCAGCGTGGTCGTTCCTGCTGACGTCGACGACCATCCGGTGGTCCGCGACGGCATCCGCGGGATGTTGGACGGCGACCCGCGGCTCACCGTCGTCGGGGAGGCCGCCGGCGGTGACGAAGCCGTGACGACCGTCGGAGAACTCGATCCCGATCTGGTCCTGATGGATCTCAGAATGCCTGCAGGAGATGGACTCTCGGCGATCCGGACACTCCGGAAGCGGTCTTCGTCGAGGCCTCGGATCCTGGTGCTCACCACCTACGACACAGACCGCGACATCCATGCGGCCGTCGATGCGGGGGCGGACGGCTACCTGCTCAAGGCCACCCCGAAGGCAGAACTGATCGACGCGGTGCTGCGTGCCGGAGCGGGCGAGAGCGTGCTGTCCCCCAGTGCCGTGCAGAGCCTCGTCACCCGCGGGCGCGCCAAGCAGTTGACAGCTCGCGAGACCGAGGTGCTCGAGGCCATCGTCCACGGCGGCACCAACCGGGAGGTCGCGCGGTCGCTGCTCGTCAGCGAGGCCACCGTCAAGACCCATCTGCTGCGGATCCACCTGAAGCTGGGCGTCCGCGACCGGGCCGCAGCCGTCCGGGTCGCCTTCGAGCGGGGCCTACTGGGTTGGGGTCGTTCCCCACCCGCCCCAGGGTCGACACCCTGCGGCCCGACGCAGTTGCAACTCAGTCGCGGTACAGGCCCAGTTCCGAGCCGAGCCGTTCCCGTTCGGCGAAGCGGCGGCCGGCCCCTTTCGCGCTGGCGGTCGACAGGGTGGCGATCAGATCGATCACCAGGGTGACGACCGTGGGCGACACCCCTGGCGTCTCCGGGTGCATGGCCAGGTCGGAATGGATCGAGCCGGTCCGGTGGGCGTCGGTGTCGATCACCACCGCCTCGGTGCAGTGCGGGATCAGCGGGTTGGACGCCGAGTCGGTGATCACCACCAACGAGCCACCCGCCTGGGCGAACGGCAGTGCGTTGTCGATCGTGTAGCCACGGAATCGCCGCAACGAGATGGCGATGAGCACGTCCGTCTCCCGAACATCGGACAGGATGTCGAGCGGTCGCACGATGGTGCCGTCGACGACCGTGACCTGGGCGAGCGAAGCGTTCAGCTTCCCGGCCAGCAGCGACGCATAGGTGAATCCGATCCCGGCTCCGAGCACGAACCGCCGCCGCGCCCCGGTGATCCGAGCCGCTGCGGCCTCGATCGACGGATCTGATCCGGCCCAGGCAAGACCGGCCTCGAACTCGGCGCGGTTGGCGGCTATCAACCTGGACTTCAGCACCGACGCCGATCGCGGGGCCCTGCTGGTGATCCGCGGCGCGGCCATCAGCGTCCCTCCGGCCCGGTACCGCGTCCGATCTCGCCGCCCGGTACGTCCGGCTCCGTCCGGAGTTCGCGGGCGAAGTGACAGGCCGCCAGGTGCGTACCGGAGCCGTCGGCTGTCCCGTCCTGGGGCGTCATCTGCGGCACTTCGGTGCGGCAGATGGTCGGAACGGCCTGGCCATCGGCCTCCGGCAGGGTCGGCGCCAGCGGGCAGCGGGTGTGGAAGTTGCAGCCCGGCGGCGGTGAGATCGGCGACGGTACGTCACCCTCGAGCAGGATCTCCGGACGGCTACCGCGCCGGCTGGGATCCGGCAGCGGCACTGCCGACAACAGGGCCTGGGTGTACGGATGCCGGGCATGCTCGTAGACCTGGGTGTCGTCGCCGTCCTCGACCAACCGACCGAGGTACATCACGGCGACGTCGTCGGCGATGTGCCGCACCACCGAGAGGTCGTGGGCGATGAACAGGTAGGCAAGGCCCAGATCCTCCTGCAGCCGCTCGAGCAGGTTGATCACCTGACCCTGGATCGAGACGTCCAGCGCGGACACCGGCTCGTCGCAGATCAGCAGCTTCGGCTTCAGCGCCAGCGCTCTGGCGATCCCGACCCGCTGACGTTGACCGCCGGAGAACTGGTGTGGATACCGACCTGCGTGTTCGGGGTTCAGCCCGACCAGATCGAGCAGGTCGGCCACCGCCCGGTCCACGCTCCCCTTCGGGGCAGCATCCGGGTGGATCCGGTAGGCCTCGCCGACGATCTCCCCCACCGACATCCGCGGGTTCAGGGAGGTGTACGGATCCTGGAAGACCATCTGCACCTCGCGGCGGAGCCGCTTGCGATCGCGCTTTCCCAGGCTGGTGACGTCGACCCCGTCGATCAGGATCTGCCCGGACGTCGGTGTCTCCACTCCGACCAGGGCTTTGGCCAGCGTCGACTTGCCCGAGCCCGACTCACCGACCAGCCCGAGGGTGCGGCCGCGATGCAGCGACAGCGACACCCCGTCGACCGCCTTGACCTGCCCAACTGTGCGGCGCAGCACCGCCCCGCGCCGGACGGGGTAGTGGACGGCGAGGTCTCGCAGCTCGAGAACCGGTGTGCCGGAGACGCTCTCGGGCACGATGAGGGCCTGTACCAGATCCCCGTCGGGCGGGTCCTGTGCTGCGCGGGACTCAGGCTCGGGTGCGGGGTGCGACATGGTCCATCACCTCCGCGGCGAAGTGGCAGGCCGCTGTGCGGCCGGGGGCCGGTTCCACGTCCGGCGGCGGAGGGTCGGTGCGACAGACGTCCTGCGCGTAGTCGCACCGCGGCGCGAAGGCGCAGCCCGGCGGCAGTGCGAGCAGTTCCGGCGGCCGGCCAGGGATCACCGGCAGTTCCTTGCCCTTGGAGTCCAGTCGCGGGATCGACCGCAACAGGGCCTCCGTGTAGGGATGCGCCGGTCGGGCGTAGGTGTCCATCACGTCGGCGGCCTCCACCGATCTGCCGGCGTACATCACGGTGACATCGTCGGCCACGTCGGCGACGACCCCGAGATCGTGGGTGATGAGGATGAGCCCCATCTGCCGCTCCTGCTGGATGTCGGCCAGCAGCCGCATGATCTGCGCCTGCACGGTGACGTCCAGCGCCGTCGTCGGCTCGTCCGCGATCAGTAGCTGCGGATCCAGTGCGAGCGCCATCGCGATCATCACCCGCTGCCGCATGCCGCCGGAGAACTGGTGCGGGTACTCCTTCACCCGCTGCGCCGCAGCCGGAACCCTCACCAGGTCCAGCAACTCGACGGCCCTGCGACGGGCATCGCCCTTCGACAGTCCCCGGCGCACCCGGAGAGCCTCGGTGAGCTGCCATCCGACGGTGTACACCGGGTTCAGCGCGGCCAGTGCGTCCTGGAAGACCATGGCGATGTTCTCGCCGCAGAATGCCCGATGTTGCTTGCGCGACAACGACAACAGGTTCGTGCCCTCAAAGACGATCGATCCGCCGGCGATCCGGGCCGGCGGTGTCTGCAGCAGGCCCATCACCGCTTGCGACGACACGCTCTTGCCCGAGCCGGACTCACCGACGATGGCCAGCGTGCGACCGGCTTCCACCGTGTAGGAGAGCCCGTTGACGGCCCGCACCACGCCGCGTGGGGTGTGGAACTCGACGACCAGGTCAGTCACCGCGAGCAACGGAGCGGCCGCATCCGATCCCGCTGCCGCAGCTGCGGCCGGTATTGGGCTCTTCTTCGTCAGCTTCATCCGCCCTGCCTCACTTCAACTTCGGATCGAGGGCGTCCCGCAGGTTGTCACCGATCACCACGAACGAGAGGATGGTCAGCATCAGGCAGATCAGCGGGAACAGCAACATGTGCGGATACCCGCCGGAGAACCACTCGGCGCCACTGTTCAGCATGATGCCCCAACTGATGGACGGGGGCCGGACGCCGATCCCCAGGAACGACAGCACTGCCTCGGCGCTGATCACCCCGGCGATCGCAGTGGGAATCAATGCGGTCACCGACGAGATGGCGTTCGGCAGGATGTGCCGGAACATGATCCGGAAGTCGCCCGCCCCGAGCACCCGGGCCGCCGTGACGTAGTCGAGGTGCTTGGTCTCCAGCACGCTGGCCCGGACGTACCGGGCGTAGCTCATCCACCCGAAACCGGTCAGCACGATGGCCGGCTGCAGGATCGTGGCGAAGGTCCCGCCTCCTGACGACACGTCCTGCCGGAACAGCGACAGCAGCAGCAGAGCCGCCAGCAGCAGTGGGATCACCAGGAAGACCTCGATGACCCGGGAGACGATCGCGTCGACCCAGCCGAGGTAGAACCCCGCGAGGGTGCCGAGCGTGACACCGATGATCACCGAGAAGAACACCACGACGAACGCCAACAGGAGTGACGGTCGCGCCCCGTTCACCAACTGCGCCAACAGGTCGCAGCCGAACTGGTCGGTGCCGAACGGGTGTTGGCCGCCGAACCACTGCGGACGGATCTTCGCCTGGCTGACATTGCATGCCCCTGGATCCACCGAGGTGAACAACGAGGGGAACGCGGCCACCACGACGAAGAACACGGCGATGACAGAGGCGATGACGACGGACGGCTTGCGCCGAAGCTGCCGGACTGCGTCCGACCAGAGGGAATGGGTGTCGGCAGCCACCGGGTCGGACCCCGGCGGCGTGCTCTGCGGGTGATCGGTGGTGACCGCGATGTTCGCGGCGGAACCCGGGTCAGTCATAGCGGATCCTCGGATCGAGCAGTGCGTAGACGATGTCGACGCCGATCATCACGACGATCGTCAGTACCGTCAGCATCGTGACCACGGCGATCACCACCGCGGTCTCGCTGTCCCGCACCGCATTCCACAACACGCCGCCCATCCCGTTGATGTTCATCAGCCCCTCGGTCACCACCGCGCCGCCCAGCGCGTCGGTGAACACGAAACCGACCGCGGTGACCACCGGGATCGCCGAGTTGCGGACGATGTGCCGGACGGTGACGCGTCCCTCGCCCAGCCCCTTCGAGCGGGCGGTGCGGACGTGGTCGGCGTTGTAGTTCTCCAGCTGGGCAGCACGCACCAGCCTGATGAACGAGGCGGTCCCGGCGAGCCCGAGCAGCAGACCGGGGATGATCAGCGTCGCCCAGCTGTGGTCGGCGGAGAACGACGGCCGGAACAGCAGCGCCACGAACGAGTCCGAGCCGAACTTGCTGCTGGCCCACTTGTTCACCGGCACCGTGACGACGTACTTGTAGATCAACAGGAGTACGAAGATCGGCAGCGCGTCGATCAGGATCGACACGACCCGGATGCTGGTGTCGGTGGCCCGGCCGCGGGTCCGGGCCGCGACGGAGCCGAGCGTGAGCCCCACGATCGACCAGACGATGGTGACCACGACGAAGAGCTTCAGGGTGTTCGGCGCTGCGGAGCCGACGATGTCGGTGACCTCGCGACCACGGAAGTTGGTGCCGAAGTCGCCGCGCAGGTACTGGCCGAGCCGCTCGAAGAACGGGCCGATGCAGGGGTTGCCGGTCTGGCTGTAGCACGTGTTGTCCAGACCGAAGCGCGCGGTGACGGCCGCGAGCTGTGCCGCGGTCGGGATGCGGTCGCCGAAGAATGCCAGCGCGGGGTTGCCGTTGAGCTGGATGACGAGCGTGGTGAGCCAGTGCAGCAGGATCATCACCAGGAACAGCGTGAGGATTCCCTGCAGCACCCTGCGCAGGATGTAACCGGCCACGGTGGCGCGCACCTCTCCTCACTGCGGTGGTCGAGAACTCGGTGGTCGAGCGACGTCTCCGGTGGCCGAGCGACTTCTCCGATGGTCGAGCGACGCAGGAGTCGAGACCCCAGGAGGATCTCGATGCGCTCCTTCGTCGCTTGCTCGATCACCGAAGTTCGATGGTCGGGCGAGGAACGAGTCGAGACCCCATCGGCAACGATCGGGATCTCGACGCGCTCCTTCGTCGCTTGCTCGATCACCGAAGTTCGATGGTCGAGCGAGGAACGAGTCGAGACCCCTTGCCTCGTCAGCCCTCGCCTCGTCAGCCCTTGTACATCAGCAGCCGCAACTTGGGCGTCCCCGAGAACGGGTCGAGGACGACGTTCTCGACGTTGGCTGAGTAGTAGACCAGGTTCTGCGCGAAGCTCACCGGCACGGTCGGGAAGTCCTTGGCCAGCACCTTCTCGGCCGCCTGGTACTGCACGACAGCGGCGTCGATGTCCTTGGACTGGTCGCCGGCCTTGATCAGCTTCTCGAAGTCGGCGTCGTAGTAGCCGAAGTTCGTGTTGCCCTTCTTCGCATCGCCGCTGGCGTACACCGGGGCCAGATAGTTCTCGTTCAGCGGGTAGTCCGGGAACCAGTTGTTGCGGAAGATGCCGGTCATCGCGCGGGACGAACGCTTGGAGAAGAAGTCGGGCGACGGATCGAGGGTGTAGTCGATGCCGAGGTTCGCTTTCAGCTGGTCGCCGATCGCCTTGAAGTAGTCGTTCTGTGTCTGGTCCTTGCCGGTCGTGATGCTCAGGACGGTGCCGGCCTTGAAGCTCGATTTCGCCAGCGCATCCTTCGCCGCGGCGACGTCCAACTTGCAGAACTCACAGGTACCTGCGACACCACCGGGCACCCCGTCCGGGACCACCCAGCTGGTGGCCGGAACGGCCTGGCCGGGGATCACCGCGTCGATCACGGCCTGCCGGTCGATCGCCAGCGAGATCGCCTTGCGGAACTCGATGTCGTTCCACGGTGCGCCCTTGTACATAGGGAAGCCGATGTAGGTCAGCGCTGCTCCGGGGCCGGAGACCTTGCGGGAGGAGATGTCGGGATCGTCGGCCGCCGCCTGGACCTGGGCCGTCGGCGGAGTGCCGAAGTCGATGGTGCCCGCCTGGAAGTCGGCCCACGACGACTCACCCTTGTACTCGGTGAACACGATGCCGGCGTAGTTCGGGGTCTCGGGCAGCGTGTAGTCGGTCCACTTCGAGAGCGTCAGCTTGGAGCCCTGGTCCCACTGGTCGACCTTGAACGGGCCGTTGCCGATCGGCTTGACGGCGCAGGCCTTGACATCGTCCACGCAGGCCTTGGCCATCGGGAAGAAGCCGGTGTAGCCGAGCATCGTGGAGAAGCCGGCGAACGGCGCGTTCAGCGTGACCTGGATGGTCGTGGCATCCACTGCCTCCAGCCCCGACAGCTCCTTGGCCGTCGGCTGCACCGTCACCTTGCCGTCGTCGTCGGTCTCGCCCTGCATCTTGTCGTAACCCTTGACGCGCTCGAAGAAGTAGTTGTTCGCCTGTGCGTTGGGACCGTAGGCGGCGTAGTTCCAGGAGCGGATGAAGGCTTCGGCGTCGACGGCCTCGCCGTTCTGGAACTTCAGACCGGACTTGATCTTGATCGTCCAGACGGTGTTGTCCTTGGTGCTGATGTCGTCGGCGACGTAGTTGTAGGGCTTCTTGGTGCTCGCGTCGTAACGGACCAGCCCGTCGTACACCACGTCGAGGACGGCGATGTTGTCGCCGACGTTGGAGTCCGAGGGCAGCAGGGTGCTGACGTCCTGACTCAGCACGTCCTGCAGGATCCCGTCGCTCTGCGGCTGTGGTGCGGCCGAGCTGCTCGGAGATCCGGAGTCGGAACTGCCGGTCGCGGAACCCGCCGTCGTCGCGCCGTTGTTCGTCGCTGCGTTCTGGGACGAGGTGCCGGTGTCACCCGACCCTCCGCCACATGCTGCAAGTGTCAGACACAGCGCGATCGCTGCACCTGGGATGAGTCGATTTCTCACCGGTTGCCTCCTGAGGCGGTTCGTTCGTCACAGATCCTGGGTGGCGCCGATCTTGCCACGCCCGAGGGCGGTCGAGCCGATTGCGCAACGCACTTGTTACGACAATCCACCGATGAGTTACGGTCCGCAACCCGGCGATGTCGCGCAGAACTGACCAGGTAGTCGCCGGCTCGAACCCAAGAAACGACACGTATGGCGCAATGCTCCGTCGACGTCCGGCGCTGTGCTCGACGCGCGGACGAGCCGGTGGCGAGAACCTGCCACCCCGGATTCCGAACGCTCGGGAACAGCTCCGCGAAGCTCTGCACCGACCATCCAGGGGGCTGCGTCGATCAGGGGGTCTGCGCGGGAAGCAGCCCGGCAGCCCGACCCACCGCGCCGTAGGCGGCGGCCAGCGAGTCGAGGGTTTCGTGGGCATTGAGCCCGGACGGGTTCGGGACCACCCACAGCTTGGCGCCGGCCAGCAGGTCCTCCTGCTCACCCGCGCTCGCCCTGGCGCGGCGGTAGGCGGTGCGATAGGCGGTGATGCCGGCGATGGCGACCACCTGGGGCCGGTGGGCCGCGACCAGCCGGGCGATCCTTTCGCCCCCGTCGGTCAACTCGTCCCTGGTCAGGTCAGCCGCCCGGGCCGAGGCGCGCCGCACCAGGTTGGTGATGCCGATCCCGCGTTCGATGAGGTGCGCCCGATCGGCGTCGCTCATCCCGGCGGAAGGATTGATCAGATGATCCGTCAGCCCGCACCGGAACAGCGCCGGGAAGAACCTGTTGCCGGGCCGGGCGAAATGCGCATCGGCCGCCGCCGTCCAGAGTCCCGGATTGATCCCCACGAACAGCAGCCGCAGGCCCGGACCCAGCAGATCGTCGACCTGCCTGCCTGCGGCTTCCTGCAACTGCGCAGCGGTGAATCCCATGAACCTCTCCTTCGTCGGGCCCGACGCTAGCGTCGCAGCGCGTCGATCGCTGCACGGGGCCCGTCGATCGACGGGATCGGGGCACCGGACGGACCGTGAGCGGGCATGATGCTGGTGGACCCGGAACGCGTGGTCCTGACACCCCTGCAGCGCAGCTGCACCTCAGCGAGGAGTACACACCGATGACCGGCATCAGCCTGAACAAGGGCGGAAACATCTCCCTCACCAAGGCGGCACCGACGCTCACGAGCCTGGTGCTCGGCCTCGGCTGGGATCTGCGCACCACCACGGGCGCCGACTTCGACCTCGACGCCAGCGCGCTCGTCCTGGGTGCCGACGGCAAGGTGCTGTCCAACGCGCACTTCGTCTTCTTCAACAACAAGCGGACGCCGGACGGATCCGTCGAGCACTCCGGCGACAACCTCACCGGCGAAGGCGCCGGCGACGACGAGTCGATCACCGTCAACGTCTCGGCGCTGCCGCCGGAGGTGGACAAGGTCGCCGTGATCGCGTCGATCTACGAGGCGGACAGCCGAGGCCAGAGCTTCGGTCAGGTGCGCAACGCCTACGTCCGAGTGGTCGATGCGGCGAACGGTTCGGAGGTCGCCCGCTACGACCTCACCGAGGACGCCGCCGGTGAGACCGCCATGCTCTTCGGCGAGGTGTACCGGAACAACGACGAATGGAAGTTCCGCGCCGTCGGCCAGGGCTACGCCTCAGGCCTGACCGGCATCGCCAACGACTTCGGCGTCCAGCTCTGAGCTGACCGTTGCGGCCCACCAGATCTCGGATCTGACGGGGTCTCGACACGCTCGTTCCTCGCTGCTCGACCAGCGAACCTCGGAACCGACGGGGTCTCGACACGCTCGTTCCTCGCTGCTCGACCAGCGAACCTCGGAACCGACGGGGTCTCGACACGCTCGTTCCTCGCTGCTCGACCAGCGAACCTCGGAACCGACGGGGTCTCGACACGCTCGTTCCTCGCTGCTCGACCAGCGAACCTCGGAACCGACGGGATCTCGACACGCTCGTTCCCTGCTGCTCGACCAGCGAACCTCGGAACCGACGGGATCTCGACACGCTCGTTCCCTGCTGCTCGACCAGCGAACCTCGGAACCGACGGGATCTCGACACGCTCGTTCCCTGCTGCTCGACCAGCGAACCTCGGAACCGGCGGGATCTCGACACGCTCGTTCCTCGCTGCTCGACCAGCGAACCTCGGAACCGGCGGGATCCCGACACGCTCGTTCCCTGCTGCTCGACCAGCGAACCTCGGAACCGACGGGATCCCGACACGCTCGTTCCCCGCTGCTCGACCAGCGAACCTCGTTACTGCGCCTTGCTCACCGACGACATGTGGAAGCCGTCGACGCGCATCGGTGGCATGGCCGAGCGGGTGAACCAGTCGCTCCACTCCCGCGAGAGGCAGCGCTGCGTACCGCCGATGTCGGAGGCCCGGCGGAGCACGTCCAGTGGTGACATGTTGAAGCGGAAATTGTTGACCGCGGCCGTCACCTCCCCGTGCTCGATGAGATAGACGCCATCCCGCGTCAGCCCCGTGAGCAGCATCGTCATCGGGTCGACCTCGCGCAGGTACCACTGCGAGGTGACGAGCAGGCCGCGGTCGACGCCGGCAACCAGGTCGTCGATGCCCCGGCTCTCGTCACCGCCGCGCAGCACCAGGTTGTCGGCGGGAATCGTTGCGGTAGCGGAGTATTCGGCCGCCGTCGCCCGGGTGTGGACCAACCCGGCGAGCTTGCCGTCGTGCACCAGGGACGACCGAGAAATCGGCGCACCGTTGTCGAACACCGAGAACTCACCGTCGAATCCCGAAGACTCCACCGCGGTGAACGGAGAGCTCTCGATGCCCGGCTCGGCCGGATCGCTGTAGAGCTCCAACGGACGTTCCGACACCCGTTCGCCGAGTTTGACCCCGCCGCCGGGAGCGGAGAATGCCGACCGTCCCTCGTAGGCCGCCCGGGCTCCGGCCGACCACGCGAGGTGGATGAGGAAGTCGGCGACGGACGTAGGTGGCAACACCGTGTCGTACCGGCCCGCTTCGAGCTGGACGGTGCGATCCGCCCAACCGAGCCGACGGGTCAGATCGTCTGCCATCGACTCGACGTCCACGTCGGTGAAGTCTGCGGTCGACGCCCCCGCCCACGACGATCGCGTCAGGTCGGACGATTTTGCGTTCACCTCGAGCGTGCCGGTGGGCTGCACCCAGCGTCGGCGCAGACCCGTCGAGGAACCGAGGTACGTCGTGGTCAACTCGTGCCGGGCGAAGCCGTAGAGGATCCTGCTCGCCCCGCGGGCGCCGTCGAATGCGGCGCCGAGGCCGGGCAGCAAGGAGTCGTAGACACCGAACGACTCGGCGGCAGGTGCATCGCCGAAGTCGGCATCGACGCCCGCATCGGACCCGGGTTCGATCAACGGCTGGGCATCCCGGGCCGGGCCGGAGGCAGCGGCCGATCGCGCCGCACCCTCGGCGGCGGCCACGACCTCCGCGACCGCGGCGGGCGACGCCGCGTCCACGGCCGAGCCGGCGTGGGTGCCGGCCGTCCTGCCGTCCACCGCCACCACGAACCAGCTCAACGATGCCGCCAGACCCGAGGTGGTGACGGTGTTGTTGGCCCAACGGACGTTCGCTTCCCCGATGGAGCGGACGACCACCACGCAGCCGTCGGTGCGGGAAGCAGCGAGCGCGGCCTCGATGATCTGCTGCGGGGTCAGCACGGAAGTGGTCATGTCGGAGTGGTCGCTCACGCGGCACCTTCCTCGGCAGTGTTGAGCACGTTGATCCCGCGGAACCGGGCGGCCGGGCAGCCGTGCGAGACGGCCGCGACCTGACCGGGCTGGCCCTTGCCACAGTTGAAGGCGCCGCCGAGGACGAAGGTCTCGGGACCTCCGACCGCGTCCATCGCGCCCCAGAAATCGGTGGTGGTCGCCTGGTAGGCGACGTCACGGAGCTGACCGGCCAGCACCCCGTTCTCGATCTTGTAGAACCGCTGCCCGGTGAACTGGAAGTTGTAGCGCTGCTGGTCGATCGACCACGACTTGTCGCCGACGACGTAGATGCCGTTCTCGACCCCGGCGATGAGGTCGTTCGTGCTGCCGCCCTGCGGGTCGGGCTGCAGCGAGACGTTCGCCATCCGTTGGATCGGGATGTGTGCCGGCGAGTCGGCGAAGGCACACCCGTTGGAGCGCGGCAGACCCAGCTTCCGGGCGAACACCCGGTCGAGCTGGTAGCCGACGAGCAGCCCGGAGGAGATCAGGTCCCACTGCTGACCGGCGACGCCGTCGTCGTCGAACCCGACCGTGGCGAGTCCGTTCGCCACCGTCCGGTCGCCGGTGACGTTCATCAGCCCGGAGCCGTACTGCAGGGTGCCCAGGTGGTCGGGGGTCGCGAACGAGGTCCCCGCGTACGCCGCCTCGTAGCCGATCGCGCGGTCGTACTCGGTGGCATGACCGATGGACTCGTGGATCGTCAGCCAGAGGTTGGACGGGTCGATCACCAGGTCGGTGGGGCCGGCGACGACCGACGGGGACTTCCGCTTCTCGGCCAGTGTTGCGCCGATCTCGACGATTTCCCCGGACAGGTCCCACAGCGTCGTGTCCGTCAGGTACTCCCACCCGCGCCCGACCGGCGGGGCGATGCTGCGCATCGATTCGAAGCCCCCGGTGTCAGCGTCGACACCGATCCCCGTCACCTCGGGATGCAGCCTGACCCGCTGCTGGGTGGTGCGGGTACCGGCCGTGTCGGCGTAGAACTTGTTCTCCTTGACCTGCAGCAACGTCACGCTGGTGTGGTTGACGCCGTCGTGGGCGAGCAGTCGCTCCGAGACATCCACCAGCAGCCCGAGCCGGTCGGACACCGGCACGGCGAACGGGTCGATGCGGTAGTCGGAGATCCAGGTGGCATCCGCGTACACCGGCTCGTCGGCGCGTTCCACCCGTTCGCCGACGATCGGGGCGAGCGCCCGGGACACCGTGACCGCCTGTTCGGCGACCTCACGGACCGCCTCGGAGGTGAAGACGAATCCAGCAGCGAAGCCCCAGACGCCGTCGACCAGCACCCGGACCGCATAACCGATGGACGTGGCCTCACCTGCGTCCGCGACGGCGGTGTCCTTGACGGCGAAGGTGCCGGTCAGCAGGCGTTCGCAGCGGAAATCGGCGAATCCGGCGCCTGCGGCGGTGGCTGCCGACAGCGCCGCGTCGGCGAGTCGACCCAGCGGCAATGCGAGGAACTCCGGATCGACCTGGTGGGCAGCGTGGCTCTCGGACGGGTTCCGGGCATCGATGTCTGGCACCCGACCACCCTATGCACGCCCGCACCCGACCACCATCGCGTTCCGTGGCCCGTCCTCCCACGGATCCACCGCGCCGCAGTGACGAATCGGTCATGATGACACTTCCTACCCCACACGCTGCCCCGTGGGGCGGCAGTGACCAGAGCCCCGGGACCTGAGAGCGAAGGACGTCAGATGACGCAGGAGCCGGATCCGGACGACACCGCGTTCCCGGCCGAGCACGGCGGGGTCCCGAGCACCGGCAGCACTGACTCAGTGCCGACCCGGTCGCCCCGCCGACGCCTGCTGCGTCGGGTGATCGTCGGCGTGGCAGTACTGGCAACGGCAGCAGTCGTGGTGGTCGGCGCCTCCTACGCCTGGGTCCGCATCGACGCCGGTGACCACGAATTCACCGTGGCGCAGGCACCGTCGGCCGGGGTCGCGCTCGTCCTGGGCGCCGGTCTCCGGGCCGACGGAACGCCATCGGAGTACCTGCAGTACCGCTTGGACGACGCTGCCGCACTGTTCAAGGCCGGCAAGGTGAAGGTGCTGCTGGTGTCCGGCGACAACCGCACGGCCGAGCACGACGAGCCGACCGCAATGCGCAACTACCTGGTGGCACAGGGCGTTCCGGTCGACAAGGTGGTGCTCGACTTCGCCGGCCAGGACACCTACGACTCCTGCTTCCGCGCGAAGGAGATCTTCGGCGTCACCCGACTGCTGGTGGTCACCCAGCAGTTCCACCTCTCCAGGGCGGTCTTCCTCTGCCGACAGATCGGGATCGACACCGACGGGGTCGCCGATCCGCATCCGTTGGTGACGAGCTCGCCGGAGATCCGCGAGGTCCCCGCTGCGGTCAAGGCCGCCTGGGATGCCATCTGGCAGCCCGATCCGCGGCACCTGGGCCCGCACGAGGACGGGGTGACGACGGCGCTGGCCGGCGGGTGAAAGACCCGGCGTGGGATCGACCGCTCCGTCGCCTGCCGTTGGTGTGTGCCTCGCCCTGCTCGCCGGGCCTGCCGGGCCTGCCGGGCCTGCCGGGCCTGCCGGGTGATGCAACCTCGCCGGTGGGCTGCCGCGTCCAGGGGTCATGAAGCCCCGCCTGGGAGGCAGACGATTCGCCCTGATCCTGCTGCCCGTAGTGGTGCTCGGTGCGGGGTGCAGCCGGGACACGACGGCCGAGCCGGTCGAGCCCGCAACCGCCGCGACGAGTTCGGCGCAGGTCGGCGGAGACCCCAGCAGTCCCAGCTCTTCCACTGCGAGCCCCTCGACTCCCGGCACCTCAGGCAAGGACGGCACGAGCACCCGGCTCACTTCACCGCATCCGAGCAGCCGCGGGGTTCCCGGAACCGTCGCGGGTCCGCGTCCCGGAGCCGGGGCGACTCCGGTGTTCACCGTCACCGTCGAGCCGACCTTCTACTGCGAGACGACGAGCACCTTGACTCCGACAACCGTCGTCTACGACGACGGGACGGTGCTGGTCGCCGATGCTCTGGGCGCCTACTGCGACCCGGTACCGCGGGTCCGGATCGGCGCCATCGACCTGGCCGAGCTGAACCGGCTGGCGACCGCTTTCTTCCAATCCCCGGATGCCGCCGTCGACCTGTCCGAACTCCCGGTGACGGATCTCCCCATCACCACGGTGATCTACCGACCGACCGACGGAATCTCGAGATCGGTTCGCGTCTATGGCCTCGGCGCCGAGAAGATCGTGGCCACCGGAGGCATCACCGCTGCGCAGGAGCAGGCGAGGAAGAAACTTGCCGGCCTCCTCGACGCCGTCAAGGCACCCGCGAAGGGCGGGACACGCTGGGTGCCGGATCGATTGGTGGTCGCCGGAGGGATTCCGGGTGGGGTCGGGGGCCGGGGAACCGGCGCAGACCCGGTGCGCCGCTGGCCCATTCCACTCAGTCCCACGGTCCGGGCAGCCGTCGACGCTGACAGGAATCATCGCGCGTGCGCGGTGATCGACGACGCAGCGCAGGTCGCCGCGGTCCTGAAGACGCACGGCACCCGCCCCACCGATGCGCGGTGGAGGGTGGATGGTCACGAACGACGACTGGCGATCGGCATCGTGTTGCCCGGGCAGCCGGCCTGCTCACACTGACCGGGCGGTGACCCGGCGGGCACTCGGGCACGCCGAAGAACTGACGAGTCACCACCGGCGGAGATCTCGACTCCTGGGTCGCTCGATCATCGGTCCACCACGGACCCCGATCAGGCTCCGCCGTCAGAGGTTGTCGATCTCCACGTCCGGCACCTCGTCGGCAGGCACGAAACCGAAGATCCGGCCGTAGAAGGCCAGCTCGCTCAGGGTCGCATCGCGCACTGATTCAGCCGCCCGGAACCCGTGCCCCTCACCGGCGTACATCCGGAGGGCCACCGGGCGCCCCTTGGCACGGACGGCATCGGCGATGCTGGTCGCCTGGGCGGGCGGGACGACCTTGTCGTCCTCGCCCTGCAGCACGAGCAGGGCACAGTCGAACCCGTCGACGTGGTGGATCGGCGATCGCTCCTGGTAGCGGGCCTTCTCCTGCGGATAGGGGCCGACCAGCCCGTCGAGGTATCGCGATTCGAACTTGTGGGTGTCTGTCGCCAGGGTCTTCAGATCACCGATGCCGTACCGACTCACCCCCACGGCGAAGGTGTCCCGGAAGGCCAGGGCCGCGAGCGTCGTGTACCCACCAGCACTGCCGCCCTTGATCACCAGCTTGCTCCGATCGACCACCCCACGATCAACGAGATGCTGTGCGCCGGAACAACAATCATCCACATCGACGATCCCCCAGGTGCCCTGCAGTCGATCGCGGTAGGCACGCCCGTAGCCGGTGCTGCCGCCGTAGTCGACGTCCAGCACAGCGAAGCCGCGACTCGTCCAGAACTGGGTACCCAGGGCGAGACCGGCTCTGGCTGCAGCGGTCGGACCACCATGACTGAGCACGAGCAGCGGTGGCAACGCACCGGCAGGAGCGTGGGCAGCAGGGTTCTTCGGGTGGTACAGGTAGCCGAAACTCGTTGCCCCGTCAGGGGTGTCCCACTGGATGGGCTCTGCGACCGACAGCAGCGCGGGATCGAGATCGATCTCGACGCTCCGCCGCAGGATCTGTTGGTGTCCGTCGGGCTCGACCCGAACCACCGCGGCCGGGCGGTCCGGGAACGAGGCCACCAGCAGGATCCCGCCGTCCGGGTCGGAGACCAGCTCGCTGCACCCGGCGAACGAGGCAAGGGTCGAGACCGCTGCCGGCCTCCCGGCGGGGACGCGGACCAGCGTGACCCCGCCTCGATCATGTCGCCGCAGCACGAGCGAGGAATCGTCGGACGCTACCCAACCCGGATCGCTGAACACCCACGCGGGATCCGCACAATCGGCCCGCACCGGGTAGGCCGGCACACCGTCGATCACCAGGTTCCAGAAACCGCTCTCGTCCGTGCACCAGACTTCTCGGGAATCCGGGGTCCAGCCCGGTTCGGCGATCGAGACGCCCGGTCCTCCCGCGAGCCGGTGTGCGCCGGCCCCGTCCTGGTCGCCGGACCACAGAGTGGTTGCATCCCAGGGCATGTCGGGGTGTTCCCAGCTGAGCCAGAGCAGCCGGTGCCCGTCCGGTGAGAGTCGCGGCGACGACACGAAATCGTGTCCGTCCACCAGCAGCTCACCGGCGTCGTCGCCCGCGGCATCCAGACTGACCGCGACGATCGTGTTCACGCATTCCAGGGGTCCGTCGGCCTCACCCACCCGGCGGTGGTCCTCGCGGACGACGAGCACCCGCCGTCGCGACAGGTCCAGCACCGGATCCGCGTACCGCAGCACCCGGCCCGGCAGGTCAGGGGTCAGCGGCCGGGGCTCGTCGGTGGATTCGACCCGCCGCACGTACAGCCGCCCGTCAGCGAAATCGGAGAACACCAGCACCCCGTCCTGGACGCGATAACTGGTGCCGCCGTACTCGTGCACTCCGTTGCGGACGTTGAACCGGGCGGGGGTGACGTCCTCGCGACGTCCATCACGCCATCGCACCAGGACGGAACGTCCGGCCTCGGAGGCACGTGATTCGAGCCAGTAGACAGATCCGTCGGCGTGGTCGCACTGGACCCCGGACAGACCCACCGACCCGGCGGTGATCATGTCGAGGTCGATCGGTGAGGGCCAGGCGCCGTAGGGGACGGTGGCGCTGATGGTGGTGGTGGAGTCCGCGGTCATGCGTCATTCCTACCCGGAGCCGCAGGCGGCTGCCGGGCAGGGGAGCCTCAGGCGGGGACGAACTCGCCGTTCGCCCCGAGCGTGCCGGTGGCTGCTTCCTCCCAGCCCCCGACGCCGTCCGGCACTCCGATGGTGACGGTGCCGTCGGTGTTGATCTGGGTGACCTGATCGGTGAGACCGTCGCCGTCGACGTCGGAGTAGCCGACGACGGTGCCGTCGGCGAGGGTGGTGATCACCGTGTCGGCCCGCCCGTCGCCGTTGAAGTCCTCGGTCGGCAGACCCAGCTCGTAGGTGTTTCCCTCCGGGTCGGTGTAGACGATCGGAACGTTGCCTGCAGTGTCGTCGGGTGCGGTGGCTCCGGACGCGGCGGCCTGTCCGGCGGCGGGATCGGCTGCATCGGTGGCGTCGCCGGTGTCGGCGGGCAGCAGCCCCCAGGCAACGCTCTCGGCCGCGGTGCCGTCCTGACGCAGATCGTCCGTGGTGGTACCGGATCCTTCCGACGGAACGAAATGACCGTTCGCATCGAGGGTGCCGGTCTGCGCGACCTCCCAGTCGCCGGCGGAGTTGACCACCGAGATGGTGACGTGCCGATCGGCAGTGATCTCGGTGATCTGGTCGGCCTCACCGTCGCCGTTGCGGTCGGTGTAGCCGATGGTGGATCCGCCGTCCCCCTGGACGACGGCCGTGTCGGCGGTTCCGTCGCCGTCCATGTCGACCGTCGGCGGGCCCACGTCGACAGATCGCCCCTGGTCGTCCACCACCGAGATCACAGTGCTGGACGTCTCCCCGTCACCGGTCGTATCGCCACCGGTCGTATCGCCACCGGTCGTATCGCCACCGGTGTCTCCGCCGCTGTCGGTGCTGTCGGACGAGCTGGTGGTGGCGTCCTCTCCCGAGACGTTCTTCTGCTCGAGCACCTCACCATCGGTGTCGAACGTAGTGCGGGAGTCGACCTCACCGTCACCGTCGGCGTCCGTGAACATCACCGTGTGGTCGTCGATGCCGATGATCACCGAATCGGCAACGCCGTCGTGGTCGGAATCGTAGGTGGCCGCCCCGAGGCTCTCGTGGTCCATGACCAGCTCGTCGCCCGGCTCCACCTGGTCCGGACCGTCGCTGTACTCCATGGTGCTCTCCTTCTGGGGCGGTGATGGCCGATGGTTGGGGGTGTGACTCCGGGCCCGCTGGATCGGTTCCCGGAGGGTCGGCGCTGCGACCACGAGACCGTCCTGGCGACGCGATCAGTCCGGTGCAGCGTCGGGTGCCGAGCGGCCGAGGAGTCGGCCGAGATCAATCGGGATGATCGGCACGGTGCCGGCCGTGTGCGGCCGCGGATCCGGCCCGGACGCCGCCCGGCGACGCCGCCGGGCGCTGTCGGCATCGGCGATCGCCTGCTGCACGGCTCGCGGCAACTGCATCCGGAATCCGGGCTGGTGCTCCGAACGGCGCGGGGTCGTCGGCGGAATGGGTGGGACGAACGCTCGAGCCGGCATCGTGTCCTCCTCGCCCGGGCGGGCGCCCGGTCGTCTCGGCTCCAGTGTGGCCCATCCGGTCGGGCCGGCGGGGATCGATCGACGCCCCCGCTGCTCAGCGACCCGGAGGCACCCACAACGATCGCGGTCCGGTGGGGGAATCGTCGGCTGCCACCTCGGGGATCCGACCGGTGCGGTCCTCCTCGGGTTCGGGGACCGGACCGGTCTGCACCGGCGGAGCGGGTGCAGGTGGATCTGCATCCGGCCGCGAACGACCTCGCCCGGCGATCGCGGCCAGGGTGGAGCCGGTGGGGATGATCGGCGTCCGGGGCACGGTCGACCCGGTCGGGAACGGCGCCCGCGGCATGCTTCCCGGCACCTGCGGTACCGGTCGCGGGGTACTGCGGATCGGTGCCGGTTGGGTGATGGCGGGATCCGGCTCCGGTGGTGCGCTGCTGCGCGGCGCCGTCCGGACGCCGGAGTTCGACCCTGCAGCCGGTGGGGGCACCGGCTGGTTGCCGACCGCGCCCAGCGCGCCGGCGCCCAGCATCACGGCGCCCACCCCCGGCGTCCGCTGTACCCGCCGGATCAGCTCCTCCCCGGCGCCGACCAGCGTTGCCCCCGACCTCCCGCGGTCGACCAGCGCCCGGGTGCGCGCGGCCCGCTCCGTCGCGTCCAGCTTCAGGGCGCTGTCGACGTCCCGGATCTCGGTGTCGATCGCCGAGACCTGTTTCGTGAGCACGTCATCCAGCGCCAGGGTGAGCTGCTCGTCGGCCTCGATGAACTGTTCGGCGATGTTCTGGTCGATCTGCGCCTTGGCCTCCGACAGCACCTCCATCAGCCACTGCTTGAGATGGGCCTTGTCCTGGACCCGACGCCTGGATCGCACCATGAAGAACGCGGCGGCCCCGCCCAGCGCCAGCGACACCGGCAGCAGCACGACCCCGAAAGCCGCTGGGAGCACCGCCCCAGCACCCATCCGCACCAGACTGCCGAGGGTCAGACCGATCCCGCCGCCGGCCAACGACATGATCGTGTCGTCGGCGTTCTTCGTCCGTTCGGGCCCGCGCGTCACGAGCGGCTCGTACGGCCTGGTCGCGAGATGCCCTGCGAGGGTGGCCAACTCCGCCGGGGTGAAGAGGTCGGCCAGCACCGAGTTGACGATCTGGTTCATCGCCTCGAGGAGTCGGCGGTGTGCGCGCGCCGTCATCGACTGGGCATAGGCATCGATGTGGAACGGCAACTGCCGCAACTGATCTGCGTCCGCGGAGTCGATGGCGCCGCGGAACAGGTTGAGCGCTTCGCGGACCTCCCTGGCCGTCTCGTGCGTCAGATCCACCCTGGCCCGTTGGATCTGGGCGCGCAGGATCACCTGCCACGATCGACCGCCTCCGGTCCGGCGCCGCTCCAGCAGCTCTTCCTTCCGGTGCCGCAGGTGCTCCACCTGTTCGGCTCCCGAGGTGAGGGTGCGATGCTCCGTCTCCAGCCGGACGAGCTCGCCGGCCAGTACTGTCACGGCCGTCCGGATCAGGTTGGCATCCGCCAGCAGTGCGGCCCGGCCGGACACCTCCTGGGTCAGGACGGACCGCAGTTCCTCGATGCCGGACTGGGCGCGGATCACCTGGGCGATCCGGGGGTCCGGCTGCGCATCGGCCGCCACCGCGAGGGTGCTGGACACCGGATGGAACGGGGCGTCGGTGAATCGCGGGACGTAGCGGGCCAGCAACTGCTGGTCGGCGGCGACGATCTCCCGCCAGCCGCGGTAGGAGTCCGTCTTGGTGACGACGAAGTGGACGGCGTCCACCCGGTCGGCCACCGACTGCAGGAACCCGATCTCCCCTTGCGAGAACGGCGCGGAGGCATCGACGACGAACAACAACGCGGTCGCGCCGGCCGCTGCCTCCGCAGCGAGGTCGGCGTGACCGGGCACCAGCCCGCCCACGCCCGGGGTGTCCAGCAGGACCACTGCGTCGAGCAGAGCGGACGGCACCGCGAGTTCGATCCACCGCGGCGGCGGCAGGTCGCGATCCGCCTCGACGGCCGCGCCCATGGTGGCCCACCCGTGCAACTCCGCGATGGGGAACGAGATGTCGGCCATCCCGGGACCGAAGTGCGCGACCGCCCGCACCGGTGGCGCACCGTCCGCCGCGCGGCTGATCTGCAGATACGTCGAGGTCGCCAGACCCGCATCGACCGGCGACAGGTTCGGCACTCCCAGCAGAGCGTTGACCAGCGAGGACTTGCCGCGGTTGGTCTCGCCCACCACCACGACCCTGGGGATCCCGGCGGGCCGACGGGCACTGGCCAGGACGGCCGCCGTCTCTGCATCCCTGGGGCGTACCCAGGCAACAGCCTGCTCCCGCCACTGACGGATCGCCTGCGGGAGCGCGGGCGGCGGAGATGTCATGGCGATCACGCTACTGGCCCGCACAGCCGCGGCCCGGGAGAACGGTGGCCGCACTGATCGGCCCCACGTCCGCGCGGTGCGTCAGCCGCGTCGGTAGACGACCACGATCGGTTCGCGCAGCACGGTTCCGCGATCGGTGAACCCGACCACCTCGGTCTCCGCGACGGTGTCGACCAGCGCGGGATCATCGGTGCTCTGCACACCCCCCACCTCGTGCAGGGCCGGATCGAACGCCGCCCCGTCCGGTCGCTCGACGCTCACGCCGATGGCAGCGAGTCCGGTGGTGAGCCGTTCCCACACACCCGGGCTCCGGGCCCGGTCCCAGGCATAGATCAGCAACTCGAGGAGCGCCCTCCGCTCCGCGGCATCGTCGACGTCCGGCCGCAGCACCGGCGGCTCGCCTGCGGAACCCGGGACGTCCGCAGCCTCGATCAGACCGCTCGGCGCGTCGTCCTCATCGGACCCATCACCGGCAGCATCCACCGGGTGCTCCTGCGCGCTCATCAGAGCCTCCCACGATCCACTCCGGTGACAGCGCCCGTCATGGCCGACCGCCGGCTGGTCCTGCCGAGCGACCGCCCGCGAGCCCCTGGGGTGTCGTCGGCCGATGACCCGAGAGCTGTTGCCACAGCAGGAAATAGGCGCGGTGCACCACGTGCGCGATCCGGGCCTGCGCGGGGGTGGCACCGAAGGAGGCGAAGGAGCGCCACCACCCTGCCCGCTCCAGGGCAGCTGTCTGCAGCTGGGCCGAGGACGCCTGCGGCAGACCCAGCATCTCCTCGGGGTGCGTGGAGGATCCCAACCGGAGAATCTCCGCGGTCAGGTCGGTGTCGAACTGCACCGAGCTGCCCGACACCAGGGTGAGCGCCTCCATGAGCCGGAGCTGGTGTGCTGCGGGACGTTGCAGCAACATCTCGATGCCGTCGGCGATCCGCTGTCGTTCGTGCACATCATCGGCGACGGACGCCAGCAGTCCGATGGAGGCCAGTGCCGCTGACGCCTTGATCCCGTCGGCCCGGAGCCGGAACACCTCGCCCAGCCGGCGACGCAGCTCCTCGAGGCCCGACCTGGCCGAGAGCCGGCGGCGGAGTTCACCTGCGGAGATCGCCGGTTCAGCGCGGATCTGTTGTACCGCAACGTTGATACCGTACAGGTCCAGCAGCTGCAGCAGCCGCATCCGGACGGCGGTCTCCACCTCGCCCGGCACCCCGAGCTCCAGCGTGGTGAACAGATCGGCAGCCATCATCATCGCATCGAACAGTGCCGGGTCGACGCCGGCCAGGGTGCGCAGAGCCTCCGCATCGGCGCCGGTGAACGCGCCGGTCTCGGACGTCTCGGCGAGCAGACCGTTCATCGGCAGCACGTCGGCGACCCGCGGACGCAACAATGCCGCCTGACTCTGCGCCACCAGCCGAGCTGCCGTCCACGCGTCACCACCGGATCCCTCGACGCTGTCGGCCGGGATGGTGTCCGCCTTGTTGAGCACCCCCAGGGCGTTGACCGGTCCGGCGTCACGGGAGGCGGTGGCCGCAGTGAAGGCGGCGAGCACCTGGGTGTCGTCGGCGCGCACGGACTGGGTGAACACGTAGACGACGGCCTCGGCGCCGGCGACGGCGAACTCCGACACCCGGTCGAGGCTGTCGGACTCCGCGCCGACGCCGGCCTCCGCGTCCCCGGCGGAGCCCTGCTGATTCGCGGTGCCCAGCAACGCTTCCGTCCGCGAGACCGACGCCGTGTCCATCGAACCAAGCCCCGGTGTGTCGATCACCGTGACGTCGGCCAGCAGCGCGCTGGTCAGGTAGGCCTCCAGGTGCGAGACCTCGTCGATCGAGATGCCCGCAGCGGACGTGAGATCGGGCGGGATGCCGCCGTCGGGCGCGAAGGGCACGGTTGTCCGGCGGCCGTCACGGTGCACGACCTCGATCCGGTCGACGGTGCCGTACTGGAAGCGGGTGACCAGCCTGGTGCACTCGCCGATGTCCGTCGGTGCGACCCGACGGCCGATGAGCGCATTGACCAGAGTCGACTTGCCCGACTTGATCCGTCCGGCGACGGCCAGTTGCAGCGGGGTGTCGAGCCGCCGCAGGATCTCGCCGATCCCGCCCGCGGTCCGCGGCGACACCTGGGGCAGCAGCGCCCGACACAGCGCGGCCACCGATTGCGACAACGGGCCTTGCACGGTGCGTCCTCCTGGCTCTAGCGCGGACGGTAGGACAGGTCGAAGAACTCGAGCAGATCGTTGGCCGAGGACGACTGCACGCCGATGATGACGCCCACGTACGGACCGCTGTCCACACCCCAGGCGACCGCGGGCACGCCGTCTCCGCTCCCGCTCGAGTCGGTTCCGAACACCGCGAGGTGATCGGCCACCACCACGTTCAGCGTGCCTGCGGCACTGGGGGTCTCCCCGCCCTTGGTCTGCACGCTGAAGGTGCCGTCACGTTTGCGGTCGGTGGTGATCTGCGCCAGCAATTTCTGGGCGGCGGCCGGATCCGGAGTGCTGAACAGGAACAGCAGCGTCCGTCCGTACAGGCCGTTGCTGTCGTCCTCGGGAATCTCGCACCGGATGATCCGGGGAGCCTGATAGGGCTGCGGTGGATTCAGCTTGTTGAACGACGCGGTGTTGTTGCCGCAGTTCTCCAGCCTCTCCGAACTCGGCCCCAGGAACGCGAACTCGGGCTGCGTCAACAGTTTGCCGGGTCCGAACCCGGTCTGCGACGGATCGGCCGGGGGCGAGCTACGGGGCGGCGCGGAGGACCCGGTGCTCGGGGCGCCGGTGGTCGGTGGATCGGTCGGCGTCGGATCAGCAGTGCCGCCGCCGAAGGGCTTGATCACCAGGAAAGCAGCGACCAGGACGGCAACGACGGCCACCACCACCCCGCCGATCAGCAGGGGGGATCGGCGGGTGCCCTGCGACGGCGGGCCGGCCCCGAACTGGCCGGGGTACGACGAGCCGTGGGCCGCACCGGGAGTGGGCTGTGGACCGGAGGTCTGGTGAGCCCCAGCGGCTGGGCGCACCGGCCCGGTGTGCGACGGGTTCGGACGGGAACCACCGCTGGGCGGTCCTACGGGGAACGCGCCGGAGCTGGGTCCGCCGACCGCGGTTGTCCGGTTGCCCTCGCGCTGCACCGGCACCAGCTGCGCACCGAGTGCGACAGCGGTCTCCGGTTGGTCGAGGGCCACCGGGACGACCCCCAACTGGTCGGCGATCAGGGTGGCCACCAACGGGATCCGGCTGGACCCGCCGACCAGGAAGATGCCCGTCACCCGCTCGGGGCCGACCCCCGCAGATCGCAGCGTCGACTGCAGGACCTCGATGGAGCGCATCAGGTTCGGCCGGATCAGCCCCTCGAACTCGGAGCGCGTGAGGTGCACGTCTTCGAACGGATCCGGCAGTGCGACGTCGGTCTGCGGATACCCCGACAGAGTTTCCTTCGCCGCCCGGACGTCATCCGCCAGCGCGCGCGCCGCACGACGGGCCGAGGCGTCCGTCGGCCGCAGGATCTGTTGCCAGCGGCCAGGATCCGTGGCACTCGCCGTGCGACCGACCTGATCCAGCACGGCCTGGTCGAAGTCGAGACCGCCCAGGTCGGACAGCCCGGCCTCGGCCAGGACGTGGAACTGCTGTTGCGATCGTCCGACGACCGCGATGTCGAGGGTGCCCCCGCCGAGGTCGTACACGGCGACGGATCCACCCGCCGGCAGTTCGCGGCCGGGCAGCCGGGTGTACTGCGCCGCGGCAGCAACGGGTTCGGGGATCAGGACCAGGTTCGTGCCGAGGCCCGCCGCCCGTGCGGCGCTGATCAGGGTGTTCTGGCGCGGCGCTCCCCACTGCGCGGGATGGGTGAGTCGGATCTCGTCAGGGGCTGCGCCACCGAGCTGACGCCTGACCTCCGTCGCCACCGCCCTGAGCACCGCAGCGATCAGGTCGACGACCTTGACGACCGTGTCACCGAGCAGGACGTCGCCGTCGTCGATCCGACGCTTCGGGTTGGGCTCGTAGCGTGCCGGATCCAGCCGCGCCTTGCGCTGCGCTTCCCGGCCGACGGTGATGGTGCCGTCGGTGTCCAGGAACACCGCCGAGGGCAGCAGCGGCGAGGTGTCGAAGGTGAGGGTGCGCGGCGCCTGACCATCGACGGCCAGCGCGACGACGGTGTTGGAGGTTCCGAAATCGACGGACAGCAACCGCATCGTCAGGTGTGTCCCCTCGGTGTCGTCCGCGGATCCGCACAGCGCGTCCCGGCGCAGGTCCGCGTGCACGGCTCTGCCCAGCATCGTGCCATGCCCCGGCGCCGGCCGGACACGGATCGGCAGTTCGACGCGGGCCGGGTCCGTACCGCACGTCTCAGAGGTCGTCCGTGACGCCCGGGAGCATGCCCGTGTCCAGCAGCTGATCGACGAGATCATCGATCCTGGTACCGGTGTCCTGCGACAGTCGGTGCAGCACCGTGAATGCCGCGGACGCGTCGATCTGCAGCTTCTCCATCAGGATCCCCTGGGCCTGGCCGATCCGGTGCTGGGACTCGACCGTCCGCCAGAGTCGGTGCTGCTGTGTCGACGGGTTCCGCCTGTTGAGCTCGATCGAGGCATGGATACCGGCCAGAGCCGCGATCTGACGGTCGTCGTCGGTGATGGTCCGGGCAGTGTGGAAGTAGAGGCTGAGAATGCCGGTCGTCTCGTCGAGACTGTAGAGGCGGACCATGATGAGAGCGGCGATACCCAGGTCCGCCACGGCCGCTGCCCACGTCGGCCACCGACCGTCGGCCACGATGTCGTCGGAACTCAGGACGTCGTCGAGATACCCGGCGTTGATGCTCGGGCCTTCGCCGAGCGAGATCTGCAGCGTGTCAGCCCGTTCGACCCGCGGGTCCGTCGCCAGCAGGGTCGTCACCCCGGCAACACCGGTTCGCTCCGAAAGGCCTACGCTGTCGGCGATCTGCAGCTTCACGATCGCAGTGGCGATGTCCATCATCGGATCAACCGGGTCCGGACGAGGCTGCTCTGCGGGATGACCGGCTCGGCTCTCGGCCGGCGGGGAGCGTGAACGGCCACTCGGCGGCTCCTCGGGATCCTCGGCCGACTCCCGGAGCGAGACCGCCGGACCGGGACAACTGCACCTCAGAGCTCGAAGATAGCCCCGGGCGGTCGGTCGCACAACGATCGGCTTCTCCGACCGTCCCGACCACCGGACGCGCTCAGGAGCTCGACCGCGTCAGCTTCACCCAGCACAGCGTCGGCCCCCAGGACCTGCACGCTCACATCGGTCAGGATGTGCAGGAAGTCGGTGACATCGAAATCCGCCACCAGCGTGTCGGCGAGCTCGACGAAGGCCCGCGCCAAGAGTCATTCTGCGTGATCATGATGGGGCCTCTTCCTCGGGCGGATTCCGCGGGTCCTGCTCATCGTCGGTCTGCTCGAGAGTGTCGAATCGCAGAGTCCGTCCGAGTATGTCGTCGGCAACAGCACCGATCGATCTGTCCTCAGCGTAGGCCCTGGCCCGCATCAGGAGCAGTGCCTGTGCCAGGCTCACGCCGGCCTGCACGGCGACCATCCCGGTCGCCTGGTGCACCTCGTTGTGGCCGGTCCAGGCCAGTTCCAGTTCGGGATTCAGTTCCGGTCCGGACCGCTGCTGCAGATAGAGCAACAAGATCGTGGCAGCATCGGCAAAGGCCAGCGCGTCGGTGGTGTCGGACGGACTCAGATCACCGGGGACGGTGCGGTACAGATCGAGTACGCCGACCCGGATATCGCCAACGGCCAGCGGGAAGGAGAAGACCGCCGCTGCGCCGGCCGCGAGTGCAGCGGGCCCGAACACCGGCCAGCGTGGCTGCGCCGCCAGGTCCGGTTGCAGGACGGGTCGACGTGCGGTGTACGCGTCCAAGCACGGTCCCTCACCGGTGGTGAACTGCAGTTCCTCCAGCGAGCGTGCCAGGCCGTCGGTGGCTGCGACCAGTTGCTGCACCCCATCACCGGTCACGATCCACAGCCCTGCGCCGTGCACGGCGAGATCGCGCGCCGCAGTGCGGCACAACAACATCGGCAAGGGACGGCCGGTGCCTGACGCCTCGTCGCGCAGGACGTCCGCGAGGATCGCCAGGACTTTCGGATCAGCCAACCGACGCTGCAGGAGCTGTGCAACGAACCGCGCTCATGTGGTCGTCCCGTCCGCGAGGGTCGGGGCCCTCGTCATCCCGGAGATCTGACCCGGCTGACCGTCACCCTACGGGGGTGGATGCCGATCCGCCCCCGGCAAGAAGCACTCCGTCGGACGCACACCAGTGGTGGCGGGCAACAGGTCCGGCCACGCCCGAGCGGGCCACGGTCAGGACCCGCACCCGGAGCGACACAACTCCGACGGCAGGGCCCAGTCCCGACCGACCTGGGAGATCTGCCTGTCGCCGGCAATTCCCGGCAGCACCGTCGGCAGGAAGACATCGCCGTGCCACCGATGTCCGGGACGTCCGCTGACCGTGCCGCTTCCGAGCTGCAGCTCTCCCGTTGCCGCGGCGACCGTCCCGGTCACCGGCGCCGACAGTGCCGAGGAACCCGACCCGTCGTCACTCACCGACAGCCGGAGGCTGCGCGAACTGCTGTTGTAGGACCCCGCGACGAACCACCAGGACCCCCTCCCGACCGAGCCGGGATAGGCCGCACAGGTCGGCGGTCCGCTCGTCACGGCGACGCAGAACTGCCACTCGTCGTCGGCGTTCAACCCCAACTCGAACCCCGAGGAATGCGGGCCGTCCTGGGACAGGACCGTCTGCGCCGTGCCGAGCGCAGACGGACGGGCCCAGGCGGCGACCGTGAAGCTGCCCGCCACATCGACGACCGGCTGCCCAGCGGTGCTCGCCGATCCGCTGGTGCCGTCGAACCTCAGCACACTGGCTCGTTGGCCCAGTTGCATTTCCTCCGGCCTGGTCCGGCACACCCCGGCAGACAGCGTCAGCCCGAGCTTGTCCCGGGTCGCGGCATCGGCCCGGGTCGTCGGGGAGCAACTCGCCGCGGCGCCCTGGGTCCGCCACTGGTGGCCCAGCGTGGGCCGTCGGGAGTCCATCGCCTGGAACCGGACCGAGGCGGGAGCGCTGCGGGCGTTGCCGGCGGCGTCGAAGGCCCAGGCGGTGAACGTCGAGAACATGTCCGGGACGGTGAGCGTCGGAACCTTGAGATCGGTGTTCACCGTCTTCACGCAGTCGGACCTGGCGGTTCCGCACCGCAGCGAGGTCGGCGCCGTGGGAGTGCTGCGCGACGGCTGGACGTCCCACGCGTAGCCCCACACCCGGTCGCCACCGGTCCGTTCCGAGAGCGTGACGTCCACCGGCGTCTCCCCGACGGTGCCGGCGAAACTGTCGATGCTGGTCGAGACCTTCGTGACCACCCGCAGTTTCGGCGCCTGCGGCGCGACGGTGTCGATGGCAAAGCCCATCCACGGCGACCACGCACCGGCCCGGACGCCGTCCGTGGCCACCACCCGGAAGCGGTAGTCCCCGGAATCCGGCAGCGCCACAGGGACCTGGTAGCGGGCCGGGACTGCGCTGGCCAGCGCGGCGGTGGTCGAATCGGCGATCACCGTGCTCCCACGGAGCAGCTGGAACCGGTACTTGATCCGATCGCCGTCCGCATCCTTGGACCGCGCCGTCAGCAGCGGGGTCGAGTCCTTGGTGATCACACCCGTCGTCCTGGTCGGGCTCGCACAGACGAACACACATCCGCCGACGGATCGATCCTGCGGCACCGTCGGTGACGTGTTGTTCGCGGCTGCCGCTGCCGGCGTCGCCAGCGAGACGAGCACAGCCATCGCACCCAGCAACGACACTCGACAACGTCCCACGACAGATCCCCCTGTGTCCCCCCGGGTCCTGGCTGTTCCCGCACCTCGATGGGTGCGAGGTCGACGACCCCCACCCCGCTGGGCAGAACAGTGCGACACCCCTGGGCTGTTTGTCCAGACCCGCAACCCGATCGAGATCCAGGGTCACCCTGGGTGCTTCCCCTGATTCGTCCCGATGCTCCTGCGGGCATGCTCGGTGGCGACCACCGGAACCGGCATTTCGGACCATCCGGCGGCGCACACCAGGCATCATGAACGCGCATGCCTGCGCACACGACGAGGGGAATCGATCCGTGAAACGAGCATCATCCGATCAAGGGGGAACGCGATGATCGAGGCCAACGGGCTGACGAAGGTCTACGGCCGCACGGTCGCCGTCGACAATCTGTCGTTCGCGATCCGTCCGGGCATGGTCACCGGGTTCCTCGGACCGAACGGTTCCGGCAAGTCGACGACCATGCGGATGATCCTGGGTCTCGACCGTCCACAACGGGGCCAGGCAACCATCGGTGGCCGCCGCTACGGCGATCTGAAGAACCCGCTCCGTACCGTCGGTTCGCTGCTGGACGCGAACTGGGTGCACCCCAACCGCACCGCCAGGGCACATCTGCGGTGGATGGCCACGGCGAACGGCATTCCGAGGTCGCGGGTGGAGGAGGTGCTCGGGATCGTCGGACTCTCGAGCGTCGCCGACAAGGCGGCCGGCAAGTTCTCCCTCGGCATGAAGCAGCGCCTGGGAATCGCCTCGGCACTGCTGGGTGACCCCGAGGTGCTGCTGTTCGACGAGCCGGTGAACGGCCTCGATCCCGAGGGCATCCACTGGATCCGTACTTTCATGAAAGACCTTGCGACGCAAGGTAGGACGGTGTTCGTCTCGTCGCACCTGCTCAGCGAGATGGCATTGACCGCTGACCACCTGATCGTCATCGGTCGTGGACGGTTGATCGCCGATGCGTCGACGAAGGAGTTCGTGTCGCAGTCCACCGAGTCGAGCGTGCTGGTCCGCAGCCCGCAGCTCGACCGGCTGCCGGAGCTGCTCGGCACGTCGGGTCCGGGGGTCAGCGTTCGGCCGTCGACGGACGGCACCGGGCTCACCGTGCTCAACCTGCCGATCGAGCGGATCGGCGAGATCGCGGCCGAGCACCGCATCGTGCTGCACGAGCTCAGCCCACAGACCGGATCGCTCGAAGAGGCGTTCATCCAGCTGACCGGCGGATCCGTCGAGTACGCGGGACACGGCGGGACACCCGGAGGTGGGGGGCCGGTCCCCGGCAATCCCGGATTCGGGGCACCGCCCAGCCACCTTCCGCTCCAGCAGTCGGCGCCGACGCCGCCGTCGCCCACCGACCGACCCGACACCGAAGGGCGGTGACGACGATGCTGCGCACGTTGTCCGTCGAACGCATCAAGCTCCTCTCCACCCGATCGCCCTACTGGTGCACGGTGCTGATCCTGCTCAGCGTCTGGGGGATCGCGCTGGCCGTCTCCCTCGTCGAGAACGGTCGGGATGCCTCGGTGGCGTCCTCCCAGTTCGGCGGTCGGTTCGGAATGCTGACCTTCTTGGTGATGGCCGCGTTGGCCGTCACCACCGAGTACCGCTTCGGCACCATCCGCAACAGCCTGTTGGCCGTCCCGAGCAGGACGGTGCTGCTGGTCAGCAAGACGGTCGTGATGGCCCTCATCGGGGCCGTCGTTGCGGCGGTCGCCTCCGGTGGGGGGTTCCTGCTCACCCAGGCGTTGGCGAAGGCGCCCAGGGACGGGGCGATCACGCTGGATTCCGACGGCGCTGTCCGGATGGTGTTCGGTTACTGCGCCCTGTATGCGATCGGCGCGGTCCTGGCCGTGGGGATCGGCACCCTGCTGCGGCAATCGGCCGGGGCGATCACCCTGCTGCTGCTGTGGCCGTTGCTCGCCGAACAGTTGGTCCTGCTGATCAGCCCGTTGCGCGACCTGGTGCCGTGGCTGCCGTTCAATGCTGCGTTCACCTTCGTCAACGGCGGTGAGTCCGGCGGCGGCATGTTCGGCGGGCTGTCCGACACCGGCGGCCCCACGCCGGTACAGGGTCTGCTGGTCTTCGCCGGGACTGCGCTGGTGATCTGGCTGCTGGCCCTGGTCATCCTGCAGCGCCGGGACGCCTGAGCCTCGCGCCGGGTGTTCCTCGGGCGGCGTCATGGAACCGATCCAGCTGCACCGGTTCCATGACGCCGTCCCGCGCGTCGGGGGGCCCGCACAGAGCGGGCCGGCGAGGGCGGGCCAGTAGAGTCGCGTCCCATGCCATCGTCACGGATTCCCACCCCTGGCACCCTGCGCCCCGGTGGTGAGCCGGCCGACGGGATGCCGGAGCACTACCGCCGGATCGTCAGCTTCACCTCGCGCGGCGGACGCCTGAACGCGGTCCAGAAGCGTGCGTTCGACGCCTACGCGCACCGCTGGTACCTCGAAGCCACCGACCTCGGCGGGGCGATCGACTCGCCGTCACTGTTCGGCCGCGACGCACCGCTCGTCATCGAGGTCGGTTCCGGGATGGGCGAATCGACCGCGGCGATGGCGCAGGCCCGCCCGGAGATCAACGTGCTGGCGATCGAGGTCTACCGGCCGGGGATCGCCCAGACGCTGCACCATCTCGCCGGCCGAGGTGTCGGGAACGTCCGCATCCTCCGAGCCGATGCCGTCCCGGTGCTGGACGAACTGGTGCCGGCCGACTCGCTGGAGGAGCTCTGGCTGTTCTTTCCCGACCCATGGCCGAAGAACAAGCACCACAAACGTCGGATCGTCACCGACTCGTTCGTCACCCTGGTGGCCTCGCGACTGCGAGCCGGCGGGGTGTTCCGACTCGGCACCGACATCGAGCAGTACGCGGAGGTGATGCTGGAGGTGTGCTCACGGAATCGTCTGTTGCGCAACAGGAATGACAGTTTCGGGCCGCGACCGGAGTTCCGTCCGACGACCCGGTTCGAGGGCCGTGGGCTCGACGAGGGCCGGGCGATCTTCGATCTCGAGTTCGAGCGGATCGGCTGAACTCGTTGCCTCCCAGTACATCAGGGCCGCCCGCACGGTGCGGGCGGCCCTGATGTGCTGGATCGGTTCTGGGACGGGTCTCGTCTCCTGCGTCGCTCGCCTGTCCTGAGCGAGGAACGAGTCGAAGGGACCAGCGTCCCAGCCTGATCAACCGCAGTGGCTGTAGGCGGAGGTCCAGGTGGTGGAGCCGACCGAGCCGCCCCACTTGACACACTTGTTCGCCGCCGACGCGGTCACCGGACCGGCGTAGTAGGCGAAGCTGCGCGAATCCTTGACCACCGAGCCACCCTCGACCTGCAGGGTCGCGCTCACCGCACTGGCCGTTCCGAGCGAAACGCCCTTCAGCGTGGTGACGCAGTTCTTGCCGTTGCCGGAGTTGTACATCAGCACGATGCTGCCGTTACCCAGGCTGTGGCGGTCGATCTCGCTGTAGCCCGCACCGCAGACCTCGCCGGCGGTGTACGGATTGCTGCCGCCACCGCCGCAGTTGTTCTTGCTGGTGAAGCTGGTGTGCGCGTAGTACGGAACTGCAACACCGTTCAGCACGGCCCTCTGGGTGGCGCCGTTGAGGTTCTCCTCGAAGTGCAGGTGCGGACCGGAGACGTTGCCCGTCGCTCCTGCCGTGCCGATCTGCTGGCCCTGCGAGACCGATGCGCCGACGCTCACGCCGCGCGTGGTCAGGTGGGCGTAGCGGGTCCGCCAGCCGCCGCCGTGGTCGATCTCGATCCAGCGGCCGTAGCTGGTGCCGGCCGGCTCGTCCTCGGAACGGGTCACGGTGCCGGCAGCGGAGGCGCGCACGGAGTCACCGGCGATGCCGTCCTTCTGGAAGTCGATCGCGTTGGCCGGGCTGTGACCACTGAAGGTGGCCGCCACGGCGGTGTACCCGCACGCGAACGGCATCTGGAAGTTCGGCTTGGCAAGGGCGTCGGTCGAGGCGGTAACCGTGAGACCGCTCGCGACCAGGAGTGCGGCGCCGGCGGCGCCGAGCATGCGACGGAAGTTCATGGCTACGTAGACCTTTCGGTTCGGTGGGGACGAGATGACTCGTCTGTGCGTGCACCGGATCGGTGTCCGGCTCGGCGCCGACGCTCCTTCCCGTTCGATGCAGTGCTCACCGGCGGGCGGTGGATCGGTGCGGAGATCCGCGGGCAGGTCAGGCTCGCTGGTACTCCTCCCAGGTCACCCTGGTGATCTGCGGGCCGTCGTCCGGAGCGCCACTGGCCAGACCGTTCTTGCCCAGGTAGTAGTCGCCCACCTGGTGCTGGGCGCCGGAGGACAGGTCGGGGTCGCTGATGGCTTCGGCATGGATGTGGAACGGCCAGTCGGCCTGGTCGGGGGTGCGCAGCCAGGCGGCGAACCCGACCGTGCGCAGCTTCCCGACCAGCTTCGTGCGGTTGGCGGCGGAGATGCCGCTCACCGAGATGTCCATCGCCCCGCCACCGTCATGCGTTCCCGCCGATGCCGGATCCCCGCCGACGTTGTAGGAGCCCTGGGTCAGCACGACGGACGAGCCGTAGAGACCCTCCGATGCCAACAGCATCGCCTTCGTCCGGGCGTTGAGGGTCACGCCCCGGAAGCCGGCGCGAGCACCTGCCGAGATCTTGTTCGTGACCCCGAACCGGTCGGTGCCGAGCTGGGTCAGCGAGGTGGCTCCCGGCAGACCGGAAGCATCCAATCCGCTGTAGCCCAACGACTTCTGGTACGCCGCGTACGCGGAGACGGTTCGGGTGCCGAAGTGTCCGTCGACGTAGCTGCTCTCCAGCAGACCCCGGTCCACCAACGCCCGTTCGACGAGGATCACCGATGCCTTGGCGCCGGGGGTGAGGGCGGTGTCCGGCCGGCGCGGATCGATCTGCGCGGCCTTCAGGACCGCCTCCATGTTCACCGACGGCAGCGCGGCCGATGCCACACCCCCGCCGAACAGCACCCCGCCGACGGTGGCGACGCCGGCGGTCACCACCCCGCCGAGGAACATCCGCCGGGACGGCCCCTGCCGGGGGAAGCGGGCGTCGTCGGAGCGGGAGTGTCGGTCGCCGGTCACGGTGTCGCACGTCAGCGTGTCGCACATCAGCAGTGCCTCTCGGTCGATGGAGTCTCCGTTGAGAGATACCACCACTGAAATGGCTCTGCTGGTTGAAAAGTTACCCGATCATGGGGACCTGTCCCCATCCACGCTCAGGACAGCGGGCCCCGAACTCGTTGTCGGACAAAGAACCGCGACCGCTGCCCGTCAGGGGGCCGGGTACCCCGACGGGTCGTCGCCCAGATCGATGATGGCGGCGACGGGTCCCCCACCCTCCGGCCCCTGGTGCGCCGCGGAGACCGACACGAAGACGGCAGGGTCGCCGGTGACGGCCGCGGTGACACCGCCGACGCACGACTTGATCTGCCGATGCCAGTGCACGTCCGAGTCGTCGAGCATCGCGTTGCGACGCCCGCGCACCTCACCGTCCTGGGAGACCTCGCACTTGAGGAAGACGTTGACCAGCCGTCCCTTCAGGTCGCTGTGGTGGGGCCGATCCGGCAGTTCGAGCCCGGCGTTCTTGATGGCCGACCAGATCCCGTCGGCGTCCAGGGCGTCGTTCATCACGGAGTGGCCGATCCGGTAGCGTCCGCCGATCCCTCGAGCGTTGCCGACGACGACCACCTGCGCCTGGTCCAGCTCCACCCCTGACGAACACGATGCGACCGAGGAGAACAGCCCGCGGTTGTGCATCACGTCGGCGTCGGTGGGCATCTCGATCTCACCGAGCGCGACCGCGACTCCCAGCGCGGTGCACCCGTTGGAGAGGTCCATCGACTCGTGGGTGTGCTCGGTCCACACGCTCTTGCCGCGCGACTTGGCGTCCCGGATGGTATGGATGGTGAGCAGCGGCGTCTTGGTCTGGACGTAGTGCACGTCGGCAGGGTCGGTGATGCCCGCCCGTGCCATTGCCTCGGTGACCGCGGCGGCCACCTTGCTGATCATCGGTGTGTAGCCGATCTCCTCGGGCAGCAGCGGCTCGCTCATCGCAAAGCCGACCGTCAACCGCGGTTCGTCCGTCTGCGGCGCGGCTTCGGCCGGCACGGTGGCGAAGATCGTCGCGTGCGGCGAGATCACCCCGTCGGTGCCGCCGGACCAGACGATCGGGATCTGCTTGACCTCATCGGCACTGCGGGTGCCCTTGGCGGCGATCACCTCGCGGAACGCCCGATCGGCGATGATCCGGGTGTAGTCGTTGACCCCCCCGTTGCCCTCGGTCTTGCCGATCACCGCGATCACCCGATCGGCGTCCAGGATGCCGTCGTCGATCAGCTTCGCCAGCTCACTCGCATCGGAGACGGAGTGCAGCGGAACCTTGCGAACCTCGATCGGCTGCGGTGCGGTCAGGGCGTCGGACATGCGGATCTCCTCGGGGTGCGGTCTGCGATCTGGTGGTACGGGTCGTGCGGCGGATGCGGGGTCAGTGGTCAGTGGTCAGTGGTTCGGGGATGTCGAACCACGGTGGCGATCTCGCCGCGGGGATCCGTGACGGCGGCCGCGAGGAGCTCGAGCGAGGTGATGATCGACGTTCGACCCGGCGTTGCGGCGAACCGCTGCGCCGCAGCCACCTTCGGTGCCATCGATCCGGCCCCGAACTCCCCGGCGGCATGATGGCGGGCCAGCGTGTCCGGGTCGATCTCGCCGATTTCGGCGGCGGATCCGGTGCCGTAGCCGAGCACGGCATGGCTGACGTCCGTGGCGATCACCAGCGTGTCGCAGTCGAGTTCCTCGGCGAGCAGCCCAGCAGCAAGATCCTTGTCGATCACGGCCTCGATGCCGCGCAGGGCACCGTCCGGATCGCGGACGACGGGAATACCACCCCCGCCGGCACAGATCACCACCACTCCGGCCCGGACCAACGTCCGGGCGACGTCGGCGTCGAGGATCTGCTGTGGCCACGGCGAGGCGACCACCCGCCGCCAGCCCTTGGCGCCGAAGTCCCGCCACTGCTGGCCGAGTGCGGCGAAACGTGCCGCGTCCTGCGCATCGACATAGCGTCCCACCGGTTTCACCGGATCGTGGAAGGCCACGTCGTCCGGATCGACGAGGGTGCGGGTGACGAGCGGAACGGCGCGCCGGGCGATCCCGCGTGCCGCGAACTGGTGCTCCAGGGCGTTGACGAGCACGAAGCCGATGGTGGCCTGGGTCTGCGCGACGCACCAATCCAGCGGGACCGGCGGCACCACGGCTGCGGAGAGCTCGTTCTTCACCAGCAGGTTGCCCACCTGGGGTCCGTTGCCGTGGGTGATGGCGACCTCGACGCCGGCGGCCACGAGGGTGGCGATGTGCCGGGCGGCCTCGGTCAGCGCGGCAATCTGGTCGGCCTCCGTCGCCCGGCCGTCCGCGCCGGTCATGGCGTTACCGCCCAGCGCCACCAGAACCCGCCGCGGACCGCCGCGCGGGGCGGCCTCGCTCGCGGGTGCGCTCATGAGGTCCGAGCCTAGGAACTGCCCGGTTCCCCACGGTGGGCAAGATCTGACGACGGGCGTCCGGTCCTCCGGCGGAATCCGCCCGGAGGGTGACCATCCGGGCATACTGATCGTCATGGCAGGCATCGGGGGACTCCGCAACTCAGCTGCGCGTTGGCTGGCCCTCGACCTGTCGCAATTGGGTCGCGACGACCGGCGGCGGGCGATCATCGGCGGCTCCGTGGTGCTGTTCGTCGCCATCGCGGTGTCGATGCTCAACTACTTCCTTCGCGGACCGAACCACGACCAGTACGACCTGCGGATCTACTACAGCGCCGTCACCTTCTGGCTCGACGGCAACAGCCTCTACGACTACGCGCAACCCGATCCGGTCAACGTGAGCCTCGGGTTCACCTACCCGCCGATCGCGGCGATCCTGATGGCCCCGATGGCCTGGATCCCGGTCGGCGTGGTCGTGGTCCTGCACTTCGTGATGCTGATCGCCTGCAGCGCCCTGCTGACGTGGCTCTACCTTCGGCAGTACTGGCCACTTCGACCGTTCCAGCTGTTCATCGTGACCGGTGTCGTGTGCGCGCTCGGGTTCCTGCTGCAGCCGATCGCGCAGAACATCGGCTTCGGCCAGGTGAACTTGTTGCTGGCGGCACTGGTGGTGGTCGACGTGCTGGTGCTGGGCGGCCGCGGGAGTCGCTGGTTCGGCGTCGGCATCGGCCTCGCCATGGCCCTCAAGCTCACCCCTGGCATCTTCCTGTTGCTGCTGGTGCTGGACCGGCGCTGGCGGGGACTGCTGACCGCGATCGGCAGTGCGGCCGCAGTGATCGCGGTGGGCTTCGCGATCAACTGGTCGGACTCGGTCCGCTACTACACAGCGCTGATCTGGGAGTCGGACCGGGTCGGATTCCTCGACAACCCGGTGAACCAGTCGTGGAACGGCACACTGGCCCGGCTGACGGCACCCGAACAACCCAGCCGCGCCCTGTGGCTGCTGGGGGCCCTGCTGCTGGTGGCGCTGGGCGCTGTCCGGATCCGTCGCGCACTGCGGGCCGACGACCTGGTCGCTGCCCTGACCTTGACGGGGTTCGTCGGCGCTCTGGTCAGTCCGGTGACCTGGGTGCACCACATCGTGTGGCTGATGCCGGCCGCAATCGTGCTCTACCGCTGGTTCTGGGTCCCGGCGGCGGACGGCAGGCGTCGGGTGTCCCGGCGAGCGCTGCTCCTGAGTGCCACCGGACTGTTCCTCTGGGTGTTCGACATCCCGTCGACCTTCCACCTCCCGGACACCGGCTTCGAGAACCTGTCGTTGGGCAGTGCTCTGATCGCGAGCCAGCAGTTCATCTGGTTGGTGCTCGCCGTCATCCTGTTGCCGATCGGAGCAACCGCCGACCGGGCGGCCTCCCGCTCGTCGACCACCCAGGCCATCCACGCCGCCAGCTGATCTCACGGCCGTTGCGTGACCAGCGCCTCGTCGAGCAGAGGTTAGCCTGCCCTCACTCCCGGGTACGATGGATGTGTGGGAGTCAAGCCGAAGACGTCGTGCTGCGAGGACAAGCCGCGCTGCAAGCGCTGTCCGATCCGCCTGCTCGCCTCCGGCCAACTCGACCCCGAGGTCGCCCGCAAGCTCTTCGCCAAGGACCGCAACCGCAAGGCTCTGAAGAGGGCCGGCATGGGCAAGAGGGACCTCCCCGCCGCCTGACACCCTCGCTCGGGACCGAGGAGGAGGGCGCCGCTTGCTTGGCTTCGCTTGATCCGTCGGTTCGCAGGCTCACCGACGGATCTGGCGCTGCAGAGGGCTGCGCATCGCCCTCCTCCTCGGTCCTGGGCCGGTGAATCGGGTGACGAACGCAGGCGAAGAGATCCTGAATCTCGTCTCTCTCCTCCGTCGATCACCACAGTTCCGTTGGTCGAGCAAGCGAGGAACGAGCGCGACGAGACCCCGGAACATCTCGACAGGCCGAATCACCCCGCGATCTCGACTCCTTCGTCGCTCGATCGGCGGGCGTGGCCGGACGCGGCGGTGCCCCGGGTCAGGGATTGGCTCGGGCATCGGCGGAATTCCGCCGGAGAGCCTGCGAACCCGCGGAACCCGCCGGGCGTGTCTCGTCTCGTTCCTCGCTCGACAACCGGCGGGGCACCGCCGTGGGAGGCCTACGCAGTAGCCAGGTCAGAAGACGTAACGGCCGGCACGGCGGGCGAGGCGCTGGGAGGTGGGGAGCGAACCGAGCACCGCGAGCTCCTGGGCGAGCACCTCGCCCATCCGGCGGCAGAAGGCCGCGGGTTCGTCGGCTGCGTCGTCGTGCTCGGCGACGATCCGGTCGACGACACCTTTGCGGCGCAGGTCGACGGCCCGGACCAGTTGCGCCGCAGCCATTTCCGGCGCGAACGACGGGTCGCCGTGGTGCACGATCGCGCTCGCACCCTCCGGCGGCAACGGCGACAACCACGCATGACGCGCGGCGATCACCCGGTCGGCGGGCAGCAACGCGAGCGCACCCCCACCCGAGCCCTGTCCGAGCAGGATGCACACCGTCGAAGTCGGCAACCGGGTCAGATCGGCCAGGCAGCGGGCGATCTCACCGGCCAGCCCACCCTCCTCCGCCTCCTTCGAGAGCGCAGCGCCCGGGGTGTCGATCACCGACACCAGCGGGATGTCGAGCTCGGCCGCCAGCCGCATCCCGCGCCGGGCCACCCGCAGCTCCGCCGGGCCGAGCGGCCCGTTGGCCGCCTGAGACGCTCGGTCCTGCCCCAGCACGATGCACGGCAGACCGTGCACGGTGGCCAGTACCAGCGTCAGGCCGGAAGCGGCCCCGGTGGCGTCACCCTGGCCGGTTCCGTTGAGCGGCACCACATCCCGGGCAGCGAACCGCAACAACTCCCGCACTCCGGGACGATCGGGACGACGGGTCCGGGTGATCGAATCCCAGGCGGCCACCTCGGGCTGGTCACTCTCCGGCTCGGCCTCGGGCATCGGTACGCCTCGCCGGGGAGCGGACAGCACCGTCAGCGCTCGGGATGCGATGTCCGCCAACTTGTCCGGCGGCAGCACGGCGTCGATGAGTCCGTGGGCGGCCAGGTTCTCCGACGTCTGGACACCCGGCGGGAACTCCTCGCCGTAGAGCGCCTGGTACACCTTCGGACCCAGGAAGCCCACCAGCGCACCGGGTTCGCCGACCGCGACGTGGCCGAGCGACCCCCAGGACGCGAACACCCCGCCGGTGGTCGGATGACGCAGGTAGACAAGGTACGGCAGCCCAGCGGCCCGATGGGCGCCGATCGCATCGGTGATCCGCACCATCTGCACGAAGGCCAGCGACCCCTCCTGCATCCGGGTACCACCGGACGCGGTCGCGGCCAGCAGTGGCAGGCCCTCGGCGGTCGCACGCCGGATCGCCTTGTCCAGTCGGTCCGCAGCCCGCAGTCCGATCGAACCGCCGAGGAAGCGGAACTCGTTGGAGACCACTGCGACATCCCGTCCGCGGATGGTCCCACGACCGGTCAGGATCGACTCATCGCATCCAGACTTCTGTTGTGCCGCGGCCAGTTCCGCCAGATAGCCGGGGTCGAGATCTGGCGAGGGGGTGATCGGGACATCCCAACTGAGATAGGACCCGTCGTCCAGGACGGTCTCGACCAGCGCCCACGCACCCAGCCGTGCAGCGCTCACGCGGGCGACTCCTGGTCGGCCAGCCCGAGCCAGTCGAGGATCTCGCCGGTGTGCTGACCGAGCAGCGGCGGCGACAGGTGCTCGCGCTTCCACTCGGCACCGTCCCCGGTGAAGAACCGCAGCGGCGGCCCCGGCAGCTCGATGGTGCCGAGCGTCGGGTGCTCGACGTCGATCACCAGGCCCTGGGAACGGGTCTGGTCCCACGAGTAGACCTGCTCCAGGTTCTTTACCTGGCCGCTGGGCACGCCGATCTCCGTCAGCCTGGCCAGCAGCTCGGCAGTGGTGAAGCTGCTGAAGGCCTCTTCCACCGCAGCCCGCACCTGCCGGCCGTTGCGCACCCGCTCGGCGTTGGTCGCGAAGCCCACCTCATTGGTCGGCAGGTCGAATGCGGGGGCGAACTTCTGCCACAGACCCTCCGAGCCGACCGAGATCTGCACGATTCCGTCGGAAGCGTGGAACAGGCCGTAGGGGCAGATCGAGGGATGGTGCGGGCCCTCCGCCTGGGGGATCTCCTTCGCGACCGTCCACCGGGTGCCCTGGAAGGCGTGCACGCCGACGATGCCGGCGAGCAGCGAGGTGCGCACCTGGCCGCCCTTGCCGGTGCGCTCGCGCTCGTGCAGCGCGGCCAGCACCCCGTAGGCGCCGTACATCCCCGACAGCAGGTCGGCGATCGGCACCCCCACCTTGCTCGGCGTTTCCGGATCGGGGCCGGTCATCGACATCAACCCGCCCTCGCCCTGGGCGATCTGGTCGTAGCCGGGCCGGCCTCCTTCGGGTCCGTCGTGCCCGAACCCGGAGATGGACAGCACCACCAGGCGGGGGTTCAGCTCCATCAGCTTCTCCAGGGTGAACCCGAGACGGTCGAGCACTCCCGGGCGGAAGTTCTCCAGCAACACGTCGCTGCGGCGCACCAGCTCGGTCAGTGCGGCCACCCCGGGGGCCGATTTGAGGTCGAGGGTGATCGACTCCTTGTTCCGGTTGCAGGACAGGAAGTAGGTCGCGACCGGACCGTCCGGCGAGTCGACGAACGGCGGGCCCCAGCCGCGGGTGTCATCTCCGTGCCCGGGGGTCTCGACCTTGATCACCCGGGCGCCGAGGTCACCGAGCATCATGCCGGCGTGCGGTCCGGCCAGTGCTCGGGTCAGATCGATGACGGTGATGTCGCCGAGCGGTCCGGCGGCGGGTGCGAGATCCGGCGTCGACGTCTGATCGGGGGTGGTCACAGGGTGCTCTCCTTCGAGTGGCCGATCCACCCAGCCTACGAACCGGGGGCCTGACGGTCCTTCCCGGGTGAGCAGACCCGTGCCGACGACGGCTCAGCGGGTGATCTTCAGTCCGAACGTCTGCGCGCTCGTCCCGGTCGTCGCCGTGCCGCCGAACGAGGCGGTCACCGGATGCGTACCCTTCGCGAACTTCACCCGGGAGGTGATGGTGACGGTTCCGTTCGAGGTGACCCGCCCTGTCCCGACCAGCACGCTGCCTGCCTTGAGCGTGAGCAGTCCCCCCGCGACCGAACCGACTCGGGCCGAGACGGTCACGACGAACTTCGGTGGGGTCGTGCTGACGGCGCCGCCGACAGTGACCAGCCTCGGAACGGAGCTGGCGCCGTACACGGTGAAGCTCGAAGTGGAGGATCCGGTCGCCCCCAGCGCATCCCGCACGTAGGTCCGCACCGTCACGGGGCCTGCGTAGTCCGACGCGGAGCTGAACAGCATTCGGCTGCCGGTGAGACTCACCGTCCCCTTCCGCGCAGTGCCGATGCTGTACGCCAGCGGGGCGTCGCCGTCCGGGTCGGTCCCGACCAGGGTCACCGCCACCCGGGTGCCGGCCGGGATGCGCCGCGTCACTGCGGCCACGCTCGGCGCGCGGTTCCTCGCGACCGTCACCGTCACGGTCGACTGCGCTGTCCCGCCGCGGCCGTAGCTCACCTGGTATCGGATGGTGTCGACGCCCGAGAAGCCGAACCGCGAGCGGTACGTGAGGGTCGTGCCGGAGACCGACACCGTCCCGTTTTCCGCGGTGGCGGTCACCGTGAGCCGGTCGCCAGCCCCGTCCGGATCTGAGATCCTGCCGGCCAGCGAAATCGGCAGCGCACGGCCGAGGGTGGTGGTGCCGCCGCGGGCGAGCGCCGTGGCGGCGACAGCGGTCGGGGCATGGTTCTGCTGCACATCGATCACCACCACGCCGGTCACTGCGGCTCCGAGCGGACTGGTCGCGACGTACACCACCACCGCCGGTCCGTAGAAGTCGCGGGCCGGCGTGAAGGTGAAGACGCCCTGGGGCTGCACGGTCGCCACCCCGACGGTGGGGTCCACCGGCAGGAGCGAGAACATTGGGACGTCGCCCGCGTCCGGATCCTCGGACGCCAACGTGAGCGACACCGGCGCACCCGGGCCTCCCGTGGGAGCGAGCGTCGTCCGCTGCACCAGGGGCGCGGACGGTGGCGCATCTGCCGTCACGATGACGTTCGCGGTGGCAGTGGTGGTCGCCTGCAGATCGGGTCGCGCCGCTCCGCCGATCACCACGCGATCCGTCACGCGGTAGGTGATGGTCTCGGTCCCCACGAAACCGGAGTCCGGGGTGAACGAGATGCCGGTCCCTGAGGCCGTCAGCTGCGCGGTGCCGTTGCTCGGCTGACCGTCGAGAGAGAACACGATGCCGTCGCCCTGGGCGTCCACCGCGTGGAGGGGTAGTTCCACCTGTATCCCGGCGACCCCGTCCGTCCCGCCACGCGTGGTGCGTTGGACAGGGTCGGCGACCGGCGCGGTATTCGGTCTGGTGGTCACCGTCACCAGCTTCGCGTCAGACGCCAAATTACGACCGTCGGTCACCTTGTAGGAGAACGTGTCGGTCTCCGGTTCGTACTTGCCCTGGCTTCCGTCGGGAGAATAGGTGACCACACCGTTCCGGTAGTCCAACTCGCCGTGTTCCGCGGGCGCCGGCCCTGCCGTGAACCTTAGGTCCTCCTGTGGACCGTCGTCCGTCGCCGTCAACGGAATGACCACCGGCCGTCCGAACACCGTCGAGGCCGTCGAGGTTGTCCCGACCGGCTTGGCGTTGACCACCACGATCGCGTTCGCGGTGTCGGAGTCGCCGGCCAGGTCGGTCACCCGGTAGTGCAGCACCACCGTGCCGGCATACCCGCGGACCGGCGTGAACCGCAGGGCGGCGCCGGTCAGCTGCGCGGACCCCTGCGCCGCCGTCGGCTGATCGAGCAGTACATACCGGAGATCGGCCGGATCGTCGTCGGGGTCGGTCGCGGAGAGGTTCAGCTGTGCCACCGGTGCGGCACCCATCGTGAAGCTGTTGACCGTGGCCGAAACGTCGGGGCCGACCGGGGCGGTGTTCGCGGTGACGGTGACGGTGATCGTCCCGGAAGCGACACCGCCGAAGTCGTCGCGCGCCGTGTAGCCGACAGAGGCGGTGCCGACGAACCCGATGGCCGGCGTGAAGACGACCTTCTTGACCGCGCTGGTCAGGTCGAGGGTCGCGGTGCCGCCGGTCACTGCACCGAGGCCATAGGTGATCGGGTCCCCGTCCGGGTCTGCGGAGGTCAGCGGGATCGAGGCCGGAATGCCGGTCCTGGTCGTGGAGGAGCGGGTCGAGGCGGACAAGGAGGGAGCCGTCGGCGGGCTGTTGGGCGTGACGGTGACCGTGACCGTGCCGGTGCCCACCTCGCCGTGGTCGTCGGTCGCGGACCAGGTGAACGTCTCGGTTCCGGAGAAGCCGCTGCCGGGGGTGTAGATGATGGTCGCCGGTCCGGTGGGAGTGCTCGGCGCACCGATCGTGGCCGAGCCGTGCTCAGGATCGTCGACGGCGTAGCGGAGGGAGGTGGGGTCGTCGGCGCTGATCGTCACCGGGATCGACACCGGTGTTCCGAGACGACCCGTCGCCCCGCGGGTGGTCGCGGTCGCGTCGCCGGCGACAGGAGTAGCGGCCTGGAAGACGTGTGCGCGGGGAGATGCTGCCGCCGCCGCGGCTCCGGGAGCAACGGTCAGCACGAGACAGAGCACCGAGACGCCGACCACCAGGCTCGACCCGGAGGCACGTCGCTTCGCTCGACCGCCGCGCACGACCACGCCCATGAACCGCGCCTTCTCCGTCCGCCTCCCTCAGGAGAGGCTCCAGCACCTGACTGGCGGACACGCTACGCGAGGTCGACCTGCTCCGGCCAGGGTCGACGCCACCTTCGGGGACGCCCGACCGCTCATATGGATGACCCGGCGCGCCGCTCGCCCGTCATCGCGGGCCGACGAACCACACGACCATCGGCTCCTGCCCATCATCAGTGGAGGGCAGGAGACGGAGTTCGTGGCAGCCGGGCCGTCAGCGGCCGTTCCAGCTCCAGTGCCACGACTCGGACGGCAGATTGGCGTAGTGGTAGGCGGCAGCGTGGGCCCTGAGCCAGTTGTTCACGGCACCACCCACCTGCGCGTTCGCGAAGTCGACGGCCAGCCCGGTCTCGTGGTTGGAGGTGCCGGGGATGGCGGTCGGCGGCGAACACTGGCCGGACGGCTTGGTGTAGATGTCGTAGTCGGTCGGCCCGCAGTTCTGTCGGCGCAGGGCGATCTGCTCGTCCCGGCTGCGCCAGGCGCTGTTCGCGCTGAGCGTGACGCCGTCGGCAGCGGCGGCAGCGACCATCGCATTCGTCCGCGACAGGAAACAGGTGTGCACCCGGATCCCGTTGGTGGCCAACGCTGTCTGGGACAGCGGCTGCCCGCCGCTCACCGCGTCGCAGTCACCGCTCCCGCCGCCCCCGGCCGCTGCGTTGAACAGCGCCGCCCAGGTCTGCGGGCCGACGACGCCGTCCTGGCCGAGGCCCGCGGAGGCCTGGAACGAGCGCACCGCGGTGGCGGTGCCGGCGCCGAACTCACCGTCGACACCCACCGACTGACCGGCTCCGGACAGCAGCTCCTGGACGGCGCGTACGTTCGCGCCGCTGTGGCCCTGCTGGGTCAGCACCACCAGGGCGCCCAACGTGTCCGGGCCCGCCTGGCCGTCCGCCGTCAACCCCTGCTGCGATTGGAAGGTCTTCACGTTGGCGGTGGTACCCGCACCGTAGACACCGTCCGCGGTGGTGGCGATCGCGTGGTGGGTGAGCAGCCACTGCAGCGCCTTGATCTTCGAAGGCGGTGAGGACGGCGTTACGGCGGCGTTGATGGCAGCGGCTGTCACAGCCGCTGCGCTGACCGCACCGGAGGGCGCGCTGGGCCACGGATCTGCAGCTGCCGGCAGAGCGGTGACCCCCAGTCCGAGCACCCCTGCGCTCAGCGCCGCGAGGAGGGATGGAGTGAGCCGACGACGGGTCGTTGCGTGAGCAGCCATGGACCCACCCTGGAACGCCTCACCGCTGCCTGCAACTCGGGGCAGCACGGGAGGGCCCGCCGAGCAGTGGTCGATCCGGGCCGTCCGTTCCCGTGCGGGATCAGTGGGTGCGGGTGGAATCCTGCCCGGCAATCGGCACGCCGTCCGGCTCTCGCGGCGCGGGATGCAGGTGCACCGGCTCGCCGGCGGCCGCGTTGTTCCGCTTCGTCTGCCGGCTCTTGTAGCTGAGGTTGAGCGCCTCGACTGCGATCGCGAACGCGATCGGACCGTAGATCAGGGCCTTGTTCACGTGGGCGTCGAAACCCTCCGCGATCAGCGAGGCGCCGATCAGCACCAGGAAGCTCAGGGCCAGCATCTTGACCGTCGGGTGCTTGTCGACGAACCCGCTGATCTTGCCGGCGAGGATCATCATCAGGCCGATCGACAGGACGACGGCGGCGATCATGATGTACAGCTCGTCGACCATGCCGACGGCGGTGATCACCGAGTCGAGCGAGAACACCGCGTCGATCAGGATGATCTGCACGATCACCGCGCCGAAGGTGGCGGTCCCGCTCTTCGAGCCGGAGCTGTGCTCCGTGCCCTCGAGTTTCTGGTGGATCTCGGTGACGGCCTTGTAGACCAGGAACAGGCCACCGACGATCAGGATGAGATCGCGTCCGGAGAACTGCAACGAGTCCGCGGACCCGAACGAGAACCAGGCATCGGTCAGCCCGATGATCCAGGACGCGACGAACAGCAGACCGATCCGCATGATCATCGCGAGCGAGAGGCCGATGATCCTTGCCTTGCGCTGCAGCTCCTTCGGCAGACGTTGCGTCAGGATCGAGATGAACACGACGTTGTCGATGCCCAACACGAGCTCGAGAGCGAACAGGGTCAGGAAGGCGATCCACAGATCGGGGCTGGTGAAGAAGTTCACGACCGGACAAACGCAGGACACGTCATCGGAGTTCCCCCGGCCGCGCAGGTCACAGGGTGGGGTTGAGCCACCGATCGCCGGGTACCGCACCGGAACACTTCCGAGGGCGAGGAGCAGCGCATGAAGGTCGGCTCGAGAGTCAGCTGGAACACCCCGCAGGGCAGGACGCAGGGGAAGATCGTCGAGCGCAGGGAAGCGGACTTCACCTTCGACGGTCAGAAGTTCACCGCGAGCAAGGACGAGCCGTCGTTCATCGTGGAGAGCGAGAAGTCCGGATCCCGTGCGGCGCACAGGGAATCGGCACTGCGCGAACTGCAGGGCTGACACAGCTGCGCCGTGTCGGGTAGCCGCGGTCGGTCAGCCGGGGTTCAGCCGAGGGAGAATGCCGACGACCCGCTCCACCACCGCGGCCGTGGCCAACAACAGCTCCTCCCCGCCCGGCGCCGCGATCAGCTGCAGCGATTCCCCCGGGTTCGGCCCCACGGGGATCGAGATCGCGGGCGTGCCGGCCACGTTGAACGGCAGGTTGAGTCCGTTGCGCATCACCGCCTTGTCGCCCACCGGCGTCGGGGCGTGTGACAGGGTCGGCAGCGCCAGGACCTCACACCGTTGCAGCAGCGCGAGCACCTCGGCCGTCCAGATCCCCGCTCTCCGTCGGGCGTCGGTGTAGGCCTCGACGGTGACCAGCTCGCACGGTCCGAGGCGCCGGGCCACGTAGTCCTGCACCAGACCGGTGGCGAGCAGCCGGCCGCTGGACTGCCAGGCCTCGAAATCGATCATGACGGCGAAGCTGCTCGCGGCGCGGTCCCAGCCCGCCAGCGCAACCGGTTCGGGCGCGAAACCGGCGGCCGCGAGTGCCCGGTCGACTGCAGCATCGAAGGTCGGATCGACCGGCACCCCGGGCGGGGCGGCGAGCCGCCCGACGGTGATGGGCGGCCGGATGCCCTCGATCGAGAAACCTGGCACGAGCATCTGCATCCCCAGCACCAGGCCGGCAACATCACGGGCGAGCGGACCGACCGTGTCGAACGACGGCGCGAGCGGCCACACCCCGTCGATCGAGATCCGACCGTGCGTGGTCTTGAGCCCGGCAATGCCGCAGCAGGCCGCGGGCATCCGCACCGAGCACCCGGTGTCGGTGCCGAGGGCGACATCCGCCTCGCCCAGCGCCACGGCAACGGCCGAACCGCTCGAGGATCCGCCCGGCACCAGATCCGGCCAGCGCGGGTTCACCGGATGCCCGAACGCGGCGTTCAGCCCAGTGGTCCCGAAGCACAGCTCGTGCAGGTTGGTCTTGCCGACGATCCGCGCGCCGAACGTCCGCGCGGTGGCGACGCAGGGCGCATCCGCAGCCGCCGGCGCCCGGTCACGCAACGCCGGCGATCCAACCGTGGTCGGGTACCCGGCCACGTCGATCGCATCTTTCACCGCCAGGCGCGGCCCGTCGGCCGGGCCCTCGTCCAGCCGCAGGATCCATTCGTTCATGTTCCGCCGCCTCGATTCCGGGAGCAGGTGGACAGCCAGCGCGTGGCGCTGGTCCAGGAGCGCCGAGTCGGCCTGCACGGTCCTCGTCACAGTACCCAGCGGGACCGCGGGAGTGCCGGACGTCAGCCGATCCCGGATCGCCCACGACGCGGTCATCGCCCGCCCTCACGTCAGCGGTGTGAGCCGCAGCTGGATCATCAGGGCGAACCGATCCCGGGGGTCGCCCAGATCGATCCCGCTCACCTCGGCCGCGCGCCGGAGTCGGTACCGCAAGGTGTTGGGGTGCACCGCCAATCGACCGGCGGCCTCGGATGCATCGCCGAAGGTCTCGAGCCATACCTGCACGGTGCGGGCCAGATCTGCTGCATGCAGCCGGTCGTACTCCTGCAGCGAGCTGAGCGCGCCGAACTGTTCGTATCCCTGAGCAGCAGCATGGTCGGCCAGGTCCAGCATCAGGGCGTCGATATGGGCATCGGCGATGGTCGCCACCCCCGCCTCGGCGTGTTGCGACCGCAGCACCCGCACCGCACGATCGGCATCCACCCTGGACAGGCTGAGCTGGCCGATCCCGGCGGTGACCCGACCGACTCCGACGATGGCCGGCAGTCGGTGCTGGGTGCGCTCGACGAACTCACGGGCTATCCGGACGGCGGTCTCCTCCCGCCGGTCGCTCGGCCCGTCCAGCGGCAGCACACCGTAGGCGATCCCGCCCACCAGGGCAGTGGCGGCGCGAGCGTGGATCGCCGACAGGTGGACCGCGAAGGCGTCCGCCAGTCGATCGCGGACGGCTTCGAGATCCACCGTCGGTCCGAACTCGGACTCCCCGGCGGGGACCACGGCCATCACCACCGAGAACCCCTGCGTCAGACCCAATCGGTCGGCGGCGTCGACCGCGCCCGCACCGCCGCGCAAGACGGTCGCCAACAGATCGGCGCGCAACCGTCGACCGCCGTCGGCCCCGGCCCGCTGCCGCAGCAGATGCAACGCGACCAGCCGGGCCGAATCGGTGAATGCCTGCTGACGTTCCCGGCTCAGCCGGTTCCTGGTCACCGCCCACATCGACCCCAGCATCTCGTCCCCGGCTCGCACGGCGACGGCCGTGCGGGAGATCTGCACCTTGGGATGGTCGAGGCGCCGCTGGTCGATGAACACCGGTCCGGTCGACCGGGAGAGCTCCTGGAACAGCCCGATCTCCTCCAGTGCGGTGCGATACGCCTGCGGGACCTGCCTTCCGAGCACGGTTTCCACCCGACCCTCGTCGCCCTCGTCCTGACGTCCGGAGAAGGCGAGCACCCGTGAGCTGCGGTCCTCGATGGTCACCGGTGCGTCGATCAACGCGCTGACGGCATGGGCGAGCGCGAACAGGTCACCCGAGGGGATCCCGCCGATCATGTCGTCGCCGGACTCGCCGCCGACGTCGCCGTCGGCCAACACCGCCCGGAGCAGGGCCGTGACCTGGGTCCAGGCCGCCCCGCGTGCCAGTGAGACGACGGCAACGCCGGTGCGGACCGCGGCGGCCAGGGCCCGCCCCTGCAGGTCGACCGGAGTCCGCACCACCACCGCCAGGGCGCCGCTCGCTCCGGCCAGCTCGAGCAGAGCTGACGTCGCCTCAGTTCCGTACACGCCCACTCCGAGGACGATTGCTCGTTCGGGGACGAGCTCGTCACCACCGGGGTCGGGGATCACCAGGCCACTGATCCGGTCGTCCGGATCTGCAGGTGGCCGCACCAGCTCCAGCACCGTGGTCCCGAGGTCCTCCAGCACCCGCGTGAGACCGACTCCTCGACGGGCACCGGGCGTCATCTGCGGTCTCATTCAGCCATCGTCGCGTACCCGGGAGAGTCTGTACCAGCCGTCCCGCGACATCCCGTCCACCCACGCGAGCGGAGTCGGGCCGGCGAGTAGGACCCCCAAGGTGCTGCGCACCGCGTGCCGCCAGCGGATCGCGAGCTCCGGTCGCTCACGCCGGAGTCGCTCGATGTCGGCCGGGATCCGGATCCAGGCCGGCGAGGGCCCGGTATCACCGATCGGCCCGGCTTCGTCCGGCCGTCCGGGCAGGTGGTCCAGCAGCACCGCACCCGGCTGCGCCGTGATCGCCCGGGCGGCCGGCCCGTGCTCGGGCGCGATGACGGGCCACCGCACGAGAAGCCGGTCGCTGCCCTGACCGGCGTTGACCGAATCCTCCATCGCTCCGTAGAAGTCGGGCAGGTACTCGCTCACCCCGACCCCCAGCTTCATCAGGTTGAAGAAGGCATTGCGGCGCACCAGCGGATCGAACGTCCAGGTGATGGATTCGAGCCCCTGTTCCGCCGCCCACGCCCGCTGGTCCAGCTTCAGTGCGTATCCCACCCCGCGTCCCAGGCCGGCATCGAGCACTCCGGCGATGTGCGAATGCAGCGAGCTGCGCGGCCTGCTGCCGAGGAATCCGATGCAGGCGCCGACCACTGCCTCGGCCGGGGCTGCGTCGCCGCGCACGTCGTGGGCGATCGCACAGTAGCCGCCGGCATGGGTGACCGCCCGCAGGACCGCCATCGTCACCGGTGCATCGGCAGCGTCTGCCTGCCAGATCTGTTGCACCACAACGAGAGCCGCCGCCAGCAGCGCTGGGTCCTCGCCGGCAGTCACCCGCACCCCGGCGGCGGCAGCGGCCGCGTCGGCAGCGGCTCTGATCGCCGTCACCTGCACCGTCAACCCAGCGGACGGCGGCAGGGACCGCAGTGCCGGCCGGGGTCCTGCATCGCTCATGGCGCAGCGAGCAACGGGGTGGCCCTGACCCCGTAGTGGACGTACCGACTGCCGTCTGCCAGGGAGTAGAACGTCACCGCCATCCACACGGTGTCGCCGACGATCCGACCCAGGAACCGACCGTCTGCGGCGAGCGGGGTCAGCTCGATCTCGGTGGGCTCCTCCTCGAGTTCGGCCATCACACCCGTGGCGGTGACCTTCATCCGCAGCGCGCCGCCGACCAGCAGCACCTCGGAGTCGACCGAGGCGCGGCGGTACATCCCGACGTACTGCTCCAGGTCGACGTCCGGCGACTCGGCCGGCGGCCGAGGGGTCGGCGGCACCTGCACGTCGGCGAGGTCGGCGAAGATCTCGGTGAACAGGGTCTGGGCCGCCTTGCTCGCGTCGCCGCCGTTCGTCAGCAGGCAGACGATCGTCCCGGATCCTGGGTGGATGCGCAGGAATGCCGCCTGGCCGATGGTGTTGCCGTCGTGGCCGAACACCCCGGAGTCGCCCCAGGCGAGGTGGATCCAGCCGAGTCCCCAGAAGGCCATCGCGCCGCGATCCGGTACCGCGACCAGTTGCTGCTGCATGGCCTCGACACTCTCCTCCGACAGGAGCCTGGTGCCGTCCGGTGCCACTCCGCCGGCCAGGTGCATCGCGGCGAATGCGACGACGTCTGCGGGTCGGGCGGAGATCAGACCTGCCGGCCCCATGTTGCGGGGCAGCAGCAGAGTCGTGGTGGGAGTGGGGATCTCGCCCGGTTTGCCGACGTGACCGATGGCTCCACCGTGCAGGATCACCTCTTCCGGCAACGTCACCGTCGCCTGCAGTCCGAGCGGCGTCACGATGCTGTCACGGAGCGCCGTGTCCCACTGCTTGCCGGTGAGCACCTCGATCATCCGGCCCATCAGGGCGAAGCCTGCGTTGCAGTAGGAGAACGTGGCGCCGACCGGGTGGTTCAGCCCCACCTCCGCCAACCGGGTCACGTACTTCTCGATGCAGTCGTCACCGCGACCGGTGTCGACGAAGAAGTCGCCGTCGATGCCGCTGGTGTGGGTGAGTAGGTGCTGCACGGTGATCTGATCGGCACCCTCGTCCGCGAGCGACAATTCCGGCAGCACGTCGACCGCCCTGGTCTCGAGGGTCAGCTTCCCCTCATCCACGAGCTGCATGATCTGGGTCGCTGTCCAGACCTTGCTGATCGAGCCGATCTGGAACACCGAGTCGGCGGTGGCCGGCGCACCGGTGCGCAGGTTCAGCACCCCGGCCGCCGCATCGACGGTGCCGTGCGGGGTGCCGATGGCCAGCGAGGCGCCGGGGATGTGATGGGTTGCGATCAGCGACTCCAGCCGACCGCGCCAGTGCGCGCCGTCCAGACCGTGGTGCGTGGCCGCGTCCTGCTCCGGTGCAGAGGTCGGTGCAGAGGTCGGTGCAGAGGTCGGTGCAGAGGTCGGTGCAGGGGTCGTCGTCATGAGATGCCTTCCGTCGAGGTGTGGCGGGTGACCCACTCGGTCACCCTGGTTGAGTAGTCACGTCGGTGCGAGGGTTTTCCTTCGAGGATGAACAGGTGCGATGCGCCCGGGTACACGACCATCTCGGTCGGGATCCCACGGGAGCGCAGCGAGGTGAACCAGGATTCGGCCTGCAGGATCGGACAGCGATCGTCCTTCTCCCCGTGCAGCATCAGCGTCGGCGTGCTGACCTGCCCGACCGAGGGGAACGGGGACTGTGCGGTCAGCCGATCGACGTCATCCCAGGGGGTTCCGGCCATCTCGCCGGTCAGGAAGTGATGTCCGATGTCGGCACCGATCTGCGTCACGATGTCCGTGACGGCCCCGCCGGCGACCGCCGCGGCGAACTCGTCGGTGTGACCGGTCAACCAGCAGGTCATGTAGCCGCCATAGCTGTACCCGGTCAGCGCCAGCCGCCGCGGATCGGCGATGCCCTCGGACACCAACTGTCGCATCGGCTCCAGGAAGTCCACTTCGTCGCCGGCGCCCCAGGCGCCGACGTTGCACGCGAAATGGTGGTCGCCGTAACCGTCGCTCCCTCGCACGTTCAACATCAGGATCGTCCAGCCCTGGGAGAGCAACGCCTGCTGGTAGGCGTGGCCGATGTCGGGGACGCCACTCCAGGCGTTGTGCGGGCCGCCGTGTACGTCCACCAACAGCGGACCCGGCCCGCTCGCCGACGGATCCCGCAACACGAAGCCGTGGACGTGCATCCCGTCCGAGATGGTGAAGGTGCGCTCCGTCGGAGCGATCAGCTCGACGTCCGGCAGGGATTGCGCCGTCCACGCGGTCGTGGCGAGCACCTCACCGGAGATCGCGTCGATGACGACCAGCTCACCGTAGGACGTCGGCGATGCGGCGATCACCGCGGCGAGCGGACGCGCAGCGCCGGGAGCCGTCACCGACACGCCGGCGATCACCAGATCGTCTGCGCCGTAGAACTTCCTGGCGGAACCGAGGTCGTCGAACGGGGTCGTGTAGAGGTGGGTGCGACCGGCATCCCTGGCGCAGAACAGCACGGCATCGCCGGCGGACTGCGGCAGTCCTCCCGGATATCCGGGACCGCCGGGCATCACGGAACGGTCAAGTCCCTCCGCCACGACGCGGACCGCAGAACCGGCCGGGACGGCGCTGCCACCGGTTCGCACCGGATCCGGCACCGCGAGCAGGTGCGTGTTGCCGGTCGTCGTGTCGGCGCGGCCGATCAGCAACGGGCCGGCCATCCCTGCCGGCCAGACGATGCCGCCGAGGTGGCCGGTCGGACCGAATGGGGCCAGCTCGCTGCCGTCTGCTCGCACCACGAAAGCCGTTGTCTCACCGGTGATGTCGCCCCGTTCGACGTCGTCGACGATCCCGACCAGGTGGGATCCGTCCGGGTGCCAGGCGAGGGAGCTCACCTGATGGCCGCCTGCGGTCACCTCGGTCACCGTGCCGGTGGCCACGTCGATGACCTTGGCGTGCGAGCGCCAGCGGGAGAACATCCCGGTGCCGTCCAGCTTGTAGCCCAACCGGTCGATGACGATCGGCGCCGCGGAGTCATCGGGATCCGCGCCGCCGTCCGCCGCCGGAACCCAGGTACGGGCCAGCATCGCGATCCGTGTGCCGTCCGGCGACCAGAGCGCCGGCCCCGCACCGTGCGTCAGCGTGGTGAGCACCCGAGGTTCACCGGGGCCGGCCGTGTCCAGCAGGTGCAGCTGCGCCGTGCCGTCGACCGGTCGCAGGAAGGCGATCGCCCGCCCATCCGGCGACCACCGCGGGGCACTGTCCTGCGGCCCGGTGGTGATCCCCCTGGGTTGCAACGGTTCTCGGGCGGGCGTTTCGGGAACATCGATCCACCACAGGCTGCGGTCGTCCCGATCCTCCTCGACGTCGATCACTCGGCGGACGAAGACCACCGCGCGTCCGTCGGGGGCGATCGACGGATCGGCCGGTAGTGAAACGGCCTCCAGGTCGGCAGGGGTCAGTACGCGGTCCATCACTTCTCCATCGGAGTCGGTGGGGTCTTCGGTCGGGGATCGTTCGGTCGGGTGGTCGAGAGGTCGGTGGCGAGGCCGGCCGCGGAGCCGCTCGGCGAGCGGGGCACCGCGTCGATCCGCTCGCCCAGCCGCGGAGCGGCCGCCAACAGCTCACGGGTGTACTCCTGCTGCGGCGCACCGAGCAGCGCGGCAGCAGCAGCCGCCTCGACCACCCGGCCGCCCTGCATCACCACGATCTCGTCGCTGACGTACCGAACCACGGCGAGGTTGTGCGAGATGAACAGCATCGTCAGGCCCAGCTCGACGCGTAGTTCCTTGACCAGGTTGAGCACGGCGCCCTGCACCGAGACGTCCAGCGCCGAGGTGATCTCGTCCGCGATGAGCACGGACGGCCGCGCTCCCAGTGCCCTGGCCAGGGCGACACGCTGCCGCTGACCGCCGGACATCTCGGCCGGCAGCGCCGACGCCCGGTCGGCGGGCAACGACACCAGGTCGAGCAGTCGCCGGACCTCGGCATCCCTGGCGCGTCGTCCGCGCACTCCGCACAGACCTTCGGAGATGGCCTCCCCCACCGACATCCGCGGATCGAGCGAGGAGTACGGGTCCTGGAAGACCAGCTGCACGCTGCCCGGCCGGCCGGCCCGGTGACGACGCAGCGGGCTGCCGTCCAACAGCACCTCACCACCGCTGCAGCTCTGCAGACCCACCGCCACCCGGGCGAGGGTGGACTTTCCCGACCCTGATTCACCGACCAGCCCGACGACACTGCCGTCGGCGATCTCCAGGTCGACCCGGTCGACAGCACGGGTCGGCCCGAAGTCGACGGTGACCTCCCGGAACGTCAGCGTGCTCATCGCTGCGCCCCCGTGCGGATCCCGCTGCCGGTGCCCTGCGGGTGCAGACACGCGACGCGGTGCGCCGGGCCGATCGACCGCAGCTGTGGATCCTCGGTGCGACACGCGTCGGTCGCGAAGGCGCACCTCGGCGCGAAGGCGCAGCCCGTGCCGATCTCTGCCGGTGCTGGTGGCCGACCCGGGATGGTCGCGAGCGGGACGTCCAGGTCGGTGTCCATCTCGGGTACGGCGGCCAGTAGTGCGCGGGTGTAGGGATGCGCGGGATCGGTGAGCAGCTCGACGGTGCTGATCTCCTCGACCACCCGCCCGGCGTACATCACCAGGACCCGGTCACACATCCCCGAGACCACGGCGATGTCGTGCGAGATCAGCAGCAGCGCTGAGGCGTTGTCGGCGCGGACCTGCTGGATCAGTTCCAGCACGCGGCGCTGCACGGTGACGTCCAGCGCAGTGGTGGGCTCGTCGGCGATCAGGAGTTTCGGTTCGCCCATCAGTCCGATGCCGATCACCGCTCGCTGGCGCATGCCGCCGGAGAACTCGTGCGGGTACTGACGCGCACGTCGGTCGGGCTCGGGGATCCGGACGGCTGACAACCGTTGCACCGCAAGGTCCCAGGCCGCGCGCCGGGACGCGCCCCGGTGTTCGGTGACCACCTCGGCCAGCTGTGTGCCGACGCGCATCACGGGGTTCAGCGAGGTCATCGGATCCTGGAAGACCATCGCCATGGTCGCCGCGAGCCTGCTACGTCGCTCCCGACCGGACAGCGTGCCGAGGTCGGCCCCGTCCAGCACCGTGCATTCGGCTGAGACCAGTCCTGGCAGTTCGATCAGCTGGGCGGCGGCGAGCGCGGTCAGTCTCTTGCCGGAGCCGGACTCCCCCACGATGCCGACCGACTCGCCGGCGGCGATCCGCAGATCCACCCCACGAACAGGCGTGACGATCCCGCTCGTCGAGGGGAAACCCACTCGGAGAGCACGGATGTCGAGCACGTCGGTGCCTGCGTTCGTGGCCCCACTTCTTGACGGGCTGCCGGAAGGGTCGGCGGACCGGCGGTCGCGCCCACGGCCGACACCCGACCACAGCTCGGCCGCCCGAGCGACACCCTTGCTCCGGGTCGTACGCCGACCGACGGCCGCGGCCAGGAACTCCCCGCTCAGGCTGAACGCTAGCCCGGTGACCACGATCGCGATACCGGGGCCGATCGCTGCCATCGGATTGAGGTAGATGCCGGCCAGGCCCTCGTTGAGCAGCCTGCCCCAGTCGAAGTCCGGCTGCTGCACACCCAGACCCAGGAACGAGAGGCCGGCGAAGGACAACAGCGCACTGCCGGCCGCCAGGGTGACGTTGACCACCAACGGTTCTGCGATGTTGGGCAGCACGTGCCTGGCCAGCACCCTGAACCTGCCGATGCCCAGGACCCTGGCTGCGGAGATGAAGTCGCGGCCGGCGATACCGGAGGCCAGCGTGTGCGTCAGACGGGCGAAGGAGGGTGCCCCGGCCAGCCCGAGGGCGAGCACCGCCCCGGTGGCACCACCCCGAAAATGGTGGCGAAGAACAGCGCCAGCAGCAGCCCGGGGAACGCCACGGCGACACCGATCGACGCGACCAGTGCGCGTCCGAACATGCCGGGGAGCACGATCGGCAGCAGACCGATGACCACCCCGAGCACCACCCCGACGACGGTCGCCGACAGCGCCAGCTCGATGGACAGCCGCGAAGCCACCAGCACCCTGAACAGCAGGTCACGACCCAGCATGTCGGTACCGAAGGGGTGCGCACCCGTCGGACCGGAGCTGAGGGAGTCAAGATCGTAGGCGTCCGCACGGGCACCCCAGATCACCGGGCCGAACACCGCCAGCGCCAGCACCGCCAGCAGCAGCAGGATGCCCACGATGCCGACCGGCGTGCCGAGCAGGCGCCCGAACCCCCGGCGCCGGCGACGACCCACCGCTGTCGGTGTCTCCGGGTGCGCGGGATCGATCACGTCCGCGACGTCCAGGACGTCGTCGATCGGTGCGGGGACGATGCTGGTCATCAGCTCTCCCTGATCGTCGAGCGTGGATCGACGACGGCGAGCAGGACATCCACCAGCAGCGTGATGGTCAGGATGAGACCGCCGTAGATCAGCACGATGCCCTGGATCAGCGGGAAGTCCTTGTTGATGATCGCGGCCACCGTCGTCGGGCCGAGGCCGGGCCAGGCGAACACGGTCTCGACCAGCACGGTGCCGGTGATCAGCCCCGACAGCAGCAGACCGCCGATGGTGAGGGTTGCGGTGAGGGCGTTCGGGAGCGCATGACGCAAGTAGATCAGCCTGGGGCGCAGGCGTTTCGACCGTGCGGTCCGGACGAAGTCGGCGCCGAGCACCGACAGCGTCTCGATCCTGATCAGCCGGGCGAGCGCGAGGGCAGGACCGATGGCCAATGCCAGCACCGGCATCAGGTACGAGGAAAACCCTTCCTTGCCGGCGATCGGCAGCCACTGCCAGCTCACCCCCAGCACGGAGACCAGCCCGACAGCGAGCAGGAACTCGGGGATCGAGGCGATGGCGACGGCGGTGGAGGTGAAGCCCAGCTCGCCGATCCGTCGACGGCCGCCGCGGGTGACGATCGCCATCCCGACACCGAGCGGCACCGAGATCACGACGACCACCAGGAACGCCAGGATCGCGAGCTGCAGGGTGTTGCCCAGGCGATCGGTGATCGTCTCCATGACCGGCAACCGGCTGCCGATCCCCACCCCAAGATCGCCGGTGAACAGGTGCCGCAGGAAGTTCCAGTACTGCACGAACAGCGGGTCGTTGAGTCCGAGCTCCTGACGCCGGGCCGCGACCAGCCCGGGATCGGCCGTCAGGCCAAGGGATGCGCGGACCGGATCACCCTTGACCAGGTGCACGATCAGGAAGGAGAACGTGACCAGCGCCCACAACGACACGACGAAGCGGATCAACCGGCGCCGCCAGAAATGCGCCCAGGGCCGGTCGCGGTTCCGGTCGACCGCCCGGTGCGGCAGCGGATCGAGCACCTCGGTCATCTGGTCCTGTCCTGTTCGACGTGCTGCTGTCCGACCCTGCGGGCCCTGGTGCAGCTCCCGGCACCGATCGAATCCGCGCCGGGAGCGCGCTCGATCAACCCGGCAGGCGCACCGTGCTGACGTCGATCCCGCCGGCGACCAGGTTCGCAGTCGCGCCCTTGAGGTACGAACTGGTGTAGAGGTCGTACATCGGGAAGAGGTCGAACTTGGTGAACAGCGCCTTTTCGGCCGCCGTGTAGGACTCGCACGCTGCCTCGATGGTGGTGGCGGCAGCGGCCTTCTTGACGGCCGCTTCGTACTCCGCGTTCTTGATCGCCGCGAAGTTCGTCCCGCCGTCGGCCGGCAACGTGCCGGACAGGAACGGCACCAGCGTGACCGGCAGGTTCACGTTGACCGCCAGCCAGGCGACGTCCCAGGCACCCGTGCCGAACAGGATCTCGTTGATCTGGGTACTGGTGACCGACTTCACGGTGATGACGACGCCCAGGTCCTGCTTCCACTGCGCCGTCAGCAGCTCGGAGGCGGCCTGCATGCCTGCACCTCCGCCACCTCCGGCGTAGATGAACGCCAGCGCAAGCTGTTTGCCGTCCTTCGCCCGGATCCCGTCAGCGCCCTTGGCCCAGCCTGCCTGATCCAGGAGAGCGTTCGCGGCCGCGGCATCGTAGGCGGGCAGGCTACCGGTGACGGTGTCCGTCGTGCAGCCGCGGGGTTCGAGAGTGACCATGCCCTTGGACGGGCCACCCTTGCCGGCGGCGGCCACCTTCTGCACGGCCTCCAGGTTGGTCCCGGAGAACAACGCCTGCCGTACCAACGGATCCGAAGTGATGTGGCCGTCCGCCTCGTTGAAGAACGTCTCACCGGCGGGCCGCACGGCATTGGCCGTTGTCAGGCCGGCCGCGTCGAGCCGGGTGGAGTCCGCACCGCTGACCGCGGCGAAATTGATCTCCCCGGACAGCACCAGGTTGGCCGCGGTGGTGGCACTCGGGATCACCCGGATGTTGACCTGGGCCGGCGGCGTCCCGGCGGGCGTGGCAGGCGGTGCGCCCCAGGTGTAACCGGCGCGGCGGTCGAAGGAGTAGTGGTCCTCGGCGACGGCCTCCTTGAGGACGAAGGCCCCGGTGCCGATGGTGGCCTTCTGGATCGCGGCGTGGTCCTTGAGGCCCGCGGCGCAGATCATGAACAGACCGGAGATGTTGTTGATCAGGAAGATGTTCGCGCTCGGGACGGTGACGGTCAGGGTGCCGGCGCTCTCGTCGGCGGTGGCCTTGGCGCCGACGTCCAGGAACACCCCGGCCAGCGGCGACTTGTTCTTCGCGTCCGCGACGTAGTTGATGTTGTCGGCGGCGTCGGTGGGGGTGAAGTCGGTGCCGTCGGAACAGGTGACGCCCTTGCGCAGGGTGAACACGATCTTCGTGGGACTGACCTTCCACGACTCGGCCAGGACCGGGATCGCGGTGCCGTCGTTGGCGTAGGTGAGCAACGGGTCGTAGGCCAGCGACCCGACCGTCCGTGCCGAGTCGAGCACCGTCATCGACGGATCGAGTGAGCCGGGATCGGTGGAGATCGCCATCGTGAACATGCCGGCGGGGGCCACCTCGGGCGCGGCCGGCGTCGATGCGCCGGAGCTGGACCCCGACGCCGGTGCGGAGCCACTCGTCGCAGCGCCGGTACCGGCCGAGGCCGAGCTGCTCGCAACTGCGGGGGAGGTGCTGCCCGGCGGGGTCGAGCTCGGCGTGGCGGCATCATTGCCACCGCAACCGGCTGCCACGAGGGCCATGGAGAGCACAGAGCCGAGGGTCAGTCGCCGGACGGTGCCCGGGTGGAGGCGGTGGGCCATGGTTTCCTCACGAGTCGATCAGCGGAAGTGACGTGGTCCCAGCATCGGGGTGCACGACCGCCCGGTCTTCATCGCAGCGGACAACAAACACCTGATCGCGTTGTCCGATCGGCCTACCCGTTCGCCGAGGCCATCTCCGCATACCGCCGGGCGGTGTCGTCGTAGCTACAGCCAGTCGACGTCCGGGTTCGCCGCACCGCCGGACAGCCGTGCGTAGCCGGGCCCCCGGTCGAAGAACGGGCCGTCGGCGGGCACCAGGGAGCGTCGCTCCGCCCGCAGGATCTCGGTGGCGTCCTCGTCGATGATCGCTTCGTCGATGTGCCCGTCCTGACCCGCGGCGGTGAGCACCACGCCGTAGTCGTCCCGTGCACCATCGACGGACACCTTGCCGCGCAGCACATCCCGGGCCACTTCCGCGACCGGACGGTCGAGCGGTTCGCCCCAGCCGCCGCCGCCCGTCGTCCGGACGCGTACCACCTCGCCGGCCTTCACGGGTGCGCCGTCGATGAGTCCGTCGATCTCCCGCTCGCGGGGACCGCCGGGGTCGATCGTCACCTGGAACGGCTTGCCCGCCTTGCCACCCTTCACTCCCCAGCACGACAGGATCGAGCGGTCGGCGATGCACATGAAGTCGGCGTCCAGCAACATCCGGTAGTGCTTCTCGTATCCGAGGCCGCCCCGGTACCGCCCCGCACCACCGGAATCGACTGCCAGGCCGAGCCTTTCGATCAGGAACGGGAAGCGGGACTCGGTGACCTCAGCCGGCACGTTGGAGGAATCTGGAACGACGTGGATCGTGTCCTCACCGTCCGCGTAGTACCGCCCACCGGAGCCACCACCCAGGATCTCGCGCATCAGGTACGGCGTCCCGGTGCGGTCGATGCCGTGGAAGCCGACGTACCGGATCGTCTCCTGGTCGGCCGGCATCCGGCCGTCGACGGCTTTCGCGAGCACCCCGGCCAGCACTCCGAGCAGGCGCAGGATGACGAACGTCCGCGCGTTGGTCGGCGCCGGGAAGATCGGCGTCAGCAAGGTCCCCTTCTCCGGGAACCTCATCTCCATCAACGGCACCACGCCCTCGTTGACGTCGAGCTGCGCCATCCGCTCGGGGGTGTCGGCCAGATTGCGCAGGATGGGCGCCAACCACTTCGCCAGGAACACCCCGTCGGAGTAGTCGGCGGCGTGATTGATCGGACCCTTGGCCTGCGGGCCAGTGCCGGTGAAGTCCAGGATGATCCTGCCGTCGGTGACGCCGTCCCCCGCCGACAGCTTGGTGAGGGTGATCCGCTGCCGATGCAACATCGGCTCGTCGACACCATCGTGCTCCGCGTAGTCCTCCCAGACGTACTCACCGTCCGGGATCTTCGACAGGATCTCGGTCCGGTAGGTCTCGGTGGTCGCCGACAGGATGGCGTCGAAACACGCCTCGACCTGGTCCCGCCCGTAGCGCTCGAAGAGCTCCGCGAGACGGCGCGCGCCCATCAGGCACGCGCTGCATTCCGCATCCAGATCGGCGGCCAGCGAATCCGGCATCCGCGAGTTGCGGGTCATGATCCGCAGCGCCGCCTCGTTGGGGATTCCCTTGTCCCGCAACTTGATCGGCGGCACCATCAGGCCCTCTTCGAACACACTGCGCGCGTTGCTCGGCATCGATCCGGGAACGGCGCCGCCGATGTCGTCGTGGTGCCCGAACGCCTGCACGAAGGCCACCACCTCGCCGCCCGAGAAGACCGGCACAGTGACGCAGAGATCGGGGAGGTGCCCGATACCACCCTCGGAGAGGTAGACGTCGTTGTGGAAGTACACGTCGCCCGGCTGCATGGTGTCGATCGGGAAGTCCCGCACCACCGGCTGGACCAGCGCGGAGTACGAGCGTCCGGTCAGCTTCCGCAGCTTGAGGTCGTGGATGCCGGCGCGGAAGTCGTGGGCATCCCGGATCATCGGCGACCGGGACGTGCGCCCGATCGCGCTCTCCACCTCCATCTCCACCGCGGCCAGGGTGCCGGCGACGATCTCGACGAGGATCGGATCGGCCTTCACCGGCTGTATCGATGCGTCCGGGGTGCTCATGCGCTCTCCTGCTCGGAGCCGGTCTCGGTGCTGGAGGCTGTCTCGGTGCGGGTGATGATCAGGTTGCCGAAGTCGTCGACCAGGGCGACGAACCCGGGATGGACGGGCACGGTGGATCCGAACTCCTGGACGACCGCCGGGCCGTGCACGACGTGACCGGCGCGCAACGAGGTCCGCTCGTACAAGCCCGAGATCATCCAGCGTTGCTGCTCCGGCGTGGCTCCGGGGGCGGCGAACCAGGTCTGACGTTCACCGGTCCTGGCGACGCCCACGTCGGTGGTGGCCGGGAGGATCCGCGGCAGCTGGGGTCGCGGGATCGGTCCGATGCCGGTGGCCCGCAGGTTGACCCACTCGACGTGCTGGTCGGCGCGGCCCGCGAAGTCGTACCCGTACAGGGCGCGGTGTGCCGCGTGAAAGGCCGCGGTGACGGTGTCCGCCCACTCGCCGTCGATCTCACCGTCTGGGCAGTCGACGCGGACCTCGTACGCCTGACCGAAGTACCGCAGGTCCGCGGTGCGTTCGATCACCTGGTCGCCCGGCGCGAAACCTTCGCGCTGCAACGCATCCCGGGCTTGGCCGGCCAATCGCCGGTAGACGCCGGTGATCGCCGGCAGGTCGAGCTGGTCGTGCCGGGTGATGTGCGTCTGCACGTAGTCGTTGCGGACGTCGACCGTCAGCAGACCGTAGGCCGAGACATTGCCTGGATTGGGCGGGACCAGCACAGCCGGCAGCCCGAGCACGTCCATCAGCCGACAGGCCAGCAGCGAACCGGATCCGCCGAAGGTGACAATCGGATAGTCGCGGACGTCGAGCCCGCGTTTGACCGTCACCTGACGCAGGGCGTTGGCCTGGTTCCACGCGGAGATCTCCAGGATCCCGCTCGCACAGGCTTCGAGGGTGATGCCCAGATCGCCTGCCAGCGCGGCGATCCCGCGCCGAGCGGCGTCCACGTCCAGCGGGATCTCACCACCGAGCAGATGCGGCGGGATGCGGCCGAGCACGATGTGCGCGTCGGTGATCGTCGGCTCGCTGCCGCCGTTCGGGTAACACATCGGGCCGGGGCTGGCCCCAGCCGATTGCGGGCCCACCTTGAGCGTTCCCTCCGGGGAGAGGTGGGCGATCGAGCCGCCGCCGGCACCGACGGTGACGACGTCGATCATCGGGATCTTCGACGGATAGTCGCCGACGCTGCCCTCGGTGGTGAGGCTCGGCACCCCGTCGCGGATCACGGTGACATCGGAGGAGGTACCACCGCCGTCGTTGGTCACCACAGACGGGTAGCCGGCGTTCGCTGCGATCACCGCCGCGCCCAGCGCACCGGCCGCCGGACCTGAGAGCACTGTCGTGATCGGTTGGTGCGCAACCTCTTCCGCGGACAGCACCCCGCCGTTGGACCGCATGATGGAGAACGGGATGGTGCGGTTCGCGTCGAGCGCGGCGAGCCGCTCGGCGATCCCGCTGATGTAGGCGGCGATGGTCGGCTTCACCGACGCGTCGATGAGGGTGGTCATGCTCCGCTCGTACTCGCGGTACTCCCGCAGCACCCGGGAGCTCAGCGAGACGACGGCCTCCGGGAACTCGCTGCGGATGATCTCGGCGAGCTGCTGCTCGTGGTCGTCGTTCGCATAGGAGTGCAACAGGCACACGGCCAACGTGGTGATGCCGCGCTCGCGGAACCACCGCACGGTTCGCACGGCCGCATCGCTGTTGAACGGTCTGACCTCGTGTCCGGACGCGTCCAGCCGGCCCGGGACGGTGCGGATGCGTTCCGGCGGGACCATCCGCGGCGGCTTGATCCAGAAGTAGGAGTTGCCGTAGCCGTCCGGCACCCGCTGGCGGGCGATCTCCAGAACATTCTCGAAGCCGTCGGTGGTGATGAAACCCAGCTCACCGATCCGGCCCTCGAGCAGCTGGTTGGTGGCCACGGTGGTGCCGTGCGCGATCGACTCGATGTCCGTCGCGGTCGCACCCACGGCATCCAGGATCTTGTCGATGCCGGTGAGGAATCCGTCCGCCGGGTTCGCCGGGGTGGACGGCGTCTTGGTGGTGGCCACCGCTCCGGTGCGCGTGTCGACCGCGACGATGTCGGTGAACGTGCCGCCGGTGTCGACACCGATCCGCAGGTGCCCGCGGCGCACCGTCCCCGTCTGCCTGGGGGTTCCGGCACCGGCTGTTTCGGGCATCGCACTCCTCGTTCGGGCCGTTGCCGGCGCGCTGGTCAGACCCATTGAATCGCCCCCACGGTGCCGGAGCGTCGGCAACACCTGCCAAAGGCCGCCGCACTCGTCCTTGTCGTCACCGTTGTCTCGGCAGCCGATCATCTGACACTCCTGATCGACATGCTCTGACGTTCGTAGGCTGGCGGGCATGGTTTCTCTGAGCATCGGTGCAGTGTCCTTGGACTGCCACGACCACCATCAGCTGGCGACGTTCTATCGAGCCTTGCTGGGAGGGGAACAGCTGTGGTCGACACCGACATCGGCGGGTGTGCGCTGTGGACATCACGTGCTGGTGATGCATCACGTGGACGACTATGACGCTCCGTCCTGGCCAGGATCAGCAATCCTGCACCTCGATCTCGTGGGCGAGGCCGACATCGAGGTACTGACCCGGTACGCAGTGACGCTCGGTGCCCGCGTCGCGGATCATCAGCCCTCCCGCGGGTGGGTTGTCATGCTCGATCCGGCCGACCATCCGTTCTGCATCACTCCGTTCTCGCCGGGTGTCTGACGAGGGGCGCTGCCCAGCTCATCGATCGCCACCCAGACAGGGCCCTGGGTCCGCGTCTGAGGACCAGCCACGCCGAGACCCGCACCATGAGGCGAGCCACTGGGTCGTCGACGTTGCTCGGGGATTCAGCCCCGGGGCCCTTCGGGTACCGGATACGTCATGACCCAGAAGATCGCATTCCTCACCTCCCCCGAAGGCATAGAACGTGTCGAGCTCACCGAGCCGTGGCAGGCGGTCAAGGACGCCGGCCACACCCCTGTCCTGCTCTCCACCGAGAGCGGGCAGGTCCAGACCTTCGACCACCTGGACAAGGCAGCGGCCTTCGACGTCGATGTGGTGGTCGGCGAGGCCTCCGTCGACGAGTACGCAGCCCTGGTGCTGCCCGGCGGGGTGGCCAATCCCGATGCGCTCCGCACCGACACGGATGCGGTCGCGTTCGTCAAGGCATTCGTCGAATCCGGCAAGCCGGTCGCTGCCATCTGTCACGCACCGTGGACGCTCATCGAGGCGGACGTCGTCCGCGACCGCGTCGTCACGTCGTGGCCCAGCCTGCAGACCGATCTCCGCAACGCCGGTGCGCAGTGGCGCGACGAGCAGGTTGTCGTCGATGGGAACCTGATCACCAGCCGCAACCCCGACGACATCCCGGCGTTCAACGCTGCCCTGCTGGATGCCGTCAGCTGACCGTTGCTACCGCAACGGCAGATGACCCGGTCCCCCCCGACGGGCGACCGGGTCATCGGCTGTCAGCCCTCGCGGCTCAGGACTTGTAGACCTGCACGATCGCCGGCCGCGGGCCCTTGAACTGCCCGGGCTTCGGCTTCCCCACGACGTAGTCCGGGAAGTAGGAGTTCTGCGCGTCGAACGTGCCCTCCTCGCCGGGATGCTGCACGGCGATGAACACCAGGCCGTCACGATCGTGCACGACCGGGCCACACGTCTCGGCCTGGTTCGGCACCGCCAGGAACTGCTGGACCCGGCCACGCTCCGAGCCGCTGAGCGGCACCTTGAACAGACCGTCGGCCAGTCCCAACGCCGACGGCGCACCGTCGGTCGCGATCCACAGGTTGTTCTCCGAGTCGAACGCGATGTTGTCCGGGCACGAGATCGGCGACACCTTGTTCTTCGGGTAGCCCGCGAAGTAGGTGTTCGCCGCCGCCGGGTCGCCGCAGACCAGCATCAGGTTCCAGACGAACGTCTCGCCGTCCGACCCGTGCAACTCGGTGAGCTCGACGATGTGGCCGTCCTTGTTGGCGTTGCGAGGGTTGGGCTCGGTCGCGCCTTCCTTGCCGACCTTGCCGCGATCGGTGTTGTTGGTGCACACCACGTACACCTTGCCGGTCGCGAGCGAAGGCTGGACGTCCTCACAGCGGTCCATCTTGGTGGCGCCGGCCTTGTCCGCCGCCAGCCGGGTGTGCACCAACACCTGCTCGACGCTCATGCCCTTGATCCACGACCGCCCGCCCTTGACCAGCGGCACCCAGCTGCCGACGCCGTCGAACTGACCGTCCTGCGGCAGCTCACCGCTGCCGTCGAGGTCGGCCAGCGACGAGTCGCCGGTGAACCGGGCGACGTACAGGTCGCCTTCGGTCAACAACGTCTTGTTGTGGGCGCGGGCCGCGGGGGACGGGCCGCGCCGGTAGGTCTTCTTCGAGACGAACTTGTACAGGTAGTCGAAGCGTTCGTCGTCGCCCATGTAGGCGACCACGTGACCGGAGCGGGCGACGATGACGTTGGCGCCCTCGTGCTTGAGCCGACCCAGGGCCGTGTGCTTCACCGGCGTCGAGTTCGGATCCATCGGGTCGATCTCGACGATCCAGCCGAACCTGTTGGGCTCGTTGACGAAATCGGCGGTGCGTGCGTCGAACCGCGGCTCGATGGTCTCCCAGCCGAGTGCTGTCGCGTCGTCCTTGAGCCCGTAGCGCTTCTCGCCGTCGGTGGTACCGGCAGCGCGGAAGTAGCCGTTGAAGTTCTCCTCCCCGGTGAGCACCGTGCCCCACGGCGTCGTTCCGCCGGAGCAGTTGCCGAGCGTGCCGAGGACGACCTTGCCGGTCGGATCGTCCTTCGTCCTCAGCAGCTCGCTGCCGGCGGCAGGCCCGTCGACCGCGAATGTGCTGTGGGTGTGGAAGCGGCGGTTGAGCCGCACACCGGAGCGACGCGTCGACCACGGCGTGCCCGGCCGGCGCCGCTCGAGCTCGACCACCGAGAAGCCCTGTGCTGCCTGGGCGATCCGCTTGGCCTCGACGGCATCGAAGTCGGCCGGGAACATGATCTGCGGGTTGACGTACTCGTGGTTGCAGACGAGCACGGCCCTGGTCCCACGGACATCGGTCGAGATGATGTCGGTGTAGTCATTGTTGTAGCCGAACTGCTTGCGCTGCTTGGCCGCGGTCTGGGCCTCGATGTCGAACACCGGTGCGCCCGGCAGCACCGGATCACCCCAGCGGATGATCGGCTTCCAGCTGTAGCCACGCGGAACCGTCAGTGCGTCAACGGTTTTCTCGACCGGGGCGATCGGGGTGAACCGCAGGGTCGAGCCCCGAGTGGCGCTCGTGAGGGCTGCCGGCGCCGCAGCCGGGGTTGCCGCAGCCGAGAGCGCGGCCGGACCGACGGCGATCGCGAGCGCACCGGCGCCGGCGAGTCCGATGAGTCGCCGACGATCGAGCGCGACCGCGGCGATGTCGCGGAACGTCGGGTTGTCGGATTCGTTGGGAACCGGGTGGAAACACGCGTTCGCACACTTCAGTTCACAGGTCACCGCGCTGCGCTTGCCGGCGGTGTGCCCGAACATCGGCAGCAGCCGGCGACCCGCCGACCCGAGGGAGGACGACGGGGCTGCGGAGGACGGTGGGCAGCTGGGAACGGTGGGATCGGCGGACATGGCAACACCTCACGGATCGGTGCGCGCCGGAGCGCCGCACGCTGTGGTCTGGCGGAAGACTACGTCTGTCGGGACCCGTCACACCCTGCTGGCCCGGCGGGTACACAGCCGGTCCGGCAGGCAACGTCGAGGTGAACGTTGACCGACCCGCAGGCTCGGTCCCGGGTCGCACAGCCCCACCGGGACCAGATCCGGCACGACCCCAGCCCGTCGGCACGCCCACCTGCCGATCCGGATCCTCAACTGACCAGGCTCCGACACGAGGGGGTCTCGACTCACTCGTTCCTCGCTCGCTCCCTGTCCTGAGCGACGAAGGAGACGAAGGGACCACCAAAGCTGTCAGCGATCGAGCACACGCAGTGGCATCGTTGTCGGGACCCGGGGCACCGTCGCATCCGCCGCTGCGAGGAGCTGGTACCCAACAAGATCGCACACGATTGGTGTACGTTATTGTTGAGTTCGGGTGATGTGCCGTAACGGCCAGGACGGCCACCCGTGCACCATCCGGCCCGGGAGGCGTCATGCTGGCAGCCGTCCGTCAAGCCAGGATCCTCGACGAACTCCGGCGGTCCGGCGGCGTCCGGGTCGCCGACCTGACGGAGCTCCTGCACGTGTCGGACATGACCGTCCGCCGAGACCTCGACGTGATGGACCGCAAGGGCCTGCTCACCAAGGTCCACGGTGGCGCGACCGCGGTGGAGACCGCGCACGCTCTCGAGCCCACCTTCGACTCCAAAGCAATGCGCGAGCGGCTCGAGAAGGAGGCGATCGCGGCGCACGCCGCGCGCCTGATCCAGCCGGGCATGGCCATCTCGATCACTGCCGGCACCACCACCTGGGCGCTGGCCCCACACCTCGCCGGCATCCCCGACCTCACGGTCGTCACCAACTCGCTCAAGGTTGCCGAGGTCCTCTACGACCAGGAGCGTCCTGACCTGACCGTCGTACTGACCGGCGGCATCCGGACGCCGTCGGACGGATTGGTCGGACCCATTGCGGTGCAGGCGATCCGCTCCCTCCGGGTCGATCTGGTGGTGATGGGCATCCACGGCATCGACCTGCGGGCGGGCCTGACCACCCCGAACCTGATGGAGGCCGAGACCAACCGTGCGATGGTCGAGTCCGCGCGCCGCCTCGTCGTGGTCGCCGACCACACCAAGTACGGCGTGATCGGACTGTCCCAGATCGCCCAGCTCGGTGCCGTCGACACCCTGATCACCGACGACCAACTCGATCCCGCTGCCCGCGACCAACTCGCCGAGCAGGTCGGCGAGGTGATGGTGATCCCCATCGTGCACGACGGCGGCGCTGCCGCGATGGCACTGCGCGCCGAGGGCCGCGATGCAGCACCCACCGGATTCAGTTCCCCCACCCGAAAAGGCATGACATGAAACTCCTGGTCGCCGGCGGAGCCGGATACATCGGATCGGTCGTCACCCGGCTGCTCGTGCAAGAGGGTCACGAAGTGGTGATCCTCGACGACCTGTCCACCGGGCATGCCGACTCGGTACCGGAGGGGGTGCGTCTGGAGTCGGCGTCCATCGCCGACGCCGACCGGATCCTGGATGGGGCCGGCTTCGACGCCGTCCTGCACTTCGCGGCCAAATCACTGGTCGGCGAGTCGGTGGAGCGACCGAGCATCTACTGGCACACCAACGTTGTCGGCACCCGGTTGCTGCTGGATGCGATGGCGCGACACGGCGTTCCGCGGCTCGTGTTCTCATCCACCGCCGCTGTCTACGGCGAACCGGACCAGGTTCCGATCACCGAGGACACCCCGTGCCGACCGACCAATACCTACGGTGCGACCAAGCTCGCCGTCGACATGATGATCTCCGGCGAGTGCATCGCCACCGGCCTCGGCGCAGTCTCCCTGCGCTACTTCAACGTTGCCGGTGCCGCTCTCGGCGCTGGTGAACGGCACGCGATCGAGACCCATCTGATCCCGATCGCGTTGGACGCGACCTCGGGTCTGCGCGACAAGCTGACCATCCACGGCGACGACTGGCCGACTCCGGACGGCACCCCGGTCCGCGACTACGTACATGTCCTCGACCTGGCGCGGGCGCACGTCCTGGCGCTCGGCGCCGCACAGCCGGGCGAGCATCTCATCTGCAATCTGGGCAATGGCAACGGTTTCAGTGTTCGCGAGGTGATGACCGCCATCGAGGAGGTCACCGGTCTGCCGCTCCCGGCCACCGTGGGACCACGCCGCGCCGGTGATCCGACGGAGTTGGTCGCCTCCTCCGATCGGGCGCGGTACAGGCTCGGCTGGGTCCCGGAGTTCGATCTGCGGCGGATGGTCGCCGATGCCTGGGCCTTCCGCGGGACCGCCCCTGCCACCGGAGACCGGCGATGACCGGCACGAACGTCCCGGCAGCGGGCGCAGAAGCTCTCTACCGCAGCACCTTCGGTGATCTGCCGGACGGCGTGTGGTCGTCACCGGGTCGGGTCAACCTGATCGGCGAGCACACCGACTACACCGGAGGCCTGGTGTTGCCCTTCGCGATCGACGATCGCGCGGTGGTCGCTGCCGGCCGGATCGAGGAGCCGGTGGTTCAGATCGTCTCGTCCCAGCGACCCGGCGGGATCATCGAGATCCCGATCCGGCAGCTCCGTCCCGGCTCGGCCGCGGCCACCGGATGGCCGGCCTATCCCGCCGGCGCGGTGTGGGCGGTGGAAGACGCCGGTGCACCGGTCTCCGGCCTGCAGCTCGCGCTCGACTCCGCAGTCCCCGTGGGTGCCGGGCTGAGCTCGTCAGCGGCGGTGGAGTGTGCCGTCGCGCTGGCCGCTGCAGAGCTGGCCGGCAGTGAGATGTTCGACGGCGCAGCAGGTCTGCAGCGGTTGGCCAGGATCGCCCAGCGTGCCGAGAACGAGTTCGTCGGCGTCCCGTGCGGGCTGATGGACCAGATGGCCTCCGCAGCCGGGCAGGCCGGGAACCTACTGTTCTTCGATGTCGGCGCGGGCACGATCGAGCAGGTCCCGTTCGACCCCACTGCGGTCGGGCTGACCCTGCTGGTGATCGACACCCGAGCCCACCACTCGCTCGCCGACGGCGAGTACGCCCGCCGCCGCGCGTCGTGCGAACGGGCGACCGCGGTCCTGGGTCTGACCTCGCTCCGGCAGATCGACGACCTGGACGACGCCCTTGCCACTCTGGCCCGCGAGCCGGACGGGGCAGTGCTGGCGAAGCGCGTCCGCCACGTGGTCACCGAGAACGCCCGGGTGACCGCAGTGGTCGCCGCGCTGCAACGAGGCGAGATGGCCTCCATCGCAGCGGATCTCACCGCATCGCACCGGTCGTTGCAGTGCGACTTCGAGGTCTCCAGCGACGAGCTGGATCTGGCGGTCGACACCGCGCTGACGGCCGGGGCGTTGGGTGCCCGGATGACCGGCGGGGGTTTCGGTGGGTCCGCGATCGCACTGGTACCGACCGACACCGCCGAACAGGTCACCGAAGCGGTCGAGCGGGCTTTTGCCGGCGCAACGCTGGACGCTCCGGTGACCCGCAGCTACACACCCTCGGCGGGAGCCCGCCGGGATTCCTGAATGTCGACGCCGGGCGCTCAGCGAGCGGGGACCTCGAACGCTGCACGTGGCAGGCCGTTCGGGTGCACCCCAGGCTCGGAGAACCGACCCAGGTTCGTGGAGTGCATGACGGTCTTGCCGGCACCGGTCAGCAGCTTCGTCTGCTGCACCGGGTCGTTCGCCAGTTCGGGATGCAGGAGGTACATGTTGACCGCCTGATGACCGGTGGCAGCGCCCGAGGAGACGATGTTCTGGACGGCGTCGAACTTCTTGCCCACCCCCGGGACCTTGATGCCGGTGGCCGAGACCGCACCGGACAGCAGGGCTTCCTTGATGCTGCCATTCGCCTCGTAGTTGCGATAGCCGGTGAGACCCGCGGTGGCAGTGGAGGTTCCCGCTTCGACCCGACGCCAGTTCTTGGCAACCTTCGCGAAATGGTCGTCGAGCGCCTTGTACTGGCTGTTGGCCGTCTTCAGCACGCCCTTCGCCTCGGTCACGCCGGCCTTCGCATTCTTGATCGCCGCCTTCGCGGCGCGGCCGTTCCTGGTCAGGAACGCCAGCGGCGGCTTGGCGCTCTTCGCTGCTGCCAGGGCAGCCTTGGCGCCCTTGACGCCGTCGCTGGCCTTCTCGATGTTCTTCGCCGCGTTGCCCAGCTTGGCCATCTTGCCGAAGGTGCTGAGCTGCTTCACCCCGGGGACCAGCCCGAGTGCGTCCAGACCCATCTGCGTCCACGAGCCCTGCCCGGTGACGAGCTTGTTCAGCACGTCGATCGCCAGCGCGGTCGCTCCTGCGGCCAGTGCGATCGGGCCCATGATCGGGGTCAGGAACGGGATCAGGGCGAGGACGCCGGCGACCATCGACACCATCTTGAGCATCGGCGAGATGTACTTGACGGCGAAGGCCAGCGTCTTCTTGAACTGGTCGACCATGACCGCACCCAGCTTGTCCCAGAAGCCCGGGGGCTTCTGGAAGCGCTTGTGCTTGGCCTCGTCGATGGTGCCGCAGCACTTCTGGATCGCCTCGCGGTGTTCCTTGCGGATGGCTGCCGCCTCGAACACCGAGCCGTTGAAGGCGCTGACCGCATCCGCATGACCCGTGTTCGCATCGGTGGTGCCGCTCTTGTAGGCCGGATCGGGGGTGGTCGCCTGGCTGTTGGTCTTGTCGGCCTGCTGGGCCTGCTGCACGGCCTGCGCCGACGAATCGACCTTGGACTTCTGTTCGGAGGCGGCGGCCTTCAGCGCGCTCATCCGCTTCTGCAGGTCGCGCAGGGTGCCCGCATACGTCCGGAGCGCGGACCCGACGTCCGACCAGGCATCACCGGCCGTCGTCAGGTGCGGTGTCATGTCCGCTTTGATGCGACCGCGGTACGTGTCGGCCTCGTCGCCGGAGAACTGCGATGCATCCAGCGAGCTCACGTCGCTGGATGCCGAGTGCGCGGACGACCCGAAATTGGTCCAGTGCTGTGCGGAGCCGGTGATCGCATCGGGGTCACCGCTGAGTTCGAATGTCTCGGTCACTGGAGGCCTTCCTGTCGTGCGGCGCCCGACACGCTGGTGTCGGCACCCCGATCGCTGGGTTCGCACTGATCCATTGCCTGCGGCATCCGCCGTGGGCGTTCGATTCGATTGTCGCCAATCGGGTGACCCTGTCGCCACCCGGACCGATGGGGAGCAGTACCCATCGGCGCTCCCACCTGCGGCGATACATCGCAGGTCGTCAGTGCGCCGGCTGTACTGCACGTCATGGGTCACTCCAGTCGCTCGTCATCCGTCGGTCATGACGTGAGAGGCGGCGAGGCAGCGGACGGTTCCCCGGATCGTTACTTCGTCCCGGGACGTCACCCTGACGTGTGAAGAAGTCCCCGAACGCGCACGCGGCGGGTGAGCAGGATCCTCACCCGCCGCGTGCGGTTGCCCGGGCCGGCCGGTCGAGCAGCTCTGCGTGAGGGCTATTTGACCGAGCCGGACATCAGACCGGAGACGAAGTAGCGGCCCAGCACGATGTAGATCACCAGGGTCGGGGCGGAGGCGATCAGCGCACCGGCCATGCTCGAGCCGTAGTCGGGGTTCTGGGCGCCGGAGAGTTGTTGCAGCGCGTAGGTCGCCGGACCGTTGTTGGGGCTGGAGAGGAACAGCGCGAACAGGAAATCGTTCCAGGCCGAGGTGAACTGCCAGATCAGCGTGACCACGAACCCGGGGATCGAGACCGGCAAGACGATCGAGGTGTAGGTCCGCCACATTCCGGCGCCGTCCACCCTGGCTGCTTCGAGGATCTCGTTGGGAACTGCAGTGGCGTAGTAGTTCCGGAAGATCAGGGAGCAGATCGGGATGCCGAAGATCGTGTGCACGATGATCAATGTGGTGACGCCCTGACTCAGTCCGAAGTCGTTGAACAGCATCTGCTGCAACGGGATCATGATCGCCGGATAGGGCAGGAACATCCCGAACAGGAACAGTGTGAAGACGATGTTCGCGCCGGGGAACTTCCACTTGGCGAAGACGAAACCGTTCAGGGAGCCCAACATCGAGCTGATCGCCGCAGCGATCGTGGCGATCGCCAACGACCGACCCATCGGCGCGGCGAGCGTGTCCCAGGCCTTCCCCCAGCCTGTGAGCGTCCAGTTCTGCGGCAGGAACCACGAGCGGCTGGTGGTGATCTCGGCAGCCGGTTTGAAGCTGGTGACGAACATGACGTACGCCGGGACCAGGATGATGATCAGGAACAGGATCAGCAACACATAGCGCACGGTGCGGGCCGTCGTGGCCCGCGAGGTGGATGCCTGCTGGTCGCGCGTGGACGCCGGGGGGACCTCCGGCAGCGGGGCGGTGTCTGCGGCGGTGGTGGGGATCGCTGTCATGATCCGGCCTTCTTCTCGACCCGACGGGTGTAGACCAGGTACGGCACCACGAAGATCGCGACGACGACCAGGATGATGGTCGAGTTCGCTCCTGCGAGGCCGTACTTGTAGGTGCTGAGTTGGGACCACAGCAGCGTTGAGGGAACGCCGGCGACGTAGGAGTTCGCTCCGGCCAGCGCATAGATCAGGTCGAACATCTTCATCGACATGTGCCCGACGATGATCAACGCGGACAACGCGACCGGCGAGAGCTGCGGGAACAGCACGTAGCGGTACACCTTGTACTCGCTTGCCCCGTCCATCCGGGCCGCCTCACGCTGGTCGTCGGAGATCCCGCGGAACCCGGCCAGGAACAGCGCCATGATGTACCCGGAGAGCTGCCAGATGGCGGGCATCGCCATGGCCACCATGTTGAACTTCGAGTTCGAGGAGAACCAGGCGTTCTGCAGGCCGTCCAGTCCGGCCATCTGGAACAGCTGGTTCAGCCCGATCGCGTTGTCGCCGGTCTGCGGGTTCAGCAACCACTTCCAGGCGACCGCCGATGCGATGAACGAGATCGCCATCGGGAACAGGTAGACGGAACGGAACAGCCCCTCGCCCTTGGGTCCCTTCTCCAACAGGAGGGCCCAGACGATCCCGAAGAGCATCGTGCCGACGATGAACGCCACGGTCAGGACCAACAGGTTGTACCAGGCGTGTTGGTAGTTGGAGTCCTCGATCAACCGGGTGTAGTTGTCGAATCCGATGTTGCGGACCTGCAGCTTCAGGTTGTTCGAGTTGCGATTCGTCAGCGACGTCAGGAAGTTGCGGACGATCAGATAGTAGATGAAGACACCGATCAGGATGATCGACGGCAACACCAGCAGGAAACCGGAGACCCAGGTGGGCATCCCCCGGCCACCCCTGGCACCCGTCCCGCGCCCGGCGCGGCCGACCGGAGGCGGTGGCGCTGCCACCTTCGGCGTGGAGTCGACGCTCATGTTGCTCCGTTCTCGTTGCAGCAGAACCTGTTGCGGCCATCCGAATCGCTGGTGCAGCAGTCCGGACAGCGGAGGGCGGGGCCGCCCGGGTGGACGGCCCCGCCGTTACTCGGTCCGATCAGCGAGCTGGTCGGTCACTGTCCATCAGGAGGTCAGTTGCCCGAGTTGTCGCTGGCTGCGTTCACCAGATCGGTCTGCAGACCGGCCTGGTCCTTGGTCGACATGAACTTGCTGATCCCCTGGCTGATCGCGGTGTTCCAGCCCAGGTTCACCGCGGCACCGTGGGCGATCGAGGAGACGATCGTGTCCTTCTTGAACTCGCCCATGGCCCACTGCTGGTAGGCCGGGAAGCCCTTGTCGGTGACGTCGGTGCGCGCCGGGATGGAGCCCTTGGCGAGGTTGAACGCCTGCTGGCCCTCGGCCGAGCCGACCGTCATCAGCCAGTCCTTGGTGCCGGCGGCGTTCGGAGCACCCTTGGGCAGGGTGAAGGAGTCGGCGAGGAAGTCGTAGACGCCTTCCTGACCCGGGACGGCCCAGTAGTTGTAGTCGGTGCCGTCCTTCTTGCCCTTGGCGGCGAACTCGGCGACGGCCCAGTCACCCATGACGTTGTAGGCACCTTTGCCCTCGATGACCATGTCGATCGCGGGGGTCCAGTCGTCACCGTCGGCCGGGGTGTTGGCGTAGGTGAGGAGCTTGGCGTAGTCGGCGATCGCGGTGGTCACCTTCGCGTCGTCCCATTTGGTGGAGCCGTCGAACAGGCCGTTGTAGCCGTCGGCGCCGAGGTCCGAGATGAGCACGGTCTCGAACAGCTCGACCTGGGTCCAGGTGCCACCCAGGGTCAACGGGGTGGAGACGCCGGACGCCTTCACCTTGTCCATGTCCGCCATCCAGGCGGCCAGGTCGGCAGGAGCCTTGGTCGGGTCGATGCCGGCCTTCTTGAGCACCTCGGAGTTGCTCCACACCACGTTGGCGCGGTGGATGTTCGAGGGAACCGAGTAGATCTTGCCGTCGACCGTGAGGCGATCCAGCAGATCCTTCGGGAACACCTTGTCGCCACCGAGGGCGTCGATGACATCGTTGACCGGCTCGACCTGGCCGGCGTTGATGTAGTCGGTCAACTCGGCGCCGGCGTGGCCCTGGAACGAGTCCGGCGGGTTGCCCGCCTGCAGATCGGAGGCCAGCTTGGTCTTCGCGTTGCTCCCCGCGCCGCCGGCGACGGCGAGGTTGACGAACTTGTCGTTCGGGTTCTGCTCGTTGAACACCTTGACGAGCGCGTCGAGGCCGGTCTTCTCCGAACCATCGGCCCACCAGGTGAAGACACCGACGTCGCCGCCGGCGCCACCGGTGCCGGCCGGGGCGGACGAGGAGCCACCGTCGCTGGATGGTGTGGAGGACGAGCCGCCATCGCTCGTGGGCGCGGACGAGGAGCCGGTGTCGGTGCTCGGGGCACTGCTCGACTGGGTCGCGGCACCGGAGGTGGTGCCGGGCGACCCGGAGTTCTCGTTGGATCCACACGCGGCCATCAGGAGGCCGACGGCGGCGATGCCGGCGACCAGGGGGGTACGGCGCATACCGATTTCCTTCCGAACTGAATCTTCCGTCCACGGCCGCCCACGCATCGACTGAGCTCCACGGACGAAGCAGCGCGGGTTCGGTGGTCGACAGATGTTAAGTGCATGAACGCAGATGAAGAAACCGTGGACGGCGCGCCTTTACCGGATTGTTTTGTTCCGACGTCAAGCGGAATTCAGCGACGAGGTGCTCTTTCGCCCCTTCTTCGGCAGCAGCGCGGGTCAGATCGATTCCCTGATGGGGCCCACCGGGACGGTTCGGCTTGACTTACTGCGGAAGTACGGGCATTTTTCCCGCTGTGACCGTTGACGACGACGTCGAGCGCCGTGGCGCGGGGCGAGCCTCTCCGCTGCGCGACGCCAGTCGTCGGTTGATCCTGGAGACGTTGTCGGCCGGAACACCGATCAGCCAGGTGGATCTGGTCAGGACCACCGGACTGTCCCGATCGACGGTTGCCTCCGTGGTGGCCGAGCTGACCGCCGAGGACCGGCTCGTGACGACCGGTCGGGGACACCTCGACGGTCGGGGTCGGCCGCCCAAGCTGCTGGCACTGGCGGCCGGAACAGGTGTGGTCGCGGCGCTCGATCTCGGGCATGCGCATCTCGGCGTCGCGGTCGCGGACCTTGCCGGAACGGTGTTGTCGGAGCGCCGGGTCCCGATGGACATCGATTCGTCCGCCGACGCCGCCGTCGACGCGGGCGTGCAGTTGCTGCGGGAGATGTTGGTGGAGCACCACGACTCCGGGCGGCCCAAGTCCGTGGTGATCGGGGTGCCCGGACCGGTACGCCGCTCCACCGGCCAGCTGCTGTCGGGCACGATCCTGCCCGGTTGGGTCGGCTCGCAACCCGCTGAGGACTTCGCGGCAGCGCTGGGACAACCCGTCATCCTGGAGAACGACGCCAACCTGGGTGCGGTCGGCGAGCACGTGTACGGCCGGGGGCGGGGCGTGCGGGACCTGATGTTCGTGAAGGTGTCGACGGGAATCGGCGCCGGAATGATCCTGAACGGCTCGCTCTACCGGGGCAGCCGGGGTACCTCAGGGGAGATCGGCCACGTCCAGGTGAGCGAGGACGGCGCACTGTGTCGCTGCGGCAGCCGCGGGTGCCTGGAGACCATCTCCTCGGCCGACGCCGCCCTGGGCCTGCTGCGTCAGGCGCACGGTCGGGAGCTCACCCTGGAGGAAGCCCTGCAGATCGTCGCCGACGGCGACCCCGGCGCAGTGCGGCTGTTCACCGACATGGGGACGGCGATCGGCAGGGTGATTGCCGCGGTCGCGGCCAACCTGGACCCCGAGCTGGTGATCATCGGGGGGCCGCTGGCCAGCAATCCCGGGCCGTTGCTCGACGGGATCAGTGCAGCGGTGCGTCGCTACACCCAGCCCTACGTGTCGGTACAGCTCGTGGTCGCGGCCGGCGAGCTCGGGTCGCGCGCATCGCTGTTGGGGGCGGTCGCCACCGCCGTCCAGGTCGCCGCCGACCGCGCATCGAGTCGCTGACCGATCCCCCTCGCTGCGAGATCCGCTGATGGCGCTGACCGATCCCCCTCGCTCCGAGATGCCGCCAGATCACCGTTGGTCCGGCGATCGAGCGACCGAGGAACGAGGGAGTCGAGATCCCGCCAGATCACCGCGGCTGCTCGATCACCGGCTGACGCAGGATCGTGCGCAGGCGATCGGGAGCGGTGCGACGGGCATCACTCAGGTAGATCTCGTGGTGCTTCCCGGTGAGCGCGAGGCCGTTGGCCGGCACGAACTCGTGGTGCATCCGTTGCAGCACAGGCCCTTCGTCGTCGTACGGACCCATGTGCATGGTCTGCACGACTGTGCCCTCGTCGAGCGGTTCCAGCCGGATCGCCTCGAGCGCGGGCGCACCGCCCTTGCGCTCGACGGTCTGCAGCCCAGCTGCCCAGTGCTCGCCGGTGATCCACTCCGGGATCATGATCATCGCGGTCCAACTCCAGCGTGACTTGTCCCGCGCGCCGGTGAACGCCTCCATGTCCTGCGCCCACCACAGCGCTTCCAACGGCATCACCACGTGGTCGCGGCCGAGCTCGTTCCTGCTGAAGAACTTCAGCGTGTAGGCGACGGGATAGACCGTCTGCAGCGCCTCCCGGTAGGACGCGGAGGTGTTCGGATCACCGTGGCCGTCGATCATCAGGAACTGCATCGTCGGCACCGTCACGATCTCGAAGATGCCCCGAGTCGCAGAGTAGGAGGCGATCTGCTTCTTGAAGTCGCTCTTCACCTCTCCCAGTGTTCCGTTCGCCGCCGCGGAAGTCAGCACCTCGGCAGTCCGGTTCCGACGACGGACAGGGCAGCCGAGGGACAGTGCGCCTCAGTCGGCCGAGTGTCTCCCACCCTTGGGCTGCGACCGATCACTGCCCACCACCGGGATCTCATCGGTCCGCGGCGACAGGTCCGCAGCAGCCGGCGCGATCGGCGCGGCAGGTCGCTGCCAGTCCCTCGCCCGTCCACCACGCAGCTCGATCACCCGATCCGCCAGGTCGATCAGTGCCGGGTCGTGAGTGGTGACGACGGCCGCCACTCCTCGCTCGCGCACCAGATCGTGGATCAGTGCCAGGATCCGTCCGGCCGTGGCGCTGTCGAGCTGCGCCGTCGGCTCGTCGGCGAGGATCAGCTGCGGCTCACCCACCAGGGCCCGCGCCAACGCGACGCGTTGCTGCTGACCACCGGACAATTCACCCGGTCGTTGGTCGAGGTGCCCGGCCAGACCCATCTCGGCGAGGATCGCGACCACCCGACGGTCGCGCTCGAGAACCGCAGTCCTGGTGAGGCGCAACGGGATCTCGACGTTCTCCCGTGCAGACAGCATCGGCAACAGGCCGAAGGCCTGGAAGACGTACCCGATCCGATCGCGCCGCAGCGCGGCCAGCTCCACGTCGGACAGGGCGGCATGGTCGTTGCCGTCCAGGAGGACCCGGCCGTCGGTGGGTCTGTCCAGTCCGGCAAGCAGGTTCAGCAACGTCGACTTGCCGGCGCCGGACGGCCCGATCAACACCACCAGCTCGCCACGACCCACCGTCAGGTCGACGTGGTCGACGGCCACCACCTCTCCCGCACCGGTACGGAACACCTTGGTGACACCGTCGGCCTGCAGCAGCGGCGGCTCGCCAGACACCAGATGCGAGACACCGGGATCTCGACCCACTCCGTTCGCTCGATCGCCGAAACCCAGACCGTCCGCCGGCGGCAGAGGCAGTTCGCCCCCTCCATTGGTCACGCTCACCGTGCATCGCCTCCGTCGAAGATGTCGTGTGAGCCGGTGTCCTTCGTCCGCGGCGGCGCGGCGGGCAGGTCGCCGGACGGCCGGATCACCACCCGATCCTGCTCGGTGTGCAGCAACACCCGATCCGCCAGGCCCAGTGCCCGCACCGACTCGGGTGGGATCTGCATCCTTCCGACGTGATCGAGCACGACGAACTCCCTGGCCACCGTCGCCGGGGTTCCGTCAGCTGCACGTTCGTGGTGCCGCAACGTCTCCGAGGCGATCCGGCCGTCGCGGATCCGGATCGTCCGGCGGACGTGCTCGGACACGTCGGCGTCGTGGGTGACGATGATCATCGTCGTACCGGTCTCCTCGTTCACCCGCCGGAGTGTGCTCAGCACGAGCTGGGTCGACTCCTCGTCGAGTTCCCCGGTGGGCTCGTCTGCCAGCAGGATCTGCGGATCGTTGGCCAACGCGACAGCGATCGCGACCCGCTGCTGCTGTCCGCCGGACATCTCGGCGGGCAGCTTGTCGGCCTGCTCCTGGGCTCCCGTGAGGGCGAGCAACCGACCCACCCGCTGCCGTCGGTGCTTCACCCCCGCCACCGACAGGACCAGTGAGATGTTCTGCGCACCAGTGAGATACGGGACCAGGTTGCGTGCCGTCTGCTGCCAGACGAACCCCACCGCCGAGCGTTGGTAGCGCGTGCGGTCGGCCCTGCCGAGCGCCACGAGATCGAACCCGGCAACCACGGCGCGACCGGCCGTGGGCCGATCGATCCCGGACAGGATCGACAACAACGTCGACTTGCCGGAACCGGAGGCACCGATGATGGCGACCAGCTCCCCACGATCCACCCGCAGGCTGAGTCCCTGCAGCGCCTGCACTTCGATCCCTTCGGTCGCGTAGACGCGCACGAGCTCGGTGCACAGCACGTCCGGACCGGCCGGTTCCGCCGGCGCGCCCACCGGCGGTTCCGGACGACCTCGACGCCGTGACCTGTCGTTCATCGGTTGCTCCCTCTCGAATCCTCGTCGTACCGCCGACATCCGGTGCTGCCCAGCGCGTCCGACGCCGGCGACGTCATCAGGGCTCACCCCGCAGGATCGACCCAGCAGCGGCCCGCCCGCTCAGCACCGCGGACAGTCCGACCGCCACCACCACCGCGACCGCGAACCCGCCGGCCATCACCAGCAGCCGGTCGCCGTCCAGGGTGAAGATCGGCGCGAGTACGTCACCGGTGAAGGCCCGCAGGTCGACCGCATGCTGCACCAGCATCGCCAGCACCAGGCCGAATCCGCCTCCGACCACCACCGCGGTGATCACCGGCGGGCCCTGCTCCCACGCGCTCAGTGCCGCCGCCTGCCGAGGTCGCAGGCCCAGCAACCGCAACATCGCCAGCAACCTCGAGCGCTGACGTGTTCCGCCGACGGCCAGCACGAGCACCGCGAGCACGGTCAGGATCGCCGAGAGGATCGTGATCACCGTCAGCACCACCCGCATCCCTCCGACCGTCGGGACCTGCGACAGTTGCCGTTCACTCGCGCCAGGCGTGCTGAACAGCAGGTTCCCCGAGGTGGTGCCGTCGAAGTTGGTCGGCAACACGCCTTCCAGAGCATGAATCCCCCGGTCCAGGAAATTACTGGTCAGCTGCGGGTCGGCCGCCGGATGCAGTGACATCAGCAGCACGGAGCCGGTCGCCCGACCGGGTACCAGCGCCGCGACGTGCGCGGAGTCGACGAGGATCCACTCCCCCGAGGCCTGCGGCAGGAAATCCCCGGCGCCGACCACGGCAACGGGTTCGCCCTTGACGGTGATACGCCCTGCGGCCGTCGCTCCGAGCCCGCTGGAGGTCACCACCGGGACGGGGGCGCCCGCGGCGAGCTCCGCTGTCATCCCGCCGGGGATCACCGCGGCGCGCGGCACGTCGGCGAGCACCCTGGACAGCGCTGCGGTGTCGCCGAAGAAGAGCTCGGCCCGCGATGTCCGGCCGCCGACGTCGACCTCCACCGGGCCGGCGTCTCCGAGGGTGGCGACGGATCGAACACCCGGCGCGGTCCCGGCCAACTCGACGACGCTCGGGAAGGTCGGCGCCCCGGTCATCGTGAGGTCCGATCCGGCCGCTCGTGCTGCGGCATCGGCGATCCCCCGGTCGATCGTGGACAGCATCGTCACCGAGAACGTGGCAACGGTGACACCCGTCAGACAGGCCAGGATCAACGGCAGACCCACCGCCGGCTCGCGCAACGATCGGGTGACGCCGAGATGGGCCACCAACCCACGTCGACGCCGGGTGACCGACCTGATCAGCATCAGCGGCACCGGGTACAGCCGCAGCGTGATCACGCACACGGCCAAAATCGAGAGGATCGGTGCGAGCAGCACCAACAGGTCGGATCCCCCGGATGCTCCGTCCGATGTGTCTGCCGGGTCCAGCGCGCCGGTCAGCAGCAGTGCGACCGAGAGGGCGGCCAGCACGACGACGATCGCTTCCGCCACCCACCGCGACCGGGAGCCGGTGGTGGTCAGGTCAGCGCGGGCTCGCCGCGATCGGCCCGGCGCGGCGACGGCGGCCAGATACACCGGCGCGATCAGCATGACCAGCAGCCCGATGAGCACCGCCCACCACGGGACCGGCCACGACGCGAAGGTGCGAACGGCGAGCACGCCGACCACTGCGCCGGGAACCCCGATCAGCAGACCCTGGGCCAGGGCGATCGTCCGCACCGTCGACGGTGCTGCTCCTCGGTCGACGAGCAGGGTGGTGACCTCCGTCCGGCGCCGCGCGAATGCCTGCAGCGCGAGTACGAGCACGGCGATCGCCGCGCCGAACGGTCCCGACATCGCCACCCACTGCACGGACCCGGCCGCGTCGGCCCGCTGCAGAGCGGCCGCCAGCGCGCCCGAGAGCTCGGTCGACAGTTGCAGCGAATGTGCCGAGTCGGCATCCGGTGCTTCCAGTTCGACCCGGAGGCCGGTGACCCTGCGCAGTTGGCTGATGAGCTCCGGAACGCCTGTGGTGTCGAGCTTCTCGACCTGCGTCGGGTACCAGAGCCGACCGGTGCCGCCGCCGTTGTCGTCGAAGAGCACGCCGGCGTCCCAGGCTCCGTCAGCCAGGAAGGCGACGGCCACCAGTCGGATCGGTGCATTGCCGTCATCGATGACGAGGGCGGTCAGCGCGTTGGGTTCGATGCTCAGGAACTCCGGATCGACCGGCTGCTCGGCGGCCACCCCGACCAGCGTCACGGTCCGACCGGCCACCGAGCGGGAGGCGCCGACGGTCCACTGCAGCCGCACTGCGGCGGGCGCACCCAACACGACCTCCAACGGCGGGAGGTGGTCAGGGACGACGGGAAGCACGCGGGGCCACCGTCCCTGCACCAGTCGCAGGTGTTCGGTGACGAACGGATCGGAGTCGAACTGCAGCGACTGGTCGAACTGCTGACCGGCGTACTTGTCGACTGCCACTCTTCCCGTTCTGGACAAGAACCGCGCCTCGCCCACCAGATCCCTGACGGGAGCAGGGAAGTCGGCCCTGATCTCGGCCAGCCGCTGCTCGAGCGGTCCCCACCATCGCTGGTCGACAGGCAGCGCGGCCGGACCGCCGACGTAGGGCAGCGGGATGGTCGTCTGCTGCGACAGGGAGCGATCCAGCAACGACAGATCCGTGGCCGCCTGGCGGACCTCCTGGTCGGCGAACGAGCGGATGAGCGACGGACCTCCACTGACCAGTGCGGCCAGCACCGCGACGAGCACCAACAGCAGCGTCGCCGGCCCGGCGTCCGCACGCAGCTGTCGGGCAGCGAACCCGATGCGCGCCAGAGGTTCGCGGGTCATGGCGTCACCCACCGCGGGTCAGGGGTGGACGCCCTGCTGCGTACCTGGCGAGCGCTCACGAGCACCACCAGCAGGACGCCGAGCGCGTGACACGCCAGGGGCAGAGCGAGCGACGCGACGTCGACGGTGAGCCCCGGATCGGGGACGTCCTGGCCACCCACCACCGAACGCACCGCGAGCCGCGGGACCACTGCGGTGACCGTCAGCCAGCCGAGGACGCCGCCGAGTACCCAGCCGATGAGCACCGTCACACCCAGCTCACGTCGCCTCAGTGCGGCTTGGAGCGCCGGCCGGACCCCGAGAGCCGAAAGGACCACGAGTTCGGCACGGCGTCGATGCGCCAGGGTGACGGCCACGACCGCGACGGCGGCGAGCGCCAACGCGAGTGATCCGGCGGTGCCCCACCGGTAGGCGTCGATGGCCGGTGCGCTGAGGGTTGCCGAGCCGCCGATCGCCGCGATCTGGGCCCCGCCGCCGAAGCTGTCGCCGGCCGCGGCAGCGGTCGCCCTGGGCGAGCTCGACCCGATCCAGATCCCGTCCGCGCCGACGAGCGTGGGTGCGGAGACCAGCAGGTGACGTTGCAGCGACAACAGATCGGTCAGCACCGCGTCCCCACCGTCGAATCCCGGCAGCACCGGGACCACCGCGGCAATCCGGACATCGACCTGCGCGCCGGCCGGACTCAGACCGATCACGTCGCCGACAGCGAGACCGGAGCTCTCCGCCGTTCGAGCATCGACGACACCGGCGAGGTCGCTGCTTGCAGCCGGAAGTCCAGGACCGAATCTCACCAGCGCCGGCCTGACCGACTCCTCCACCTCGCCGACGGTGATCCGGAACCCCGCGGCGGTGCCCGCGGCCGCGTCGGAGTCTGCCCCGGTCCCGATCTGCAGCGCGTCGGCGTTGCCGCGCAGCAACTCCGCACCGATCTGTGCCCCGGAGGAATCGACGGCAGAGACGGTGAGAGAGCCGCCGAGTCGCGCCGCGCCGGCCGTCCGGTCGACCTGCAGATCCGCGGCGATCAGCCGCGATCCGGCCGCCGGCGCAGCGGATCGCAGATCCAGCGCCCGGGTGGTTGCCGACCCGATCGTCTGACGCACCGCGAGTCCGTCGGGCGTCGCCCACCAGAGCGTCACCGTCTCCGGGCGCGCCGGACCCGTCAGCGAACAGACCACCCGTACCCCGGAGGCGCCGGCGGGCAGCACCTCGCCCGGATCCGAGTCGTCCTGCAGTGCCGCAGCGATGAGCGCGGGATCCGTCCCCGCCACGACCGGTAGCAACGATGGCAGCTCAGCCGAACGGAGCCCGACGATGGTGCGGGAGGACTCACCGTCGGGCGCCGCCATCTCCAGCACCGGCGAGGTCGCACGGACCCCTGGTAGTGCGGCGACCTGCGCGAGAAGACCCCGATCGGTCGCCGAGCCGACGATCTCGACACCGTTGATCCGCACATCCGGACCGACCTGCAAGCGGTCCGTCGATCGTTCCAGATCGGCCACCGTTCCTATGTACGTCGAAGCCAGCAGCGCGCCACCCACCGAGAGTGACCCCAGCAGCACGATCGACGCGTACACGGTTGCGCGGCGGGCGATCTGCCGCACCGGCAGTGCCCATCCGATCCCCCGGTCGCGGCCAGGAAGGACGCGCGCGACGAGCGCTGTCGCCATCCCGAACAGCACGGTCGCCACCAGACCGCCCGCCAACAGGATGACGGCCGGTGCGAGCAGCACCGCGGGCTCGACCGATCCGGTGGGCGTGCCGGGCGACCGGCGGAAGCGCCACCAGGTGAACAGCGCAGCACCGCTCACCAGCACCACCGCTCCGCCGGCCACCAGCACCCTGCCGCGGCCCGAGTCGTCGGCCCGGTCGCGCACCAACGGGGTGGCCGCCTCGCGGTGAGCAGGCACGAGTGCTGCAACAGTCGCCACCAGCACCGCTGCCACCGCCGCGAGCAGCCCGCCGACCACCAGGCCGGGGCCGAGCACTGCGATCGCGATTCCGACGGCGGCGCCCGTCAGCGCCACCACCAGCGTCTCCAGGGCGGCCCACCAGGAGGCACGCGCCGCCGACAGCCCCCGGGAGAGCAGCAGCACCGTTTCCGGGCGACGGTCGTCCGTCAGCAGACGGCCGAGCTGGACCAACATGACCAGGCAGAACAGAGCGACGAGCACGAGTGGCAGCGGCGCGGCAGCGGTGGCTCTGGCGACCGCTGCTGCGGCGGCTTCCAGGGAACCGTCCAGACCGCCTGCGAACAGCGTTCCGCCGACGTTCACAGCGGTGTCGGCCCGGACCGCCGTCGGCAGCGCCCCGACCGCTGCGCGGAGCACAGCTACCTGGCCACCGGTGATCGCCCCGATCCGGGGTACCAGCGTCCAATTGACCAGCACACCCCCTGCGGGAGCCACGGCCCGGTCTCCCGAGAGCACCTGCGGCGCCACCTGGAACACCGGGGCGGGATCGGTCACGCCGGCGCCCGGCACCAGCGCCCGGGACTGCGACCAGAAACCGCTGACGTCCGGACGGAAGACCCCGGTCACCACCAACTCGAACGTCGGTGACCCCCCGGGACCGCCGGGCGGGGTGTCGACGCTCAGTCCGAGGCGACTGCCGACCCGCAGACCCAGCCGATCGGCGACCTCGGCAGGCAGTGCCGACTCCACGCGATCGGCGGCGCCGGTGTCGGCCGGCCACCGCCCACCGAGGAGGGTCGCGTGCTCCTCGGCCCCCGGATAGCTTCCCCAGCGCACCCCCGGCCGGGTGTCCTGCGCTCCGGCGAGCCCGGTCGTGATCGTGAACCGGCCCGAGAACGTTCGATCGAACAGGTCGACCGGCAGGTCGCTGAACAACCTGTCGACGAGCGCATGGGCAGCACGCGTCTGGGCCTGCGGGTCGGGTCCGGGACTGGTGGCGAAGGACAGCACCGTCGCGGATCCACCTCGCTCTGCGAGGTACCCGCGGACCCCGTCGGTGGTGCCGCGCTGGAGGACGCCGAGGATTACGGAGATCAGCAGGGTGGCGGTCGCCACCACCAGGGCGATGGCGGCGAGCAGACCGGCACGGACCCGGGATCGACGCACCCACCAGTCGGCTCTCGGCTGCACGATGGATCCTCACCCCCCGATCAGTGACCTCCGCACCCCGGACACCGGTGTCGTCCAGACTGCCATGATCGATCAGCAGCCTTGTCGTGTGAAAGCACCGACCTGGGTCGATCTGTTGCACCGATGGGTGTGACGGGGGTCTCGCACCCCGTTGGAATGACTCGGAGCGTGCCGACGCTGCCCTGCAGGGAACACCATGCCGAAGTGCGCACCAGGAGCGGAGCGACCACCATGACGACGGCGACGGACGCAGCGTTCACTCCGGTGACGATCGGCAGGTACCGGGCGCGCAACCGCATCGTGATGGCCCCGATGACCCGCAACCGGGCGAGCGACACGGTGCCGACATCACTGATGGCGCAGTACTACGGCCAGCGAGCGAGCGCCGGGCTGATCATCACCGAGGGAACGCAGCCGTCGGCGATCGGACAGGGATACCCGGCCACCCCCGGGCTGCACACCGCCGAGCAGATCGAGGGGTGGAAGCTGGTCGCCGACTCCGTGCACGCCGCCGGTGGTCTGGTGTTCGCCCAGCTCATGCATGCCGGTCGGATCGGTCACCCGGACGTCTACCCGGAGGACACCGAGGTTGCCGGCGCAGTGCCGGTGGGGCCGTCTGCGGTGCCTGCCACCGGTTCGGTGTTCACCGGCCGCGGGATGGCGGAGTTCCCGACGCCTCGTGCACTGTCCGCCGACGAGGTGCAGGACACCGTCGCCGAGTTCGCGGCCGCCGCCCGCGCAGCGATCGACGCCGGCCTGGACGGCGTCGAGATCCATGCGGCGAACGGGTATCTGCTGCACCAATTCCTGTCGACGAACGCCAACCGACGGACCGACTCCTGGGGCGGCGACGTCGCCGGCCGGATCAGGCTCACGGTCGCCGTTGCACAGGCCGTTGCCGACGAGATCGGCGCCGATCGGGTCGGGCTGCGCATCTCACCGGCGAACCCGTACAACGACATCGTCGAGGACGGACACCGCGAGACCTACCTGGCACTGGTGGCCGCGCTCGAGCCGCTGGCACTGGCCTACCTGCACGTTGCCGAGACCACCGATCCCGGGTTGACCCCCCTGCTGCGAAAGGCGTGGACGGGGGCCCTGGTGCTCAACCCGGCGGAACAGACTGCGGCCGAGCATCTTTCGGTCATCCGGGACGGTGCTGCGGACCTGGTCTCGTTCGCCACGAAGTTCCTGGCGAACCCGGACCTGGTCGCGCGACTGCGGACCGGCGCGCCGCTCAACACCCCTGACCGCCCGACCTTCTACGGCGGGGACCACCGCGGGTACACCGACTATCCCAGCGCCGACCATCCGAGCGCCGCCGCGGCCACCTGATCCGGTCCGGGTGCGCTCGGCCTGTACTCCGGGCCGCGTGCGTTGCACCATGGGCGGATGGACCCTGCTCCGGACCGCGATGCTGTCGTGGCCGCGCGACTGCGACAGGCCGGCTCGGTGTTCGCCGAGGAGGAGGCCGCCGCACTGGTCGAGGTGAGTACGACCGCCCAGCACCTGGAGACCCTGGTGCTGGCCAGGATGGCCGGGCAGCCACTGGAGCACCTCGTCGGGCACGTCATCTTCCACGGCTTGCGAGTTCCGGTGGGACCGGGGATCTTCGTCCCCCGGCAACGCACTGCCCATCTCGTCGACTGCGCGCTCGGACTCGTGCGGGAGACCTCGACGGTGTTGGACCTGTGCTGCGGCTGCGGCGCCATCGGGTACGCCCTCTCCCGTGCTGCAGAGTGCGAGATCGACGTCTGGGCAACGGATCTGGACGAAGTGAGCGTCGGATGTGCCAGCCGTCTGCTGCCCCCCGGACGGGTGGTCCGGGGCGACCTCTTCGACGGCCTGCCGCCAACACTCCGGTTCGATCTGATCGTCGCCAACGCACCCTACGTCCCCACCGCACGGGTGGCGCTGATGCCGCCGGAGGCCAGGGACCACGAGCCGCGCGCCGCGCTGGACGGCGGTGACGACGGGCTGGCCGTCCATCGCCGGATGGCCGGGGCGGCTGCCCGGTGGATGACCTCGACGGGCCGGTTCGTGACCGAGATCGGAGAGCCGCAGATCGGGGCTGCCACCTCGCTCTACCGGTCCGCAGGATTCGACGTGACCATCAGCCGCGACGACGAGATCGACGCGACCGCTCTGATCGCCTGGCGGCGCGCAGGTCGCTGAGAGTCCGCGGGTCGCCACGAGCCAGCAGATCCGGGGATGCCTCGCTGTCGGATCGACGTCCTATGCTGCGCCGATGAGCGAAGATGCCAGCACACCCACCGCCGACCGACCGATGATGCCGGAGGGGTACGGCATCCCGGCCACCGTCGACGGCGTGTTGCCGTGGCGCGACGTGGAGGTTGAACTCATTGCGGCACAGCACTACTGGTTGACCTCCGTACGGCCGGACGGTCGCCCGCACGTGGTGCCGCGGTGGGGCGTGTGGCTGCGGGGCTCCTTCTACTACGACGGTGCTCCCACCACCGTCCACGCGCGGAACGCGGAGGCCCACCCGGCGGTGACCCTGAACCTCGAGAGCGGGACGCGCACGGTGATCATCGAGGGCACCAGCACGGCCACCCGCGCCGACGCACGCGGCCTCGGCGCCGAACTCGCCGTGGCGTTCGGAAAGTACGCAGCGGCCGGCTATCGACCGGAGTCCGACGCCTGGGCCGGTGACGGCGGCGGCGGCCTGCGCGTCATCACCCCGGAGCGGGCCCTGGCCTGGTTCGACTTCCCGAACGACTGCACGAGATTCCGGTTCCCTGGCGCGAAACCGCCTGCGGGCCAGCAGCATCCGGATGCCCGAGCTCAGTAGCGGAATGCGCTGCCGGGTCGGCCACCACCGGGCCTTGGGCGACTCAGCGGAAGAAGTCGGCGTCCTTCGGGCCGTACCGCAACTCCTGCATGGTCTCGAAGAAGGTGGTCGACGCCGGCACCCTGCTGAACACCAGCACCAGCACGCCGACCGAGATCCGCAGGCCGGCTTCGATCGTGGCTGCCGGCGAGTCGTAGAGGTCGGATCCCAGCACCTGAACGACCAACACGATCCCGGTGATCAGCAGGAACACCGCTCCCGTGGTCAGAGCGCCGCGCCGTCCCCGCAGAGCCAGTACGCCACCGATGAGCAGGATTGCCGGGAACACCAGCCGGAAGGCAGACAGGTACGGACCGGCTGACCCGGTGAAGACAGTCACGGCCAGCACGAGCAACAGGGTGCCGATGACGATGGCCAGCACCGCGGCAGCGGTGACCGGCGGTGGAGGGTCGAGCCGCCGGCGCACCCCACCACCGTCGTCCGGCGGAACCTCAGGACGCCAGCCGGGCAGCCCGACCGACGGATCCTGGGGCTGCGACTGCTGCGGCTGTGCCCAGTGCTGCGGCTGCGGTTGCTGCCGCGGTGCGCCAGCAACCTGCTCGACGTGCCCGTCCGATCCCGTCATCCCTGACTCCCCTCGACCGCCCGACGGACCGTCGCCGGGCGGATCCCAGGATGACAGCCCGAGCACCTTCGTGCCCGAGACCGTCCACACCGCACTGGGTCGGTGTGACCGCGGCAGTGCGACGTGCGCCGCTCAGCGGGCCGGCACGGCGTCCAGCCGGCCGGTGCGCACGGCCCAACGTTCGAACCACAGGGTGAAGAACGGCGGGATCGAGGCACCCAACGCGAGCGCCGTGGTCCAGATCAGCGGCCAGCGTTGCCGACGGGCGACCAGCGCGGTCACCGCGACGTAGGCGACGAAGACACCGCCGTGGATCGGGCCGAAGATCTGCACGCCGACCTCGGACGTCTGCGCAATCCACTTGAAGTACATCCCGATCAGCAGCGCGAGCCAGGAGAACGCCTCCAGCACTGCCACGACCTTGAAGATCCGGATGAGCATCGACGCGTCGTCCGCTGCGGACGGGCCGGTGGTCAGCTCTGTGCTGCCGGACCCACCAGCTCCCGGGGTGGCGGCGGGGTGAGAACGGGCTGCGGGAGGGTTCGGCAATGCGGGTCCTGATCTTCCGGAGATGGTGTCTGCTCCATCGTGCCCGAGACCCGCGCCCCCGCAGGCTCCGCGCGGTACGACGTGCGTCACGCGCGGAACTCGGAACCCGGAACCCCTCAGGCGACAGGGGCGAGCTTGAGCGTCACGGCTCGTGCGACGGAGCGCGCCGTCTCGTGCGACTCGGCGAGCTGTGCGCGGGCCAGCTCGCGCAGGCTTTCCATCTGCGGCGTGACTTCGGCCAGGGTCAGTTCGGTCTCCACGACGTCGAGGTCGAGCTGCCACACGTCGGCCAGGATGCGCCGCATCCACCCGGTCGCATGGTCCCACCCCTCGCGGGGAGTGCCGGCGCCGTAGCCGCCACCCCGGGCGGTGACGAGGAACGCCGGCCGGCCCGCCGGCGTGGTCGACCCCGGTCCGAGCCGCGGATCGGCGATGACCTGGTCGACCCAGGCCTTGAAGTGCTGCGAGACACCGAAGTTGTACATCGGCACGGCGAACAGGAGCACGTCGGCGTCGACGATCTCGCCGGCGAGTTGCTCGCTCAGGCGGAGCGCCGCGGCTTGTGCGGGGGTTCGCTGGTCGGCCGGGGTGTACCCGGCGGAGGCGGCCGTTGCCCATGCCGCGGCATCGATCGGTGCGAGGCCGACATCACGGTGGGTGACGTCAGCCCGACCGAGCCGCTCGAGCACCTCGGCCTGGATCGTGTCGGCGACGGCGCGGGTCACCGAGCCCTCGGTGCGGATGCTGGCGTCGAGTCGGAACAGGGTGCTCATCGGTTCTCCTGGGATCGAAGGTGTATCGATCTGCCAGCATAATCATCGGCTGTGCAGATCATCTGTCTGCATGACCATCGTCACACTTGATGAACGCCGATAGGATGGATGGATGACCAGTCCGGAGATGGTGGCCCGCACCGGCGCCGACGACTTCGGTAGCGCCCTCGGCTCCTTGCTGCGCTCCTACCTGGGCGGTGCGCGGGAGTCGATCGAGGACGTTCCCGGCGGACCCCGCGGGTTCCAGGTGCTGGCGATCGCGTCCGCCGGCAGCTGTCGGAACCAGGCATCCATCGCCGAGGCCCTGGGCCTGGACCGCACCGTCATGACCTATCTCGTCGACGACCTCGAGCGCGCCGGTCTCGTCGAACGCCGCCCAGATCCAGCCGACCGGCGCTCCCGGCAGGTCGTGCTCACCGGCGCCGGACGCGCGACCTACGACGCTGCACAGGAAACCCTCGCTCGGGTCGAGCGACAGGTGCTGGCTGCGCTCGGCGAACAGGACGCCGAGCAGTTCCGGACCCTGCTGCTGCGCGCCACTTCGGCGCTACCTGCCCCCGAGTCCGAGTCCGCCTGCACCGCCGGCGATGGGCCCGGTCCCTGCTGAAGGCACGATCCCGTGCCACCCTGAGCGGGTGCTGCTGCTGCGACTGATCGTTCCGGACGACCGGACCACCCCCGTCGTCGACGACCTGGTGGACCACGTGGGCGTCACCAACGTGGTGGTGATCGAGGGCGCCGGCCGTGAGCCGGTCGGCGACCTGGTGACCTGCGACGTCACCCGCGAGGCCGCGTCCGACGTCCTGCTCGGACTGCAGCGCAGCGGCCTCTACACCGACGGCGCGGTCTCGATGTCCGAGGTGGAGGCGTCCCCCTCCCGCAATGCGCAACTCACGGAGGCACGGGTCCCCGGTTCGCCGGACGATGCGATCGTGTGGGACGAGGTGCTGGACCGCACGATCGGGCAGGTGCGGCCGTCCTGGTCGTACTTCCTGTTCCTGACCATCGCGGTCACGCTGGCCTCGGTCGCCGTTGTCACCGATTCATCGGTGCTGGTGATCGGCGCCATGGTCGTGGGGCCGGAGTTCATCACCGTGACGGCGATGTCGCTGGGCATCGTGCTGCGACGCTCGGACCTGGTCCTGCGGGGATTGCGCCTGCTGGTGCTGGGTTTTGTGGTCGCGATCGCCGTGGCCATCCTGCTCGCCCTGCTCGCGAAGGCGGTCGGCTGGATCACGCTCGACCAGGTCGCCGCCGACCGACCGCTGACCGCTTTCATCTGGCGACCTGACCACTGGTCAGTGGTCGTCGCGGTGCTGGCCGGGATGATCGGAGTGCTGTCCCAGACGGCAAACCGTGGACCCGCTCTGGTCGGGGTGTTCATCTCGGTGACCACCGTGCCCGCTGCCGGCGATCTGGCCGTCTCGATCGCGGTCGGCGCGACCGCCCAGATCGGCGGCGCCGCACTGCAACTCGGCCTGAATCTGGTGGGGATGACGGCGTCCGGGATCGTGACGTTGTTGGTCGCCCGAGCGCTGTGGACCCTCGGTCGACGGCGACGCCTCCGGCCGCAGAACCAGCGCTGACCAGGAATCGTCCACTCCGTCCATCCCGGATCACCGCCCCGACCCACCGGCCCCGGTTCACCGCCACAAGGTGATGACGCTGACGGCCAACGCGGTGAATGCACTCGCCAGGATCACGTTGACCACCCGGTGGGCCGACAACACCGCGGCGAACTCACGCAGGTAGGCGCTGGGCAGGTAGTACCCGGCCGTCCGGCAGCCGACCACCCTGGCCCGCATGCGCAATTCCCGTGTCAGCACCGCAGCCAGGGCTCCGGCAAAGTCGTGTTTCAGCTGGTCAGGAGTAGTTTGAGGGGTCGGA
>JBBJML010000042.1:0-43525 GCA_037720195.1 Nakamurella sp. | reverse complement strand
CGCACCCCCGATGCCCCCTCCAACCCCATCACCACATCGAGTCCCGCGCCCCACCGATCGCAGTCGACGAGCACCGTGGAGCGAGCTTCCCGGCCGGACGCGACCGCGAGCGCTGCGGCGAACACCGAGGCACCCGCACCGCCACAGGCCCCGACGACGGCGATGACCCGGCCCGTTCCGATCGAGGTGACGCCGCTCCTCAGGCGCTCCGTCAGCGCCGCGTCCAGGTCGTCGCGGGTGACGGTGGCCTCGGCGCCGAGCCGGACACACCACGCCAGTGCCGCGGCGGTCGGCTCCGTCGGACACACGACGGTGACGCCTTCCCTGCGCGGGAACTGCTGCGTGACAACATCTTGCGCCTGCCCCAGGTCCAGCACGACGTGTCCGGCCGATCGCCAGAGCGCCCTGCTGGGCGGCTCCGCGACGACGACGATCCCGGTACCGGTAGCGGCGCAGATCCGCCGCAGCGCAGCGATCGTCTCGGTATCGGCGCCGATCAGCAGTACTTCGGTGCCCCCGGGATCCAGTCGGGTGCCGGGCTCGCTGGTACTGGTGACCGCCATCCGTCGGACCATCTCGTGCCTCCCCTGCCACGCGCCGGGATGAGCCGGCGGCGTGGTCTGTGTGCGAACCATCAGCAGACGTCATCGCAGGGACCGGCAGCGAGGGGTGACTGCGCTGGTGTGGACAGAGCGGGGGTGTGTGGACAACTGGGGGGCTCGCAGGGGGAGCCGGCCGACCGGGTGAAGGGGCGGCCCCCGCCAGGGGGGGTAGGCGGGGGCCGCGGGGTTCAGTTCCGGGGGGTTGAACTGAACCGGGTCGCCGGTTCCGGGGGGGGTGGAACCGACTGACATCACTGTAGCCGCGTACCCCACGGCCGTCATCACCTGAATCTCACGCTCACCGGCCTGCCGGACACATTGCCGGTCTCCGATGCGTTCCGTCACGCACCGTTCACCCGTTGGGGGAGATCCGCGTCATCCCCGTGCACCGGATGCCACCGGTGGGCGAAGACTCCCCGACGCGCCGAGCTCGGTCGCTCGAGCCCCCTCCACCCCATCGCCGCACCCCGTGATCCGCCGCGCTGACGGGCTACGCCGCAGCCGACGCGACAGCACCATGCGGCCGCTCCCAGCACGTGCCGTCCGCCCGATCCGAGGACCCGGTGCCGAACTGTTGCCAACCTCCCACAGCGGGAGTAAGACTGTGATCAGGAAGCCCCGGATCGGCCAGCGGCGGTGTGGAAGAGAAACCCCGGTCCGCCCCGTGACGGAGTTGCCTCGAGCGATCCCGGTACCCACTCACCGCCTACGCCGCGGAAGGTGTGCCACCGTCGGCCTGTTGGGAAAAACCCGACGACCTGCAGTGACGGTGTGAATTCGGTGCAGCCTGATCACCGACGATCTCTCGGAGGACGACGTCCGGCCCCGCGCGGGCCGGGCGTCGTCCACCCCACTCCCCCAGCCCTGGCCGAGTGGATCCGTTGCGGGTCCGCACTCGAGGGATGCTCAGTCCCTGCCGAAGGCCTGGGGTGCACTGCGGCCCCGTGCGACCCGAACTGAAGGCTGCGATCTCGTGGGCAGCTGCTCGGTCGTTCGACGAACGCCGGCCCCGCTCAACGACCGGTGCACGGGAGCCCGAACATTTCGAACTGCACGAGCTCGGGAAGCCGACCGCCCGGCCTTCTCGCCGGGCTCCTGACGACTCCGCACGGCAATCAATGCACCACGCAGCGACAACGTGTGCGGAATCTGAATTCACCCGTTCGCCACGCAACCTTTTTGCACTCCGGCACTTCGCTGTCCGACCGACGGACGCGGCCGCTCTCCCGCCACAGCACTTGCCCGAACTCTGGTGCACCCGACGGCGGTGAGACCTGGAAGCGTCATCCTGGCGCATCGACCAGTACGTCGGCGATCGACCGGCCTTCGCGTGCGCCGTCGGTCAGCCAGGCACTGTGATCGACCAACCAGGTCCGCACGACGGCCTCGACGGCGTCCCGATCGCCGGACGCGCACGCCACCGACAGTCGCTCGCCGGCCGCGCGATACCGCGCTCCGGCACGCCAGAACGCCACCTCAGGCACCCCGAGACCGTGCGGATCCAGGCCGCCGGCGATTCCTGCGACGCGGGTGACGACCCTCGCCAGGACCCCGTTCCCCGCCTCGAATGCCTGAGCCGACAACAACTCCAGGTGGATCATCGCGACCAGCACGGGGGCAGGTCGACCTCCGGAGAGCGATCGGCCGGCCAGGGCGGTGAGCCTGTCGGCCGCCCGCACGGGTCGACCGAGGGTCTCGGCCGGTTGCAGGCCGCCGGCGATGACGGAGTGCAGCCGGGCGAGTGCTTGCAGCGGGGATCGCTCCCAGACCTGGACCGAAGCTGCGACCTCGGCGGTGGCCCTCAGCGCACCGGCCAGGATCGGATCTCGCACCTCCGCCTCGGGGAACTCGTCGGCGGGAACTCCTTCGATGGCCGCCGAAGCGCGCGCCGCTCGGATCGACCCGGCCGCGGCCGAGCGTGCCCAACCGCGGCGATTGGCGGGATGACGATGCAGATCTGCCAGCGACTCACGGGCCTCTGCGGTCGCCCTGATCACTTCCGGATCACCCTCGACGGCTGCGAGCACGTCGTCCCAGTCCACCTGAGCACGGTATCCCGCAGCTCAGCCTCGTTCGCACCCTGTGGGGCCGGTTCGAGTGCGGGCGAGGAGCCGCGCGCGCACCCATCGAACTCGCCCCAGCGTGGCGGGTGTCGCACCGGACGGCTACCGTCGGACTTCCCCAGCCCATCGACGTGTGCCCCAGGAGCGGGAAATGGCCGACGACAGCCGGACTTTGGACAACTTGTCGACCGAGACGCGGACCTTCCCCCCTCCCGCTGCCCTCGCCGCCTCGGCGAACGTCACGGCCGAGGCCTACGACCGGGCAGCGGCGGACCCGGAGGCGTACTGGGCCGAGCAGGCCGCTCGGCTCGACTGGGAGACACCGTTCGACCGTGTCCTGGACTGGTCGGATGCCCCGCACGCGAAGTGGTTCGTCGGCGGCAAGCTCAACGTCGCCGTCAACTGCGTCGACCGACACGTCGAGGCCGGCAACGGCGATCGGGTCGCGATCCACTGGGAGGGCGAGCCGGGCGACAGCCGCACGATCACCTATGCCGAACTCAAGGACGAGGTCTGCCGGGCCGCGAACGGTCTCACTTCACTGGGCCTGCAGGCCGGCGACCGGGTGGCCGTCTACCTGCCGATGATCCCGGAGGCCATCTTCTCCCTGCTGGCCTGCGCCAGGCTCGGGCTGCCCCATTCCGTCGTCTTCGGCGGGTTCTCTGCCGAGGCGCTGCGTTCGCGGATCGCCGATGCCGGGTGCAAGGCGGTGATCACCGCGGACGGGCAGTTCCGGCGCGGCGGAGCACTTCCCCTGAAGGCTGCGGTCGACGAGGCCGTCGCCGCGGCCGACACCACTGTCGAGCACGTGATCGTGGTGCAGCGCACCGGGATCGACGTGGAGTTCACCGACAAGGACGTCTGGTGGCACGACCTGGTCGCAGACATGTCGACCGAGCACGCGGCGCAGGCATTCGATGCCGAGCACCCGCTCTTCATCCTCTACACCTCCGGCACCACCGGGAAGCCCAAGGGCATCCTGCACACCTCCGGCGGCTACCTCACCCAGACCGCCTACACCCACCACGCCGTCTTCGACCTCAAGCCGGAGACGGACGTCTACTGGTGCACAGCTGACATCGGCTGGGTCACCGGGCACAGCTACATCGTCTACGGACCGCTGGCCAACGGCGCCACCCAGGTCGTCTACGAAGGCACCCCGAACTCCCCGCACCAGGGCCGGCACTGGGAGATCATCGACAAGTACGGCGTGTCCATCTACTACACGGCGCCGACCACGATCCGCACGTTCATGAAGTGGGGCGCCGACATCCCCGCCGGGTACTCGCTGGAGTCGCTGCGGGTGCTGGGCAGCGTCGGGGAGCCGATCAACCCGGAGGCCTGGATCTGGTATCGGGAGAACATCGGCCACGGCAACTGTCCGATCGTCGACACCTGGTGGCAGACGGAGACCGGCGGCATGATGATCGCACCTCTCCCCGGGGTCACCGACTGCAAGCCGGGCAGCGCGATGCGATCGTTGCCCGGGATCAGCGCCACCATCGTCAACGACGACGGCGTGCCGGTCGGCAAGGGGCAGGGCGGGTACCTGGTCGTCGACAAGCCGTGGCCGTCGATGCTGCGGACGATCTTCGGTGACGACGAGCGGTACGTGGACACCTACTGGTCCCGGTTCGCGAGTCAGGGCTACTACTTCGCAGGTGACGGCGCCAAGTACGACGACGACGGGGCGATCTGGCTGCTCGGTCGCGTCGATGACGTCATGAACGTCTCCGGTCACCGGATCTCCACCACCGAGGTCGAGTCTGCGCTGGTCTCGCACCCGTCCGTGGCCGAGGCCGCGGTGGTCGGAGCGACCGATGCCACCACCGGTCAGGGCATCGTGGCCTTCGTCATCCTCCGAGGCGACGCGGCCGAAGCAGCTGCGGGCGCGGACGCCGCCGAGCACATCAAGGCGCTCCGCAACCATGTGGCCAAGGAGATCGGGCCGATCGCCAAACCGCGGCAGATCATGGTGGTCGCCGAACTCCCGAAGACCCGGTCCGGCAAGATCATGCGCCGCCTGCTCCGGGACGTCGCGGAGAACCGCGAGGTCGGGGACGTCACCACCCTGGCCGACTCCTCCGTCATGGATCTGATCTCTAAGGGACTGTCGTCCACGTCCACGTCCGAGTGAAACCTCGGCCCTGACGGGGCCCATCCGCCACAGGCAGCCGCCATCGCGGTCGCCAGTCCTTACGCTGTGCAATGAAGCGTGTCCCGTTCAGGGGATGCGAGCAGCGGAGGAGTTCGGTCAGTGGGCAGCACACAGGGCGGAAGCATCGGCGGTCGAGGACTGCTGCTGACCGGACGGGCACTCGTGATCGTGGTGACGATCGCCGTGCTGGCCGGCCTGGGCACGGCATTCGTGATCCATCAGCGGGCCGGTTCGGCGATCGCTGCGAACTCGATCGACGACGCCTTGTTCGCCGACGACCCGAACCTGAGGCCGACGACTGCCGCGCCCGGTGCGCCCGGTGCGCCCGGTGCGCCGGGCAGCGACTCACCGGCAGCTCCCGGTACCTCTGCCGGCGGCACCGACACCGGCACCGGCCCCGGCGCCCCCGCCCCGAGCGTCTCGCGCGAGGATGCGGCTGCGAAACCCGCGGAGAACATCCTCATCCTGGGTCTGGACACCCGCGGCGGCGCCGATGGCGGCGTCGGACCCGGGACGTCTCAGTCGGACGTGATGATGCTGGTCCATGTGTACGCCGGACACCGACAGATCTCCGTGCTCTCGATCCCCCGCGACACCTATGTCACCGCTCCGAGCTGCCTGCAGTGGGACAACGCGACCGGCAAGGTCTCCGACGCCGTGTTCAGGAGCCAGTACTCGTCCTGGAAGATCACCAACGCGTATTCCGTCGGCGGGCCGCAGTGCACGGTGAAAGCCATCCAGGAGCTGACCGGTCTCCGGGTCGATCGCCTGGTCGCCATCCAGTTCAACGGGTTCAAGGCGATCGTCGATGCGTTGGGAGGCGTCACGATGACCTTCGCCTCGCCGGTGATCGACGCCAACCAGGGCGCGGTGATCCCGAAGGCCGGTGTCCAGACCATCGACGGCGAGCAGGCCCTCAAGCTGGTCCGCTCGCGCATCGTCCAGGGAGACAGTCGCGGCGACCTCGGGCGGATCGACCGTCAGCGACTGTTGGTGCTGGCCATGCTCAAGAAGATGACCAGCACCGGGTTGCTCGCCGATCCGGGGCGGCTCGACTCGGTGATGCAGACCTTCGCCCAGAACTCCACGTCGGCCAACCTCGACGTCGACCAGCTGCTGTCGCTGGCCACCAGCCTGTCCGGCGGGGCGAAGATCGACTTCGTGACGTTGCCGACCGTCCAGGACCCGGAGTCCGAGGGGCTCGACATGGTCGCCTCGAAGGCAGATCCGCTGCTGGATGCCCTGGCCCAGGATCGTGTCCCCAGCAACTGAGTGTTACTCGGGAAGGCACTGGCCAACAGGGCCTTCCCGGTTCCGGCGCTCAGCCGCCGTAGGAGTACCCGAGATAGCTGGGCTCTTGTGAGCAGAGCGCGAGCGGTGAGCCCCAGGCGCCGGTACCCACCACCGACTCCGGAGCGCGCTTGACTGTTCGCATCCCGAGGCGGCTCCACCCTCGAACGTCCGCACTGACCTTGACCGCGGATCCTTCGCGGACCGCACCTGAAACTGCACGAGCGCCGCTCGGGGTCAGCAACACGAACTGCGCAGCCAAACCGGGGTCAGCGTGACCATCCCAAATGCCGACTGTCGATTTGAACTCGCGACACTTGCCACCCAACGAGATGTTGTGTTCCGAATACGTCCCATTGGGTCCGGTCAATTCCCATCCGGGAGCACTGGCGTGAAACTGACCGCCAATGGTCTTCGTGTAAAGGCTCTCGTACTCGGCCAGTGGGAACCACTTGAAGACCGTGAATCCCGGGACGCTAGCTGCCGTGCGGGGGTGAGAGGCGGTGGCCACCAGTTCGAACCGATAGTCCTTGCGGCCGACCTCCGCTTGACGGAGCGTCGCGGTGATCGCTCCGCTCCTACCAACAGTCACCGCAGACAAGTTCTCCCAGTACGTGGAGTACATCCGGCGCTGCAACAGCACGCGCTGCCCCGCCAGGAGCCGCGAGGTCGATGCCGTCACCGTGATCGGGGAGCCAGCCACCGGCACTTTGGGATTCGACCGAACATTGAGGAGCTTCACCGAAACCCCCACGGCCCTGGACGCCGTCGTGACACCCGGGTATCCAGCGCTCCCGCGGAACTGCACCTTGAAGTAGGTGTTCCGACTGACCGTGACCGCCGCGAATCGGTACGTACCGTTCCAGGCGGCTGACGCCCTGGCCAACGTCCTCCAGGTGCTCGAGCCCTGGTCCCTACGCATCAGAAATACCTGCCGCCCGCCGACAGGCTCGGAGGTCCGCAGTGTGCCTCGGACCGTCAACCTGCCGCCGATGGGCACGGATGAAGGCAGACCTACGAGGCTGATGCTGGATGCCGCTGCGGATTGCACGACCTGAACCTGATTGCCCCCCGCGAAACCGCTCTCGGGCGTCATAACCAATGACGCAACGAGTGCGAGTGCAGCCGCACATGCTGTGTTCCGAAATGTCACAAATCCCCCTGGATGACAGCACGCTCACCCGAATGGTGGGCCGCTGATCGAGACCCTAGGCCAGATGACCGCGACCCGGCAAGACCTGCGGAAACCTGGTCACTTGAGCCTCAGCGCCCCTGCAGCATCCGCAGTGCCTGCGCCTTCTCGCGCTCGAACCGCTCGGCGATGGTGTGCTGGGTGCTCGCCGGGCTGCTGCGGAAGTACACGCTGCCGTCGCCGCGACCACGCTCGTCATAGACGGCCGTGATGATCTGGGCATCCGTCATCGAAGCCACATCCTTGCCGGCCAGCGCCCGGGAGACGATGACGTCGGTGTTCATCCGGTGCTGCACGGTGGTGGAGAAGAGTGTCTCAGCCAGCACCGGGGACCGGCCATCCAGGCTGAGGCCGGGGACCCTGGCATAGGTCTCCTTCATCGCCGGATCGAAGTGTGTCTGCTTGATGAAGTCGAACTGTGCCTTGGCGAATCCGTCGGGATCGCTCGTCGCGATCCCCTTCCAGGCGGTGGCGAAGTCCTTGCCGCCCGGCGTCATCCCCTCCAGCTGCGCCGCGTAGGGCGAGTCGTGCTTGCCCAGCCAGGTGACGAACTCCTTGGCCGTCCCGGTCCCGGTGGCGATCTGGTACTTGCCGTACGAGATCCCGCCGACCGGGTCGCCCTTGCCGGTCGAGATGGTCTGCGAGCTGCCCCCGGATTCGTGCTGGGCGGACAGATCGCCGAGCTGGCCGGTGGCGCCGCCCGTCGCCGCACCTCCGGCAGCAGCGGCACCGACCGCTGCCCCGGCAGCGACACCGGCGATCCCACCGCCCGCCGAGCTGACGGCGTCCTGGGCGTCCGCCTGCGACTTGACGCTCTGGGCGGCCGTCGTGAGAGCGGCGCTGAGGTTCTCGATCATCGGACCGTAGGTCGACAGCCAGGCCTGCAGGAACGACGCCTGGTCACTCCCCAGCCACTCCAGCGCGTGGACGGCCTTGGTCGCCCGCACCTTGACGGCGGTGATCTGGTCGGCGCCGCCGGTCAGCTGGGTGCTCAGCGCGCGCATCCGCTCGGTCGTTCCGCCGAGGAAACCTGGAGTCGTCATGGGTCCAGGGTCGGTGCGTTCGGCGCCGACGACAACACCGGGAGTGCCGGAAGGTTCCGTCCTGCCGGAGCTCAGCGGGGGGGCGCGCTCCGGTCGATGGGTTGACGGGCGACGTCACGGGGCATCCCGGCAGAGTGCGGCGGAGAGCTCCAGCCCGACGTGGCACGATGATGCAGAGCCGAACTCGCGTGCCGGAGCGTCCGTGCGCCGCCGCCCAGAGGAAGAGAAGGAGGGACCGTGAGCACTCCCGACCTCAGCAAGACCGGATCCGTCGAGATCCCGTTGGTCGCCGAGCAGGATGTGGACCGCTCCGCATCGTTGGGCAGCCTGGTCAAGGATGCGACGACGCAGGTCTCCACCCTGGTGCGCGCCGAGATCGAACTGGCGAAGACCGAGATCACCCAGTCCGTGAAGCAGGGCCTGGTCGGCGCGGTGTTCTTCATCATCGCCGGCGTGATCGGGCTGTTCTCGCTGTTCTTCTTCTGGTTCATGATCGGCGAGATCCTGGACATCTGGCTGCCCCGCTGGGCCGCGTTCACCATCGTCTTCGTCCTGATGCTGGTGATGGTCGGGCTGCTGGCCTTCCTGGGCATCAAGAAGATCAAGAAGATCAAGAAGCCCGAGCAGACCATCGCGTCACTCGACGAGACGAAGAAGAGTCTGTCGGCCGCGGTGAAGTCGAAGGGCTGAGCTCAGGCGCGGGCGCTGCTGCGTTGCCGACGTCGATGCTGGTGCAGCAACGCACCGCCACCGCCGCCGCAGGCCACTGCGATCGCGGACAACACCACCAGGGCACTCACCATCTTCTTGTCGCACTCCTCGCGCAGTAGGCGGCGATGCAGCATTCGCATCCGTGGGTTGACACCCACGATACCTGCGGCTCCGCTCAACCCTGCGGGATGCAGGCTCCGGTGGAGGCCCGCGAGGAGTCGGTGCGACCCACCGACAACACGTCCGCCACCTCGGCGCCGGTGAGCGCGTAGCCCACATCGGCGATGTCGGGCGCAGTGCCGAACACGACGCCGATCACCGATCCGTCGGACGCCAGCAGCGGGCCACCTGAGTTACCCGGCCGGACCACTCCGCGCAGCGTGTAGACCTCGCGGCGCACGGTGTCGGAGTCGTAGATGTCCGGTCCGCGCAGGACGAAGCTGGTGGCGACCCTGGCCGGGACGACCGTGAACGGGCCGTTGAGCGGGAATCCCGCGACGATCGCGTCTGTCCCGGACGGCTGGTCCTGCGCGTCGAAGGTGAGCGCCTTCTCCTTCAGTGCCGGCACCGACAGCACGGCGAGGTCGGTCTCCGGGTCGTACAACACGACCGTCGCCGGCAGCGTCTCCGACTCGGTCTGGACGGTGGTGGTGGCGGACCCGGCCACGACGTGCGCGTTCGTCATCACCTTTCCGGGGGCGATCACGAATCCGGTGCCCTCCATCCCGCGACTGCACTGCGGAGCATCGGCCGTCACCTTGACGATCGACGGGCGCGCCGAGAGCACGGCGGCGCTGCGGGCGAGTGCCGGATCCGGCGCGGCCACCTCGGAGTCGGGCGTCCGTCCCAACGGTTCCAGGATCGTGGGCAGGCCGCTCTCGCCCAGTGCCCGGCCGAGCACCGCAGAGATCTGTTGGGCTCCACTCGGCATGCCGTCGTCGATCACCTTCAGCAGCGTCGAGGAGCGCACCGCCGACGAGAGCCACGGGATCGGCGCGGCGGCCAACGGCAGCGCCACCAACCAGGTGACCAGGATGACGGCCAGGGTGTGGCCGACCAGCCCCAGCGAGCGGTCGACGACCACCGCGGGTTGCCAGGTGACCTTGCGCGAGAGTGCCCGGCCGACGGTGGATCCGCCGAGCTCGCCCAGGCCGACACCGACGATGACGCAGGCGATGCCGAGCGCGACCCGGGCGCCCGTGTCGCTGAGCTGGCCCATCACCAGCGGTGCCAGCCGCAGCGCCAGGATCGCGCCGCCGACCGCACCGATCAGCGAGAGGCCGGCGACGATCAGACCCTGGCGCATGCCGGACAGTGCGGCCCAGAGGATGAGCACCACGATGATGGCGTCGATGAAGGTCATCGCGGCACCTGGTCCGTCGTCCGGCCGTCGATCCGGGGGTCGTCGGTGCCGACCGGCCCGTCGTGCAGGCTCCGGCCGGCGTCGCCGGCCGGCAGCAGGAGGTCGGGGCCGGGCCCCCACGGTCGGGCCCAGCCGCCGAGTTCCAGCACCGCATCGACCAGCAGCCCGGTGAAGCCCCAGACGACCATCCCGGCCACCGCGAAGGCGGGACCCGCGAACCCGCTGCTCAGCCGGACCCGACCACGGTTCGCCGGATCGGCGAGCGCAGCGACCGGGATCCGGTGCACCGCAGCGGTCTCCCCCTGATCGACCGCACGGACCGGGCTGGGGGTGCTCCAGTACCCGAGCACCGGTCGGACCAGGTGGCCGGAGAAGTCCAGCGAGAGTTGCCGCAGCAGCGCCACCGGGGTGACGCCGGCCGGATCGAGGCCGGTCTCCTCCTGGGCCTCGCGGAGCGCGGTCTCGACGTCCGTCTCCCCAGGCTCCTGACGGCCACCGGGGAAGGCAGGTTGACCGGCGTGGTTGCGCAGCGTGCCGGCCCGGCGCAGCAGCAGCAGATCGGGGCCCGCGCCGTGCTCGGAGCCGTCCCCGAGCAGGATCAACACCGCGCTCTGCCGGCCGGTGGCCGAGACGGGATGACGTCCCAACCATCCGGGCAGCGGGCGGCTCGTGACCTCCTCGATCAACGGCGCCAACCAGACAGGAGCCCCCTCGGCGCCCGGTAGTCGCTCACCGGCCACGCCCTGCTGTGCAGTCATGCGTCCGGCATCCCCACGAGTTGCAACAGATGGCCCCGTTCGACGCCGGCGACCAGGGCCGAGGCCAGCTGTGGATCGGTCGGTCCGGTGCCGAACGACGGGCACAGGGGGGCCAGCAGACACGCCCCACAGGCGGGCTTCTTCGCATGACAGACCCGGCGACCGTGATAGATCGCCCGGTTGGAGAACGGTGTCCAGTCGGTTGTCGGCAGCAGCGAGCCGATCTCGGCCTCGACCTTGACCGGGTCCTCGGCGGTCGTCAGGCCCCATCTCCTGGCCATCCGGCCGACGTGGGTGTCGACCGTGACGCCCGGTTTGCCGAAGGCGTGCCCGAGGATGACGTTCGCGGTCTTCCGCCCGAACCCCGGCAGCGTGACGAGCTCAGCGAGGGTGTCGGGGACCTCGCCGCCGAAGCGCTCGAGGAGCGCGGCCCCCAGGTTGATCACCGCGGTCGCCTTGTTGCGGTAGAAGCCGGTCGAACGGATCAGCTCCTCCAGCTCCGTCCGGTCAGCGGCGGCGTAGGCGGCCGCGTCGGGATACCGCGCGAACAGCGCTGGGGTGACGAGGTTGACCCGGACGTCGGTGGTCTGGGCCGACAGAACGGTGGCGACCGCGAGCTGGAGCGGCGTACGGAAGTCAAGTTCGCACGGGGCCTCCGGGAACTCCCGTGCGAGTTCAGTCGACAGCTTCCGCGCCCTGCGGGTGCGGGCCAGCGGGGTGGCCGGCACGCTCGCCCGCGTCCTGCGCTTCGCCGTTCCTGCCGCATCCGCAACCGTTCCCTCGACCATGCTGCGAGCGTGCCACAGCAAGCTGAAGATCGACGGGGGTGCACAATGGACGGCGTCATGATCGTCTTCCTGGTTCTCCTCATCCCCGTCCTGTTGATGGTCTTCGCCCTGCTCATGGAACGGGTGGAGGACCGACTGCGCAACAGTGCGGTCAACGAGGACGAGATCGAGGAGTTCCTCGACACCGCACGCCCCGACGAGGTCGACACGTTCATCCGCGAAGGCTGGACCCGGGCGCTGCTGCGATTCCGCCTGCGGCGCCGTCCGGCACGCGGCCGCGAACGCTGAAGCCGGCCCGGGAACAGGTCTCCGGCGAGCCGCTCCGACGCCAGCGGCGTCGCGTGGGTCACACCCCCTAGACTGTGATCCGATCCACGCCGAACTCGGCGGCGGTCCACGCCGAACCCGGCGGCACGGAAACAGGAGGAACAGGTGGAGGAGAACCTCGCGAAGGCGGGCATCTTCCAGGGTGTCGACTCGGATGCCGCCCTGGCGCTCGGTTCGCAGCTGGAAACGGTCGACTACCCCCGCGGCAGCGCGATCTTCAGCGAGGGTGAGCTCGGTGACCGGCTGTACATCATCCTCACGGGCAAGGTGAAGCTCGGACGTCATTCGCCGGACGGCCGGGAGAACCTGCTGGCCGTGATGGGTCCGTCGGACATGTTCGGCGAGCTCAGCGTCTTCGATCCCGGTCCCCGTACGTCCACCGCGACGGCCGTGACCGAGGTCCGCCTCGCGACCATGGACCGCGCCAACATGCGCGAGTGGATCGCGCGTCGACCGGAGATCGCCGAGCAACTGTTGCGGGTGCTGGCCCGTCGGCTCCGTCGGACTAACAACAACCTGGCCGACCTCATCTTCACCGACGTTCCCGGTCGGGTGGCCAAGCAGCTGCTGCAGCTGGCGCGCCAGTTCGGCCAGCAGGAGAGCGGACAGCTGCGCGTCACCCACGACCTCACCCAGGAGGAGCTCGCCCAGTTGGTCGGCGCCTCCCGCGAGACGGTCAACAAGGCGCTCGCCGACTTCGGACACCGCGGCTGGCTGCGGTTGGAAGGCAAGTCGGTGGTCATCCTCGACGCCGAGCGGCTGTCCCGCCGGGCTCGCTGAATCCTTCGGTACCGGGGCCGCTCGATGCAGGCGTCCTTCCAGGCCGAGATCTGGTACTGGCGCGGACCGTCGCCCTGGTTCTTCGCGACGGTCCCGCCTGACGTCTGCGCGCACATCCACGAGCTGTCCGCCGAGGTCAGCTACGGCTGGGGGATGATCCCGGCCATCGTGCGCATCGGCCGCACCGACTATCCGACGGCGTTGTGGCCGAAGGACGGCGGCTACATCGTGCCGATCAAGACGCTGGTGCGACGGGCCGAGGAGATCGACGAGGGTGACGAGATCACCGTCGGGCTGACGATCGGTGAGTGACCTCGACCGCCAACGTCCAGCAGATCAGCCTGAGGATCAGCTGCCCAGCGCCCGCTTCCACTTCGTCGGCCCGGCCCCGCCGGCGCGGTAGCTGTCCAGCGGCACCCGGTCCGCCTTCCAGGCGTCCAGCACCGGCTGGACGATGCGCCAGCAGTCGACTGCGGTGTCGCCGCGCACCGACAGGCTGGGGTCGCCGTCGAACACGCCGGCCAGCACCTCGCCGTACGGGGCCAAGGACCCAGGACCGAAGTCGACGGTCATCTCGGCCGGGTCGATCTCCAGCGGATTGCCAGGACCGTTGACGTTGATCTGCAGGCTCATCGACTCCGGGGTGAAACCGATCCGCAACTGTTCGGGAGATGCTGTGCCGCGGAATCCCTTGGGCACCAGGGGCGCCGGCTTGAAGGTGATGATCGCCTCCTTGCGCAAGTCCCCCAACGCTTTTCCACTGCGCAGCACGATCGGTACGCCGGCCCAGCGCCACGTGCAGATCTCGAGGGCGATCTCGGCGAGCGTCTCGGTGTTCCGGGACTCATCGACACCCTTCTCGGTGGTGTAGCCGGGGATCTTGCGGGAACCGATGGCACCTGCGGCGTACCTTCCGCGCCGGGAGGATCCGATCGGGTCGTCGTTCCAGACCCGGGTGGCCCGCAGGATCTCTGCCTTCCGATCGCGGAGGTCTCCGGCCTGCAGGGTGGGGGGCGGGCTCATCGTGAGCACCGCCATCACCTGCAGCAGGTGCGACTGGATCATGTCGACCAGCGCGCCGGCGCGGTCGTAGTAGCCGGCCCGTCCCTCCAACGCGAGGTTCTCGTCGAAGACGATGTCGATCCGCTCGACGTGCTCGCTGGTGAGCACCGGCTCGAAGAGCCGGTTGGCGAACCGGAAGCCGAGCATGTTGAGCACCGTCGACTTGCCCAGGAAATGGTCCACCCGGTGGACGTTCTGCTCGGGCACGAGCCGGGCCAGCAGCTCGTTGAGCTCCTTCGCGGCGTGCGCATCGGTCCCGAACGGCTTCTCCAACACCAGTCGCACGTGCCGCGGCAGGTCGATCGCGGTGAGTGCCGTGCAGGCTTTGACGGTGACTGCGGGGGGCAGGGCGAAGAAGATCGAGACCTGGCCGGACGCCGAGTCCAGCAGCTGACGCAGGTCCTCGGCAGCGGTGACGTCCGCCTCGACATAGCGGGTGTCAGCCAGCAGCGCCTTGACGCGCTCGCTCCTGCAGGCGTCCGCGCCGAAGGACTCCTTCACCCGGCGCAGCCACTGTGCCTGCGTCCAGTTGTCCATGCCGACGCCGATCAGTGTCAGGTCGACGCCCCGCGGGCCGGCCAGCAGGCCGCCGAGGCCTGGCAGCAGCAGCCGAGCGGTGAGATCACCGCTGGCTCCCAGGATGATCAAGGTCTGACGGGGCCGGGACTTCCCGGTCGTGCGGGGGCGGCCGGCGGCGCGAGCAGTCATGGCCACAGCCTGCCAGGTCAGGGGCGCACGAGCTGCGTCACGGTCACGTCGAGGTGGACGGGCACCGGTTCGCCGAGTGCGGCTGCCGCCGCAGCAATCTGCTCGGTAGTGCGGTGCCTGGCCGCCGGCCCCATCCCCACCAGATCCCGCAGATCGTTGCTGTCCAGCGACATCTCGGCCCGGACCCGGTCGACCGCACCCACCCGGAGCAGACCCTCGAACCGGTCGCGGACTGCCTCGTCCTTCCCGTCGTCGACGGCCAGCATGCCGAGCGGCTCCCGCACTTCGCCCAGATGCCCCGGATTCGGCGTGACGACGACGGCCCCACCGCTCCCGCGCACGATGCGCGCGATCTCGGCCGCGACGCGCGGCGCGAACACGACGAGTGCCGCGTCCGCCACCCCGCTCGCCACCGGCAGCGGCGCCCAGGCATCGGCCAGCACGGCAGCGACCCGCGGGTCGGCCGCTGCGGCGCGGCGGGAGGCGTACCGCGACGAGTCCAGCGCGATCCCCCGTCCGGAGGGTGGCAGCGCGGTGCTGAGGTAGTACGCAGTCCCGGCGCCGATCTCGCAGACCACCGGATCAGGGGTGTCGCCGATGATCGCCCCGGTTGCTTCGGCGACCGCCTGCGCGATCGGGGCGTAGTGCCCCCGATCCAGGAAGTCCGCTCTGGCGGCCACCATGGCAGCGCTGTCGCCGGTGTCGGTCCGGGAGGCGCCGCCGAGCAACGGCAGGTAGCCCTGCCGGGCAGGATCGAAGCGATGTCCTGCAGCACAACCGATCTCGCGCTCGCCGAGCTGCAGAAGTGTCTCCTGGGGGGTCGCGCACTGCGGGCAGCGCAACAGCGGAAGGACGGTGCGCAGCATCGGCGGGAGCGCCGTCCGGTGCATCAGGTCCGGCCCTGCCGGTCCAGGTACGCGCACTGGGCCGCCACCGATTTCTCGGCAGCGGAACGCACCTGCGCGGGGGTGCCCGAGTAGACCCGATCGACGATGGCCTGCACCAGAGCATCGCCGCGCACCCCTGGGCCCAGGTCGCGCCGGACGGCGACCACCTGCTCCAGCCGCTCGAGTCGGTGGGCGCGGTAGCGTCGCGCGACCTCGTCGAGGGCCGGGAGTTGCGGGCCGTGCCCGGGCAGCACCCTGAGCGGGCCGTAGGACTCGAGCACGTTGAGCGACTCGAAGTACTCCTCCAGGTCTCCGTCGGGGTGGGCGATCACCGTGGTGCCGGCGCCCAGGATCGTGTCGCCGGTCAGCATCGAGCCGCCCGGGCCGTCGTCCGGCAGATGGAAGGAGACCGAGTCGTCGGTGTGGCCCGGGGTCGGGACGACGTCGATGGACACCCCGGCACACTCGATGCTGCCGGGCAGCAGAACGGCTCCGCCGCCGCGGCAGAACGCCGGATCGAGTGCCCGCACCGGGGCACCGGTCACCTGGTGCAGGCGGCCGATGGCGTCGGTGTGGTCGGGATGCCGGTGGGTGACGAGGATCAGTGCCACCGGTGCGATCGACACCAGCGACGCCACGTGCTCTGGATCGTCGGGCCCTGGATCCACCACGACGGACGAGGCCCAGTCCGCGGAGATCAAGTAGGTGTTGGTGCCCTGCAGGGTCATCGGGCCGGCGTTGGGGGCGAGCACCAGTCGGGTGAGTTCGGTCGAGTCGGCGATCATCGGCTGGTCGTCCTCCTCCGGCTCGGGCGCCGCATCGCGGCTGGGGTTCTACGGTAGTGCCATGTCGTCAAGGATCGAACCCAGTGCCATGTCGTCAAGGATCGAACCCAGTGCCATGTCGTCTAGGATCGAACCCGGTGCCATGTCGTCAGGGATCGATCCGGGCGGCTCGGAGTCGGGCATCGCCGCGGCGCAGCAGTTGTTCCATCCGTCCGGTGTCTATCTCAACACCGCCAGCTGTGGCCTGCCGCCCGATCCCTCCTTCGAGGCCCTGCAGGAAGCCCTCCGCGCGTTCCGGGCCGGGGAGAGCGACGTACCCGGCTTCGACGTTCCGGTCGCCCAGGCACGCCAGCAGTACGCACGGCTCGTGGGCATCGACCCCGGCCGGGTGGCAGTCGGCCCGCAGGTCTCGGTGTTCCTCGGGATGGTAGCAGCGTCACTGCCGGACGACGCCGAGATCATCGTTGCTGCAGGCGATTTCACCTCGGTGACGTTTCCGTTCGCCGCGCAGCGTCGCTCCCGGCTGCGCGAGGTCCCGCTGGAGTCGATCGCCGACGCCGTCGGCCCGTCCACGACCGCGGTGGCGGTCTCGGCCGTGCAGTCGGCGGACGGTCGGATCGCCGATCTGGACGGCATCCTCACCGCCTGCCGGACGCACGACGCTCTCAGCATCCTGGACCTCACCCAGGCAGCGGGCTGGCTGGACGTCCGAGCAGCCGACTTCGACGTCACCGTGTGCAGTGGCTACAAGTGGCTGCTCGCGCCGCGCGGCACCGCCTTCCTGACCATCGGCCGCCCCGAGCTGCTCGACTCCTTCGTCCCGGTGTCTGCCGGGTGGTACGCCGGCGCCGATCGTTGGGACTCGATCTACGGTCTGCCGCTGCGGCTCGCCGAGGATGCCCGCCGGTTCGACATCTCCCCGGCCTGGCACTCCTGGGTCGGCGCCGCTCCGGCGCTGCGACTGCTGGCCGACCTGGGTGCGCCGCAGTTGGCGCGCCACGCCGTCGGGCTCGCCGATTCCTTCCGCACCGCGCTCGGACTGCCGCCGGCGGGATCGGCGATCACCAGTATCGCGTTGCTCCCGGGTGCGGGTGAACGCATTGCTGCAGCAGGGATCTCGGCGGCCATGCGTGCCGGCAGGCTGCGACTGTCGTTCCACCTCCACAACACCCAGCACGACGCCGACGCGGCCGCGGACGCACTCCGCGGCTGGGTGGTCCTCGACTGAACCTTCAGGGCGTGCGGACGCCGATCGCCGCGACCTCGCGGTCACCGACCCGAACGCGCAGCGGTTCGCCGGCGGCGCTGATGACCTCCGGCGTGACCGTGAGCACCCGACGCTCCAGGGCCAACGCATGGTCGACGCTCGGGACCTCTGCGAGTTCTTCCAGCATCGCGACAGTGGGCGGCAGCAGGGCCAGTTCCCCCCGGTGGCCGGCGGCGAGTGCCTCCGCGGGCTGGTACCAGGTACCTGCATGGGCCTCCGTCGTCAGCAACCGAGCGTGCTGACCCTCCGGAGACGCGGCGAGCAGGAAGAACGTGTCGTAGCGACGGGTCTGGCCGGGGGGCGTCACCCAGCGCGCCCAGGGCCGCAGCAGGTCCGCCCGCAGCGCACGGCCGTCCAGCAGCTGCGCGAAGGAGAGACGATGCGCAGCAACGTCTTCGAGGCGCTCGGCATCCTCCGGGCGCAGCTGTGCCAGCAACACTCCGGTCTCCTCGAACAGCTCGCGAGCCGCGGCCACCACGACGGTACGCGCGAGCGTCTCATCGGCGTCGAGGTGATCGGCCCACCATGCGTCGTCCGGACCTGTCAGGGTGATCACCGCGCTGTCGCCGGGGTCGACTCCCCCACCGGGGAACGCCGTCACGCCGCCCGCGAACGCCATCCCCGGGACCCGTCCGAGCAGGAACACCTCCAGCCCTCGGGCGGCGTCGCGCACCAGGATGACGGTGGCTGCGGTCCGGATCCGCGCTGCCGGGGTGTCGCTCATGTCGCGAACCTACGGCAGCGGCCGCCCGAGATCGTAGGCTCTGCCGAAAGGAGGCCGGCATGACGCGACGGAGCTGGACGGAGGTGGCTGACGGTGTCCTGGTCGCGCACAACCGGCTGTATGCCACCGCGACGACGATCGTCCGGGACGAGGACGGTGCGGCGCTGCTGGTCGACCCGAGCTGGACGCCGGAGGAACTCGCCGACACCGCAGCGGATCTCGTGGAGCTCGGGGTGCGGGTCACGGATGGCTTCGCCACCCACGCACACCACGACCACGTGCTCTGGCATCCCGATCTCGGCGAAGTCCCGCGCTACGCCTCCGGCGACACGGTGGCTCTCGCAACGCGTGAGCGGCAGACGAACCTGGACGCGCTGGGACCGGCGTTCGGGCCGGATCTGCTGGCGTTGGTCGGTCGACTCTCTGTGCGAGACACCGGTTTCCGCCCAGGCCTTGAGCTGATCAGCCACGATGCCCACGCCGCCGGACACACTGCGCTCTGGTGGCCGGAGCGCGGCGTCCTGCTCGCCGGCGACATGCTCAGCGACCGGGAGATCCCGCTCGCCACCGAGACCGGGCTGGTGGCCTACCGCGCGGGCCTCGACCTGCTGCTGCCGGCGGTGCGTCGAGCGAGCGTGTTGGTACCCGGGCACGGTTCTCCGACCGACGATCCGATGGCGAGGTGGGACGCGGACGACGCCTACCTGACCGCGCTGCTGCACGGACGTGACTCGGGCGATCCGCGGATGCAGCATCCCGAAACCGGATCGGACAACCGCAGCGCGCACCGGGCGCAGCTCTCCCTGCTCGACGGCTGACCCGAACCCTCAGATCCAGGACCTGTCCGCGACGCCCTCTCGGATGTGCAGCACCGCAGCGGCATCGGTCAGCAGGTGGGCGTCCAGCGGGACGTATCCCTGCTGGGGGCTGACGTCGGTACGTCGCTCCGCGGCCGGCATCGCGGAGACCTCCACGATCCCCCAGAAATCGACCCAGCTGTCGAGCATTCCCTCGTAGCTGCCGGCCGCGGGTTCGCCCAGTCCGAGACCCTCGCTGCGGCCGATACTGCCGGCGACGAAGACCTGCTCCTCGAGGGACAGCTGCGCGACGATCGCTCCGGCGGGCGTCCACCCGAGCTCCATCCCGGACATCACCAGGGTCGCCGGAACCCGTTGCAGATGACTGTTGTGGGCGAACACCAGGGTCGGACCCCGTGGTGCCTCCAGCGATCGGATGTCCAGGATGTTCCTGGCCATCAAGGCATCGCGGGTGGCCAGCAGACCGGAGATCCGGACGGCAGGCTCTGCGGTGCGTGCGCACTGCCGGTGATAGCGGAGCAACCCGAGCCCGGCGTCCAGGATGATCCGAGTGCGGTGCCACTGCGCCGACGACGTCGCCGTGAGAAGTTCCGGCGCTCTGGCGATCAGCTCGTTCGCTGCGTCGTCGGCCCAGCACCGCAACTCCCGGGCTGCAGGACCGTCGCCGGGCGAACTCGCCGCGTCCGTCACCGCCGCTGTACGGCTCCAGCGATCCTCGGGTCCGGCGACTGCGGCCAGGTCGACGGTGTGGCCGAGGTACTCGGCCGCCTGCTGCAGGTACCACACGGGGCTGGGGGCGCTCAGGTTCTCGACGGCGGCATCGATGCCGTGGAAGCTCACCCGGTCGGACTCGTCGGCATCCTCGTTGTGGCGCCGGAGCCGGCGCACCAGCGCCCGGTTGGCCTCCATCCGCCCGAACCCGTGGCTGAAGCCCCGCTCCAGGGTCTCCTCGAGGTCGTCGCGTCTGCCGCTCACGTAGTCGTCCACGACCAGCGCGGCGACCCGGTCCGTCTCCAGGGCCACTGATCGGAAGCCGTGGGCCACCAACTCGGGGAGCAGCGCGTTGCGACGCAGCGCCAGGGCCGCATCGAGGTGGGTGCACTCACCCAGTGCCAGCAGCTGGGCCCGAGAGGCGATGGTGGCCAGGCTGGTGGTTGACGCGACAGCGGAAGTGGTCATGCTCCTGAATCGTATCGTTGAGACGTCCGTTGGCACTTCTTCTGCTGACTCACGCTCCAACCGAGCCGAAACCCTCAACGGAGGGCACCATCAGAACCATCGATCTGGCCCGGGAGCACGGGCTGTCGACGCAGGCGGTGCGCAACTACGAGGACCGGGGCGTCCTGCCCGCTGCCGCGCGAACTCCGAGTGGGTACCGCAGCTACACCCCCCAGCACGCGGCGGCACTGCGGGCCTACCTGGCACTCATCGCCGGGCACGGTCACGCTCGGGCCCTGCAGGTGATGGTCGCCGTCAATTCGGGTGATCTGCCGACGGCCCTGGCCGCGATCGACGCCGGTCACGCCGAACTCGGCCGCGACCGGGACACCCTCGCAGTGGTTCGTGCGGCGATCGGGCAGTTGGTCGGCGAAGGCCGCGCCGCCGACCAGCAACGCGCGAACCGCTCCACCGACCCCGTCACGTCGATCGGCGCCCTCGCCGCGCGGTTACGCATCTCACCCGCGACGGTGCGGGCCTGGGAGGCCGGCGGCATCCTGCACCCCGACCGCGATCCGGTCTCCGGCCGCCGGCTCTACCGACCCGCCGACGTCCGAGATGCAGAGCTGACCCACCTGCTGCGCCGCGGCCATCAACCACTCGCGGGCATCGCTGTGGTCATCGAGCGGATCCGCGGCGCCGGGGGCACCGAAGAACTGGCGTCGACCCTCGACGGTTGGCAGCATCGCCTGACGCTGCGTGGTTCGGCGATGCTCCGGGCGGCCGCGCAGCTGGCGCGCTACCTGGACGGGAGCTGATCCCGCGGGCCCAGCGCCGCTCGGCGCCGAACTCCCTGCTCGCGACCCGGCGACGGCAGCCTAGAGTTGCCGTCATGAGCACACCCCGGGTGACGTTCGAGTACGTCACGGTTCCGCTGATCACCCACGCCACCAAGCAGATCCTGGATACGTGGGGTGAGGACGGGTGGGAGCTCGTCACCGTCGTCCCCGGCCCGAACCCGGAGCAGCTGGTGGCGTACCTGAAGCGGGCGAAGGCATGAGCACCCCCTCCCAGCGGCTCGCCGAGCTGGGCGTCACGCTGCCCGCCGTCGCTGCAGCGGCCGGCTCGTACGTTCCCACCGCCCGCTCCGGGAACCACGTCTACACCGCCGGCCAGCTGCCGTTCGTCGACGGAACGCTGGCCGCGACCGGCAAGGTGGGTGCCGAGGTGTCGCCGGAGGAGGCCAAGGAGTGCGCCCGGATCGCCGGGCTCAACCTGCTGGCCGCCGTCGACGCCGCCGTCGGCCTCGACCAGGTGGTCCGGGTCGTGAAGATCGTCGGTTTCGTCGCCTCCGCCGAAGGTTTCACCGGCCAGCCCGGTGTCATCAACGGTGTTTCGGACCTGTTGGTCGAGGTCTTCGGCGAGGCCGGACGTCACGCGAGGTCGGCGGTCGGTGTCGCCGAGCTGCCGTTGGGCGCTCCGGTCGAGGTGGAGGCGATCGTCGAGGTCGCAGCAGAGGCTCCCGACCAGGCCGCTCCCCAGCACACCTGACCTACGCTGTCCGGGTGGAGTGGTGGCGGTGGGTGTCGGCCGGTGTCGTCGTGGTGCTGCTGGTCATCCTGCAGCTGCTGTGGTTCGACACGCTGCGCGATCGACCCGGGTGGTCGGTGCGTCGGGCCGGCGCGCGCTCCGCTGTCACCCTCGTCGCGATCCCGATCGCGATCGTCCTGGTGGCGTTCTCGCCGTGGTGGGTGGCTGCCGTGCTGATCGCCGTCCCTGCGGTCGCGGTGATCACCATGGGGTTGGCCAGCTGATGGCGACGAGCACCCGATGACCCAGACTTCGATGGTCCGGCCGTCCGGTTGGTCAACGGCCTCCGGTCGCGCGCGGCTGCACGTCGTGACGGGCAAGGGCGGCACCGGCAAGACCACCGTCGCTGCAGCGCTGGCCCTGTCACTGGCGGCCGAGGGGCGACGGGTGCTGTTGATCGAGGTCGAGGAGCGCCAGGGACTCGCGCAACTGTTCGACCTCCCCCCGCTGCCCTACGAGGAGACCAGGATCGCCGTCACCTCCGGCGGCGGAGAGGTGCGAGCACTGGCAGTCGATGTCGAGGCCGCTCTGCTGGAGTACTTCCAGCTGTTCTACAACCTGGGCATGGCCGGCCGGGCGCTGCGCAAGTTGGGTGCCGTCGAGTTCGCCACGACGCTGGCACCGGGACTGCGCGACGTGTTGTTGACCGGGAAGGCCAAGGAGACCGTCACCCGCTCCCGGAGCGATGGCAGCCGGATCTACGACGCCGTCGTGATGGATGCCCCACCCACCGGACGGGTGGTCAGTTTCCTCGGCGTGACCGTGGCGATGGCCGACCTGGCCCAGCGCGGACCGATCCGCAACCAGGCGGAAAGCGTTGCAGCACTGCTGCATTCACCCGACACCGTGGTGCATCTGGTGACGCTGCTCGAGGAGATGCCGGTCACCGAGACGGTCGAGGCCATCGCTGATCTGCGCGCCGCCGGCCTGCCGGTCGGCTCGGTGATCATCAACTCGGTCACCGACCCACTGTTGCCGGACACGGTCGTCGACGACGCTGCTGCCGATCGTCTCGATCCCGGACGGATCCGCGAAAGCCTCGCCGCAGCGGGTATCACGGTCGACGAGGCGGTGGCCACCGGGCTGGCGGACGAGGGCGGGCAACACGCGCGTCGGCTGATCACCGAGTACGACCTGGAGGCGGAACTCGCCGCGACCGGCGCCCCGATGATGAACCTTCCGCGGCTCGTGGACGGCATTGATCTCGGCGGCCTGTACGAACTGTCCTCGATGCTCACCGGTCAGGGCGTCCGCCGCCAGGACCGGGACCCGGCGTCCGGGTCCGGAACATGAGCGGCCACGTCGACCCCCCACCCCTCGACCTCCGTGCGCTGGTCGTGGATCCGACCACCAGGGTCGTGGTGACCTGCGGGTCGGGTGGCGTCGGCAAGACCACGACCGCGGCCGCAATGGCACTCGCCGCTGCGGACGCAGGTCGCAAGGTCGCCGTGCTGACCATCGACCCGGCGAAACGACTCGCGCAGTCGCTGGGTCTCACGGAGCTCGACAACGTGCCGAGGCAGGTCGACATCGGCGATCGCCCCGGTCAGCTGTGGGCGATGATGCTCGACACCAGCCGCACGTTCGACGAGATGGTGCAGACGCACTCCACCCCCGATCGTGCCGAGAAGATCCTGGCCAACCCGTTCTACCGCACCATCTCCACCTCGTTCTCCGGAACCCAGGAGTACATGGCGATGGAGAAGCTGGGCGGCCTGTCGGCCTCCGGTGAGTTCGACGTCGTCATCGTCGACACCCCGCCCAGTCGCTCCGCGCTGGATTTTCTCGATGCACCGCAACGACTTTCGTCGTTCCTGGACGGCCGGATGATCCGCCTGCTGGTGTCACCGGGACGCGGCGTGATGAAGATCGTCGGAGCCGGTCTGACCCTGTTCACGAAGGCGGTGCGCGCGGTGATCGGCGGCCAGATGCTGACCGACGCGGCGCAGTTCGTCCAGCTCTTCGAAGATCTGTTCGGCGGGTTCCGGGAGCGGGCCGAGGCGACCCACCGGTTGTTGCGTCGTCAGGGAACGGCCTTCGTCGTGGTGGCGACGTGCGAGAGCGACGCGATCCGGGAGGCCTCCTACTTCGCCGACCGGCTGCGCGAGGAGTCGATGCCGTTGGCCGGGATCGTGCTGAACAGGATGCATCCGCCGCTGGTGACGATGCCGGGGATCTCGATGGCTGCACTCGAGTCTGCCGCGGAGTCGATCCGCGGGACCGATGCCGTCACTGCGGGCCTGCTGGACGTCCACACCCGGCGGATGGCGACCCACGAGGGCGAGAAGCGGGCGGCGTCCAGAGTGGCCAGGACACATCCAGGTGTGCCGGTGCTGCAGGTGCGGGCGCTCGCCACCGACGTGCACGATCTGGACGGGTTGCGCGCGCTGGATCTGTGAGCGCACACGGGTCGCGCGGTGGAAGCGGATCCGGAGCCGCAGACCTGCGCGGACTGCGGCTCAGCCGGCCGCCCAGGCACCCGTGTCGCGGCCGGCACTGAGCACTTCGTACCAATCCGTCACCTCGGGGTTGCGCCGCAGGATGGCTCTGCGCTGACGTTCGGTGAGACCACCCCAGACACCGAACTCGACCCGGTTGTCGAGGGCGTCCGAGAGGCACTGCAGCTTGACGGGGCAGGTGTCGCACATCCGGGCTGCGTCCCGCTGGGCGGCGCCGGTGACGAACAGCAGGTCGGGATCCTCAGTGGCGCAGACCGCTGCGGCGGTCCAGTCGTTCTCCCCGGCGATCCCGTCGGACGCCCAGCCGCGGTCGGCAGTGCGCGTGTTCGTGGGAACCGTCATGGTCATCTCCCCTGGGTCCTGCGCTCGGTTTTCGGGCCGGTTGGGCTCGGCGTCGAGGGCTGCGGGGCCGGTCTTGCGTACCGGCTCGGTGGTCGGACGCGACAAGAACCTCCGTCGTTCCCCCCGTTCGGCTGACGCGGCAAGGAGCCGACCGACGTCGCAGGTCACCCGCTGTGACCGGGACGACCGGTACCCTGGGGACGTGCGTGTGATGAGCGGTGTCGGTCGACTGTTCCTGGCGACCCTGTTGGCCGGTGTGCTCACCGCCGGCTTGCTGATGCCGTACTTCCTCGGTGCCGGACTCGTCGCGAAGCAGGTGACCACCACGCTGGCCGGCGTGAACGAGGAGAACTTCGATCTCCCCGCGCCCCAGCGGACCCAGATCCTGGCCGCCAACGGCAGTCCGCTGACGTACCTGTACACCCAGAACCGGGTGGGGGTGCCCATCTCAGAGATCAGCCGGTCCCTGCAGCTCGGCGTCATCTCCATCGAGGACCGCCGCTTCATGGTCCACGGCGGCGTCGACGAGTGGGGCACGATCCGCGCGCTGCTGTCCAACAACGGCGGCGCGCCGACCCAGGGCGGATCGACGATCACCCAGCAGTACGTCAAGAACTACCTGTACCTGGTGAAAGCCAAGACCGAGGCGGAGAAGGCGGACGCGATCGAGCAGACGCCGATCCGCAAGCTCCGCGAGATGAAACTCGCCCTGCAGATCGATCGGCCGGGCGGCATGTCGAAGGACGAGATCCTCGAGCGGTACCTCAACACCGTCGCGTTCGGACCGTCCACCTACGGCGCCGAGGCCGCAGCTCAACGGTTCTTCGGCATGCACGCTGCCGAACTGGACGTCGGTCAGGCCGCCATGCTCGCCGGGATGGTCAACAACCCGAACAAGTACAACCCGCTCCGTGACGCGACGGGAGAACAGGACACCATCAAGCGCCGGAACCTGGTGCTCAAGGCGATGGTCGTGAGCGGAGCGATCTCCCAGACCGTCGCCAACAAGTACGTCAATGCGCCACTGGGGCTGAAAGTGTCCCGGCCGCCCAACGGATGCCTGGACGGGACGAACTCGACCACCAACGGCTTCTACTGCCAGTACGTGATCGACTACCTCGAGAAACACGGCTTCACCTCGCAGCAGCTCGCGACCGGCGGCTACACCATCCGCACGAACCTCGACGCGGCCACGATGAGCGCGGCCAAGGCGGCGGTGGTCGAGCAGGCGAACCCGACGGACAACAAGAAGATCGCCAACGTGACGGCCGTGGTCGAACCGGGCATGTCCACCCGGAAGGTGACCGCACTCGTGGCCAATCGGCCCTACGGCCTGAAAGCCACCGCGCGGACCCCGGAGACGGTGCAGCGGCTGACCACGACCTTCGCCCCGTTGGGCGCCGGGTCGACATTCAAGATCTTCACCGCCGCCGCCGCTCTCAAGCTGGGCATGGGTACCCAGAGCAAGCTCGGCGTACCCGCGGAGTACAGCTCTCCGCTGGTCCCGACGCACGTGTTCAAGAACTCGGGCACGTTCCCGTCCCAGGTGAGCATGCAGGAGGCACTGGCCACCTCGCCGAACACCACGTTCGTCTCGTTGTCGGACCAGATCGGACTCGACAAGGTGGTGCAGATGTCCGTCGATCTCGGTCTGCGTGGGTACTCCCTGAACGCTGCCGACGTGTCGCCCCAGTTCGCCGGCTCCGACGTCGACTATGCGCAGGAAGTGCTGCGGCAGAAGGTGGCCTCGTACACGCTGGGAGTGTCCCCCGTGAGCCCGCTCGAGCTGTCCAACGTGGGCGCCACCCTCGCCTCGTCCGGCATCTGGTGCCCGCCGACGCCGGTCGACACCGTCGCCGACTCGACGGGCAAGCTGGTCGACTACGAGAGCGAAGCCTGCGAGCAAGTGGTGCCCGCCGGCCTGGCCAACACCCTCGCTCAAGCCATGACCACCGACCCGGTCAGCGGAACGTCCGCCGAGGCCGCAAAGGCCGCAGGCTGGACGCGGCTGGCCGCCGGCAAGACCGGCACCACCCAGGACTACAAGTCGTCCGCCTTCCTCGGCTTCACCCCCCAGCACTCGGCGGCAGTCATCGTCTGGGACTACCAGCCGCGGCCTTCGCCGATCTGCAAGAACCCCTTGCGCTCGTGCACCACCGCGGAGGCCCAGGGCGGTCAGGGCATGAACGGCGGCTCGATTCCCGCTGCCACCTGGTTCGAGACGATGAGCAAACTCGAGGCGAACCAGCCCGAGAAGAGCTTCGGCGACCCGGAGGTGGCGTACCAGACCGGTTCGTCCCAGGCGCAGGTCCCGTACGTGATCAACAGCCAGGCGGACCAGGCGCAAGCTCAACTGCAGCAACAGGGCTTCCAGGTCAAGATCAACCCGGACGCCAAGTCCACTGCCGCTCGCAACACCGTGATCGGGCAGAGCCCGCGCGAGGGTGAAGCGGCGTTGCCCGGTTCGACCGTCGTCCTGACGGTGTCGGCCGGCAGCTCGGGCAACTGATGCGCCGTACGACCTCGATCGCGGCCGGGATCGGTGCGACCGGAGCTGCGGTGCTGGGCTGGTCGTCGCTGGTCGAGCCTCGCTGGTTCGCCCTGCGCCGCATCACGATTCCGGTGCTCGTCCGCGGTGCCTGGCCGATCCGCATCCTGCATCTGTCCGATCTGCACATCGTGCCGGGCCAGCGGGTCAAGACGGCGTGGGTGTCCTCTCTGGCGGCGTTGCATCCGGACCTCGTGGTGAACACCGGCGACACGCTGTCCCACCGGGAGTCAGTACCGGCGGCGGTGGCCGCGTTCGGCGATCTGTTGGACACCCCCGGCGCTTTCGTGATGGGCAACAACGACTACCTGGCCCCCATCTTCAAATTGCCGCACCACCACTTCCTGGGCGGCACTCCGCGTCGCGCCCGGACTCCGCTGCCCTGGGGGGATCTCGCTGCAGCGCAGCGGGAACGCGGCTGGCACGATCTCGACAATGCCAAGCGCACGGTGACCGTCAGAGGTCAGCGCATCGCGCTCGCCGGGGTCGATGATCCGTACACCGACAAGGACCGCTACGACACGATTGCCGGCGCTGCCGACGACGACGCGGTGGTGCGGATCGGCGTGATGCACGCCCCCGAGCCCCGTATCCTCGACCGGTTCGCCGACGACGGCTACGACCTGCTGCTGGCCGGCCACACCCACGGCGGGCAGATCCGGCTCCCTGGGTTCGGCGCGTTCACCACGAACTGCTCCATCGACCGCTCGCGCGCCCGCGGGCTCTCCCGCTGGGGGGCGCACAGCCTGCTGCACGTCTCCGGCGGCCTCGGCCACAGCCCGTTCATGCCGTTCCGGCTCTGCTGCCGCCCAGAGGCAACGCTGATCACCCTGGTACCCCGCGCCGAGGAGTGAGCGTGACTCCTGACGCGACTCCTTAGGGGACTCTTTCCGACCGGCCGCATCCGTTGCGGTGCTCGGGCAGTGGATGCGACTGTCGAGCAGACGCTGGGCAGGTCGTCCGGACGTTCCGTTGAAGGAGCGACACCCTGATGTCCATGTTGATCCTGATCGGCTTCCTGGGCGGCCTGATCGCCGGAGTGTCGCCCTGTGTGCTGCCGATCTTGCCGGTGATCTTCTTCGCCGGCGGAACGGTCGGGCATCCGGACGGGAACGACGGCGAGGCAGACGTCTCCACCGCCTCTCAGCCTGCGATGGCAGCGATCGGAGGACGTGAGGAGTCCGGCCATCCGCATCCCACCGGGCTGGTGCCGCGCCCGCAGCGAGGCCGCAGCCGTCGCCCGATGATGATCATCGCCGGGCTGGTCCTCAGCTTCTCGGTGTTCACGCTGGCCGGATCCCTCCTGCTCTCCGCTCTCGGCCTGCCCCAGGACTTCCTGCGCTGGGCCGGCCTGATCGTGCTGACGATCATCGGTGCCGGCCTGATCTTCCCGGCCGTCGAGACGATCATCCGCCGCCCCTTCGCGCGGTTGCCGAAGATCAACCGTCGCGGCGTCGACGGCAACGCCTTCGTTCTCGGCCTGGGCCTCGGCACGCTGTACGTGCCGTGCGCCGGCCCGGTGCTCGCAGCCATCTCGGTCGCGGGTACCACCGGCACGATCGATGCCCGCATCATCGGGCTGACCGTCTCCTTCGCCATCGGTGTGGCGGTGCCGCTGCTCTGCTTCGCCCTGGCGGGCAACAGGATCGGCGCACGCCTGAGTGCCTATCGCCGCCGGGCCCGCCGGTTCCGCGTGATCGGGGGAGGCCTGATGATCGTCCTGGCCGTCGGGTTGGTGTTCAACCTCCCGGAGATGCTGCAGCGGAATCTGCCCGACTACACGCGAGGCCTGCAGGATCGGGTCGAGAACAATGCTGCGGCGCAGAGCGCACTGGCAAGGCCGAACGCCAACGCCCCCGGCCGGCTCAGCGATTGCACCCCGAACGCGACGGTCCTGATGGACTGCGGGCCAGCTCCGGCCATCACCGGCATCGAGCAGTGGTTCAACACCCCCGGCAACCAGCCACTGACCATCGCCGGACTCGAGGGCAAGGTCGTGCTGGTCCAGTTCTGGACCTATTCGTGCATCAACTGCCAGCGCACCTTGCCCTACGTGGAGGCCTGGAACAAGGCCTACGCCGCCGCGGGACTGCAGGTCATCGGCGTCCACACACCGGAGTTCGCCTTCGAGAAGGTCCCTGGCAACGTCGCCGAGGCGGCCGCGAAACTCGGCGTCGAGTATCCGATCGCCCTCGACAGTGCAGCGTCCACCTGGAAGCACTACAACAACCGCTACTGGCCGGCCGAATACCTCATCGATGCCACCGGGACGGTCCGTCAGGTGAACTTCGGCGAGGGGAACTACGACGGCACCGAGAACCTGATCCGCCAACTGCTGACCGAGGCCGACCCGCAGACAGTCCTCCCGCAACCCGGCGCCACGCTCGCGCCACCGTGACCTCGCTCCGCTCGTCAGGTGTGCAAATCCTGTCCCCGACACGAAGATGGGCCCCGTCCTGGCGGACGGGGCCCATCTTCACACTGTCGGGGTGCATCCCACTCGCTGGCGCTCGCGGGTCCCGGGACTTGCCTGCCTCGCTCCGCTCGTCAGGTGTTCAAATCCTGTCACCCGACACGAAGATGGGCCCCGTCCTGGCGGACGGGGCCCATCTTCACGCTGTCGGGGTGACAGGATTTGAACCTGCGACCTCTTCGTCCCGAACGAAGCACGCTACCAAGCTGCGCCACACCCCGATCGCTGCAATCACAGCGGACGAACCGGCTCCGGAGAGCCTCCAACACTCTATCGGATCTGCCGGGGTGGTTTCGACCGCACGATCAGCCGAACCCGCGACTGTCCTGTTTGAGTGCCGTGTCCACGCACAGCGCAGCCGCGATGCAGAGCGACTTCAGCGGCTCGGTGAGCTGTGGGCTCAGGTGGACCGAATACGTGTCGGCGGTGGTGAACATCGTGGTGAGGATCCCCTCGAACGTCTTGGTGATGCGACCGACCTCCGCTCCGGTGTGGTCCTCGAGCTTGAAGTTCCACGCGATCCAGTTCTCCGCACTCAACAGGCCGACCTGCTGCCCACCCGCCTCGAGCGCGAAGCGGATCTTGCCGAACACGTTCTGCTGCACCAGCCGACCCATCTCGGCGCCGTTGGGGTGGGTGACCACGAGCGTCGACTTCATGATCTTGGCCGGTCTCGTCAGGGTGAAGATCACCTGCGCGGCGGAGTCACGGACCTCGAGCCGGTGCGTCATGAACTGGTCGAGGCTGGTCAGGAACCGGGCCGCCTTCTTCAGCCCCGACTGACCGACCTCCACCACCCTGCCGATCACCTGACCGTCCGCACCGTAGATGTCGTACTCGTTGGTGAGCTCGATGATCTTGCGCTTCTGCGACACCGCCATGGTGTTCTCGGTGTACGGCGAGCGAACCTGGCCGGTCGGTCCCTGCTGCCAGCTCTGCTGCTGACGCTGGTCCTGCTGCGGCTGGTGCTGCTGGGTGCCGTATTGCTGCTGGGCGCCGTAGTGCTGCTGGGCGCCGTACTGCTGCTGGGTGCCGTACTGCTGCTGCTGGGGTTCGGCCGGTGGCTGGGGCGCCTGTCCGAAACCGGTGCGCCCGCCGTACTCGGACCCCGGGATGTGGGTCGAGGTCTGCTGGCCGGTACCGGACGCCGTCGAGTGGGCCGCCGCGGCCGTTTCCGCTGCCCGGAGATGATCGGTCCACTGGGAGCCGTCCCACCACCGCAGCTGGGCCGGACCGGAGGACGAGGAGGCGGCGGGGTCCGGGTACCAGCCGGCAGGAGTCGGTGCAGTCACGCCCTGAGTCTGCCACCCGTCGGGCGGGTTGGGATCATGTCGGGGACGAACTTCCGCATCAGTGCAGCGACGAGGAGAACGACATGCAGTTGCAACGTATCGGCGAGGTCGGCGCAGAGCGGCCGGTAGCGGTCGTCGACGGCATCGCCCGCGACCTCAGCAGCCTCACGGCCGACATCGACGGGCAGTTCCTGGCCGGCGGCGGAATCACCCGGGTGCGGGATGCGCTCGAGTCTCTGCCGGTCGTCGAGATCGCGGGTCAGCGGATCGGAGCCCCGATCGCCCGACCGCAGGCGGTCTGGTGCATCGGCATGAACTACGCGGCGCACGCCGCGGAGTCCGGTTCGGCCCCACCGTCGATCCCGATCCTGTTCTTCAAGACGCCCAACACGGTCGTCGGTCCGAACGACGACGTCCTCATCCCCCGCAACGCGCACAAGACCGACTGGGAGGTGGAGCTGGCGATCGTCATCGGGTCGCGCACCCAGTACCTGGACCGGGTCGAGGACGCCTGGCAGCACATCGCCGGCTACACGGTGTCCAACGACGTCTCCGAGCGCGCCTTCCAGCTGGAGGAGTCCGGCGGGCAGTGGTCGAAGGGCAAGTGCTGCGCGACCTTCAACCCGCTCGGTCCGTCGCTGGTCCCTGCCGACGAGTTGGACCCGTCGTCGCTGCGGCTCCGCTCGCGGGTGAACGGAGAGATCCGACAGGACTCCAACACCGCCGACCTGATCTTCGACGTGCCGACGATCGTCCATCACCTGTCGCAGTACGCCGTCCTCGAGCCGGGCGACGTCATCAACACCGGTACTCCGGAGGGCGTCGCGCTCTCCGGGCGCTTCCCCTATCTGCAGCCGGGAGACGTCGTGGAGGTGGAGATCGACGGGATCGGACTGGGGCGTCAGCAGGTCCGACAAGGCTGACCATTTTCGTCTCCGTGACCGGAGATGACTACGGTGACGTGACCACATCAGCGCCGCAACGACGCGAAAGGGGATCAGGATGGACCTCCGCCCGCAGGACGACGATTCCGTCGCCACCCCCGATGCCGAGCCGACCGCTCACCCGGCCCCCGTCGTTCCCGATGTCCTGTTCGACGACCAGGACGCGGAGACCCGTTGGCGAGCTCGGTACTCGGCGCCCCGGATCGGACTGCCCTCCCCGTCGAGGGACGACGAGCAGCGGGCCGTCTACCTGTCGAACGAGAGCGGAACCTTCGAGCTGTACTGCTGGGACCTGAACTCCGACAAGCGTTTGCAGGTCACCGACCGTCCGGATGGCACGATCAACGGCACCCTCTCGGCGAACGGGATGGGGGTGTGGTGGTTCGACGACACCTCTGGTGACGAGTTCGGCAGTTGGAAGGCGCAGCCCTTCGGCTCCTCACCCGGATCCGGCGGCGACGCGATCCCCGGCGTCGCGCCCGGATATCCCGCCGGCCTCGAGGTGGGCGTCGGGGTGGTGCTCGCCGGATTCTCCGACGACGACGGGTCGCGTATCCACCTGGTACGACAGGGATCCGAGCCCACCACCGTGTACCGGCACGAGACCGACGCGTCGGTCGGCGCACTCAGCGCGGACGAGACGATCTGGGTGCTGGAGCACACCGAGCACGGCGACTCCCGGTACCCGGCCCTGCGCGCTCTTTCGGTCGTGGACGGCACTGTCCTCGGAGAGCTGGACGACAGCCCGGGACGCGGCCTGTCGGCGCTGGAGTTCTCGCCGGTCGCCGGTGACCAGCGGGTGCTCGTCGGTCACGAACGGGACGGCCGCGACGAACTGCTGATCTGGGACCTGTCCTCCGGGTCCGTCACCGAGATCAGCATCGATCTGCCGGGCGATCTGTCCGGCGGGTTCACCAGCGCAGCGGATGCGCTGCTGGTGCTGCAGTCGCACCACGGTCGCTCTGCCCTGCACCACCTGTCGCTGACCTCCGGCGTCCTGACGTCGATCCCGTCGGAGCTGGCCTCGATCGACGGACTGGTCGCTCGCGACGACGGCAGCATCTGGGTGCGCGGATCGAGCGCGGCGACCCCGTCGTCGCTGGTCTCACTCACCGTCACGCTTCCGGAGGCGTCGGCGTCGACGTCGACTTCAGCGGGGGCCGATCCCGACCCCACTGACGCCGATGGTGCCGACTCCGAGGCCGACGCTCCCGGTGACGACGTTCCCGAACCGGATGCGATCGAAATCCTGCGTGCCGAGCCGGCGCCGACCGTGGCGAACGTCGTCACCAGCGAGCTGTCGTTGAGCCCTGAGTCCCGGGCCCCCGCGTCCGAACCCGTCCACGACGTGTGGGTGGACGGACCGGGCGGCCGGATCCATGCGCTGCTGGCCGTTCCGGCCGGAGTGCCGACGCCGCAGCTGGACGGCGGTACGAACGTTCCGGTGCGCACCGTGTTCCTGGTGCACGGCGGTCCGGACGCCGCCGATGACGACTCCTTCGACGCAGAGCGAGCCCTGTGGCTCGACGCGGGGTTCGCCGTCGTTCAGGTCAATTACCGCGGCTCGTCCGGCTACGGCTCGCAGTGGCGCGACGCACTCACCGCCCGGGTGGGACACACCGAGCTCGCCGACATCGCGGCCGTGCAGGACCACCTGATGTCGAAGGGTCTGATCGCCGACGACCAGTGTGTGATCGCCGGCGGCTCGTGGGGCGGATTCCTCACCCTGCTGGCGCTCGGCGCGCAGCCGAGTCGATGGATCGCCGGCGTCGCCGGGGTCCCGGTGGCCGACTATCCGGCGTCCTACAAGCAGGAGATGGAAGGCCTGCGCGCCTACGACCGCGCCCTGTTCGGCGGATCACCGCAGGAGGTCCCGGAGAAGTACTCGGACTCCTCGCCGTTGACGTGGGTGTCATCCGTGCAGGCCCCGGTGCTGGTGCTCGCCGGTCGCAACGACCCCCGCTGCCCGTTCGGACAGATCGAGAACTACCTGCAGGCACTGTCGGTGCAGCACAAGGACTATGCGCTGTACAGCTACGACGCGGGGCACTCCTCGATGGTGGTGCGGGAACGCATGCAACAGAAGGCGGTCGAGGTGCGGTTCGTCCTGGACATCTTCGAAGCCCACGCTGGGCGCTGAACCATGGCACCGAAGACCGCGACATCGAAGACCGCCACATCGAAGACCGCGACATCGGAGACAGTCACCCGCTGGGTCGCACTGCTGCGCGGGGTCAACGTCGGCGGCGCCACCGTGCGCAGCGCCGACCTGGCCGCGCTGTTCACGGAGCTCGGCTTCGGCGCGGTGAAGACCGTGCTCGCCACCGGCAACGTGGCTTTCGACAGTGACGTCGAGGACAGCGACACCCGAGCCACCGCAGCGCTGACGTCGACGATCCAGGACGCCCTGTCGACGCGGTTCGGCTACGACGCCTGGATCGTGCTGCTCACCCGGGACGCGCTGGCCGCCACAGCGCAGGCGTACCCGTTCACCCGGCGGGACGACGTCGAGCACCCGTACCTGGTGTTCGGATCGAGCGATGCCGTCCTCGACGAGTTGCTCGAGGAGTCCACCGCGGCGATCCGGGACGGCCGGTCCGGATCCTCGGCCGGCGTCGAGGAGATCGCCCGGGGCGATGGTTGCCTGTACTGGCGGCTGCCTCGAGGGCATTCCACGGACACACCGGTGGCGAAGGTGACGGCGAAGAAGAAGTACCGCTCGGGCACCACCACCCGCAATCTGCGGACGGTGGAGAAGATCGCCGCGGCCTGAGCCGTCCCGGTTCAGGCCAGGTCCTCCCACCGGAACTCGGTCGGGACGGTAGCGTCGTCGGTGTGCAGCTGTTCCTCCCTGGCGCGCAGTTCCACCCGACGGATCTTGCCGGAGATGGTCTTCGGCAGCTCGGCGAACTCCAGCCGACGGATCCATTTGTACGGCGCGAGATGCTCCCGCGCGTACTGCAGGATCTCCTTCGCCGTCGCGGCGTCTGCCGCAAAACCTCGTGCCAGCACCACATAGGCCTTCGGTACCGCCAGCCGGAGTGCGTCCGGCGAGGGAACGACCGCTGCCTCGGCCACCGCCGGATGCTCGATCAACACGGACTCGAGCTCGAACGGCGAGATCCGGTAGTCGGAGGCCTTGAAGACATCATCGGCCCGGCCCACGTAGGTGACGTATCCGTCGGCGTCCTGGGATCCGACGTCGCCGGTGTGATAGTGGCCGTCCCGCATGGCTTCTGCGTTGCGTTCGTCGTCGCCCAGATAGCCGACCATCAACCCCACCGGACGGTCGGTGAGGTCGATGCAGATCTCGCCCTCAGTCCCGGCGACTCCGGTCGCCGGGTCGATCAGGACGATCGGGTAGCCCGGCAACGCGCGCCCCATGGACCCGTCCTTGACCGGTTGGCCCGGGGTGTTGGCGATCGCCAGCGTCATCTCCGTCTGACCGAAACCGTCCCGGATGGTCACGCCCCAGGCGGCCCGAACCTGTTCGATCACTTCAGGATTCAGCGGTTCGCCCGCACCGATCACCTCGCGCGGCGGGGTGGGCAGCTGGGACAGATCAGCCTGGATGAGCATCCGCCACACCGTGGGCGGAGCACAGAAGGTGGTGACGCCGTGCTCATGCATCACGCGCATCAGCGCGGAGGCATCGAACCGCTGGTAGTTGTGGATGAACACGGTGGCGCCGGCCAGCCACGGCGCGAAAACGTTGGACCAGGCATGCTTCGCCCACCCGGGCGAGGAGATGTTCAGGTGGACGTCGCCCGGCTTGAGCCCGATCCAGTAGACCGTCGAGAGATGGCCGATCGGGTAGGAGATGTGGTTGTGCTCCACCAGTTTCGGCAGCGCGGTGGTCCCGGAGGTGAAATAGAGCAACAGGGTCGAGTCGGCCCGCGTCGGGCCGTCGGGAACGAAGACCGGATCTGCGTGATGGGAATCGGCCCAGTCGATCCATCCATCAGCCGGGACGTCGTCGCCGACTGCGATGCTGGTGAGATCTCCCTGCACACCGGTGAAGGTGTCGACGTCGCGCGAACGTGCGATCGCGAATCGCGCACCGCCCCGATCGACCCGGTCCTGCAGATCGGACTGGGCGAGCAGCGTGCTGGCCGGGATCACCACGGCGCCGAGCTTGATGGCGGCCAGGATCGTCTCCCACAGCTCCACCTGGTTGGCCAGCATCAAGATGATCCGATCGCCGCGCGCGACGCCGAGGTCGCGCAACCAGGTGGCCACCTGGTCCGATCGGGCCGACAGTCCGGCATAGGTCCAGCTACCGACGGTGCCGTCCTCCTCGACGATGGTGAGTGCCGGGCGATCGGGATGCTCGGTGGCGATGACGTCGAACCACTCGAGGCCCCAGTTGAACTCGGTGGGGCGGGGCCAGCTGAACGCAGCCCTGGCAGCGTCGAGGTCGGTGCGGTGCCGCTCAAGCGTCCGGAGCGACTCCCGGATCTGTTCGGTGGCCCGGGTCTCCTGCGCTGCCATGGCTCGTCCCTTCGCCCAACGGGTGCGCACCGGCATCGGCGCCGGCGCGCGATCTGTCCGCCATTCTGCGCTGCACCGCCGCCGGCGCATCCCTGGGCCTCGACCCGGCTGCCGAGGTCGCCTTCCGTAGGGTCGTCCGGATGGGACGGAGGGGGAAACGTACAGCTGCCTGTGTAGGACTGATCGCGCTCGCAGGCTCGCTCGTCATCGGGTGCAGCCCGCAGGAGCAGCACAGCTCGTCGGCCGATTCCCGTCCCGTTGTGGGCTCCTCTCCCGCCGCCTCGGCCAGCGGTCCCAGCGGATCCCGCTCCACCGGGCCGACAGGGCACAGCACCCCCCGCATCCCCGGCCACGTCCCCGGCCACCCGGACGCGGACCACGCCTACCGGCGTGCCGCTCTTCCCGGTGCCCCGCGCGTCGGTCGCCCTGCCCACCGGGGTGGTCGCCGAGGCCAGCGGACTGACACCGGCCAGTACGGCGGACGGGTGCGGCCCTGCAGGTCGGAGCCCGTCGGACTCGGGTACTGGTGCAGTTCTACGACCAGGTGCGGCAGTACACGGCACCGCAGCGGTCGTCCGATCCGGCGCTGTTCTTCCGCTGGCCCCACGTGGCATTGGACGACCCTGAGCTGATCCAGGCGGAAGGCATCGCGCCGCTGCCCGACGGATGCGGATTCGCCGCCATCTCCGAGGCAGGTCTCGGTGGCAGGGTGGCCGGTCTGTCGATCGCTCCCTGCCGGTGAGGCGCGGACTTCGGGCGTTCGCTCGTCAGTCGCGACGGGTGAGGGCAGGCAGGCCGGTGGCCGATTGTCGTTCGCGGACGTAGCGATGCCCGGTCGGGGTGACGACCAGCGTCGATCCGTCGGCTTGGCGACGGGTCGACCAGCCCGGCATCTCCTTCATCTGGTTGCCACGCAAGCACAGTCCCTGGCCGTTGACCAGCGAGGTCGGCCCGCCCGCGCGTAGGGCGTGACGTGGTCCACATCGCGGATCGATGCATCGCAGTAGGGCTGACGGCACTGCCGATCCCGGATCATGATGTGTCGACGCATCGACTCCGGGAACAGCCGGGAGCGCGCGTCGACATCGACCACCGATCCGTCCACCGGCTCCGTGAAGAGCCGACGAATCCGCACCCTGGCGTCAGGAATCCCTGTGCAGCACCACTTTTCGACCGCCGACGACCTCGGCATGGCGGTCGACCCGTCGTCGGCGGATGGGGCTGCCCGGCCGTGGTGCGGTCCGCTCCCGCGAGGAGGCTCGTCGTGGGGCGGGTCGTCGTGCGGCGCACCGCCCGCAGTAGGGCCTGTGCGGCTGTCAAGAGGTCTGTCGCCTGGAGCAGAGCCTGTGCGGCCGTCGTGCTGCGCATCGTCTGCAGGCGAGGCCGCGCGACCGTCGTGGAGCCCACCGCCGCAGCCGACCAGCTCACGCACCACCGCGGCCGGCACCGGTCCGTAGCTGTCCACCCAGCCGGGCACTTCACTGTCGCCGAGCACCGAGTCGGCCGGGATGGTGACGCGAACCTCGATCGGGACGGCGGCGGCCGTGGCCTGACCGGTGCACCGCTCGACCAGCAGGTCGGCCATCAGCTGTCCGATTCCGCGACCGTCCGACTCACCGGTGCCGTGCACAGCGAGCGCGGCGGACCGGAGGCCGGCGAACACCCCGACCCCCTGTGCCATCGGCAGCAGCGCGGAGACGATCGCCATCGAATCGGGTGCCGGACGTACCCATGCCCGCCGATCCTGTTCTGCGGACGCCTTCCGGTCGACGCTGCCACGTGGATCGAGGGAATAGGCGATGTGGTCGACTGCTTTCTCCGTGGCGGATGGACTCCAATCGGACAGGCGGGGTGCGATGGCGGCGTCGACCAAGGCTGCATCGGTCTCGCTGAGGTGACTGCGCCGGGTCACCGCGGTCCGCGCCTGGATCTCCGAGATCCGGCCGGCCCGGAGCTCCTGGTACGTCTGTGGCAGACGCGCCACCAGCGCCTGCGCGAAGCCCAGCTGTCGCGCCGCCGAGTTCGGGGAGATGCGACGCGCGAACCCGATCTGCTCCGCCGTCCCGCGGCCCACGTCGCGAGATCGCACCTTCGCGGCGAGATGGGCCGCGCGTTGACCGTCGGCGAAGGCGACCTCTTCTGCGACGCGCAGTCCGCCCGCGGCGCTGATCAAGGCCTCGAGTGCGGCGATGCGGTCGATCGACCCCTCGGGTGTCGATGCCGGGGCAGCGCTCGACAGGACCGCCAGGGTCGACTCGAGAAGGACGACAAGCTGATCGCCGGCCGGCTCCTGCACCACCGTCGGCTCGTTCACTGCTCTCGGTTCATGAACCGGCTCGTGAACCGCTGTCGGCTCGGATTCCGCGGATCGCTCCAGCTGCTCGGGCGACGCCGCGTGGTCTTCCACCACGACGTCCGGCGGCAGCGACTGCGCCGATCCGGTACCCGATGCCAAAGCATCCGATGCCAGGGACTCCGATGCCACCAACTCGATCTCGGGAAACCATCCGACGGCCACGGCGGCGTCGTCCAGGATGCGCTGCAGCTCCGCCTCGAGCGCACTGGGAATCGCGGAGCGCCCTGCACCTGTGCGATGAACAACCCCCGAAAACATTCCTCCATCATAGTCGTCCACCTGTTCGAGTTCACTCCTCTCATCAGTTGATTCCATCATCGAGTCGTTCACCCGTTTGCGCTCCGCCATCGGGCAATGGTGAGCGCCGAGCCGTGGGGCAGTGACCTGCTCCGGACAGCACACCCCGATGATGCTCACGGGCGGGTAGCAGGACGCATGATGTTCGCAAAGCCAGCGAGAGGAGACCCCCATGTCGACAGAGGGCCCTGCCTTCGCGCTCCGGGAGGGCACCGACTCTGCTCGCCCGCCGCTGGTTCTGCTGCACGGCTCGGACGGCACCGAACGTGATCTCCTGCCGCTGGCCGAGGACGTGGCGCCGGGCGCACCGCAACTCGGGGTGCGAGGAACCGTCACCATGGACGGCGGGTACGGGTTCTTCCGTCGGTTTCCCGACCGCACCATCGACGGTGCAGATCTGGCGGAGCGGATTCCGGTCCTGGCGCAGTTCGTGCGCGAGACCTGCAGTCACCGTTGGCCGGGTCGGCGACCGCTGGTTCTCGGCTATTCCAACGGCGCGATCATGGGGGCGGCTCTGCTGATGGCCGACCCGACGGTGCTGGCCGGAGCGGTGCTGCTGCGACCGATGCGGCTCCCGGTGAGCGCGCCCGAACTCCGGATCGACGGATTCCCGGTGCTCGTCGTCGACGGCGAGCTTGACGAGCGCAGATCACCCGGAGACGGCCTCGCGCTCGCGGATCAGCTGCGGGGACTCGGAGCGGACGTGACCCATCGGGTCCTGCCCGTCGCGCACGCCGTCACTGATGCGGATCGAGTGATCATGCGAGAGTGGTTGCAGCGCAGCAACTTACGAGATACTCCACGATAGATTCCATCCCTACGTTCAGGATCGCCTGACCCGACACGTCGTCGGACTCGTCGGTGGGGACGCCATTGTTCAACCCCCGCACGATCGATCATCGTCGCGGCGCGCTGCTCCTACCCTCGTCGGCACCGCTCAGCTCGGCGTCGAGAGTCTCCTGCGCCACACGCATGTCGTCGGCATACGCGGGCTGCGAGAGACGCTCCCACATCACGTCCTCAGGTACCTGTTCGACGACCGTGGCGGTCCACCAGATGTTGCCGAACGGATCGGCCACCCTGGCACCACGCTGCCCGAAAGCGTTGGAGCTCAACGGGGTCACCAGCCGGCCACCGGCGGCGAGTGCTCGCTCGACCGCACCATCCGCGTCGGGAACCCAGACCCGCAGCAGGCTGGGCATGGCGGGCCACTCCGGACGCCGGTCGAACGCGAGGACGACCGTGTCCCCCACCCGGATCTCCGCGTGGCCGATCAAGCCGTCATCAGTCCTGACCCGAGCGAGCTCCTCACCCTCGAACGCTGCGGCGATGAAGTCGAGCAGGCGACCGGTGTCGTCGGTGACCACCCACGGCGCGACGGTGGAATACCCCTGCGGCGCAAAGCCGTGCGGTACGGACATGGTGGATCTCCCCTGCTCACGACGATGCGACCCTCACTGCACGGTCTATCAGCCGGCTCCGACCGCCAGCGTCCCAGCAGCAACAGTGATCCCTCCTCCGGAGAGCCGGACGACCCCGCCGGCGACCCCGACGCGCAGACGACTGGGCCGGCCGAGGACATGTCCCTGGTCGATGACGACCGTGCTTCCGTCCGCAACCCTGCCCTGGTCGACCAACAGTGCAGCGAGTGGTCCGGCAGCGGTGCCGGTGGCCGGGTCCTCGACGATGCCCATCGTCGGGTTGAAGAACCGCGTGTAGGCGTGGACGCCGTCGTGCGCGGACGGCCTGGCCGTGGTGAAGACGTAGCAACCCTCGCCACCGCTGGACGCCAGGATCTCCCGCAGCCGCGCGGCGTCGATGCTCACCCGATCAACGCTCTCGCGGTCGACGAGCGGGACCAGCAGGTGCCCCGCTCCGGTGGACACGACCTGGATCGGCAGCGTGCGGTCGAGCTGGTGCTCGCCCAGACCGAGAGCCGCTGCCAGCCCCGGCAGGTCATCGACGGTCGCCCCGAACCGGGGCGCGGACTGCACCATCACCACGTTGACCCGATCGCTTGCGTCGCGGACGCTCTCGATGGCCCACACCTCGTCCCCCATCTCCTGATGATGGATCCCCCGCACGAACCGACCGGAGTGGGCGAGCCAGAGCCAGGCACCGAGAGCGTTGTGCCCGGCACCTCCCACCTCGTGACCGGCAGCGGTGAACGAGCGCAGCCGTTGATCGGCGCCCGCACGGGTCGGCTGCAGCAGGAACGTTGTCTCGGACTGGTTGAACTCGCGGGCGATCGCCCGCATCCGGTCGTCGCTCAGATGGTCGGCGTCGGGCACCACCGCCAGCGGATTTCCGGTCAGTGGCCGATCCGCGAACACGTCGACCAGTGCGAAGTCGACCTGCCGGCCGAGGTCGAGACCGGAACGGTGGGTCTTTGTGCTCATCGTCGTGACTCCTTTCGAGGTGGTCTGTCCCTCAACGATGGCCGCTCCCGCTCGGCGGATGAACCCGGTACCCCCGGTTCTTGCCCCGCTGCACGACGAATACCCCGGTAGGTTGCCGACATGGCCGTGGATCTCGATGACACCGACTGGGCGATCGTCAGCCAGCTGCAACAGGACGGTCGGCAGTCCTTCACCGAACTCGCCCGCCGCGTACACCTCAGCCCGTCGGCCACGACGGAGCGGGTGAAACGTCTCGAGTCACTGGGCGTCATCGCCGGCTACAGCGCCCGAATCGATCTCGGCGCGGTCGGCATCAGCCTGATGGCCGTCGTCCGGCTCAAGTACGTCGGCAGCCGCCACGATCCGTTCGTCGAGTACCTCGAGCAGGGGCCACAATTCCTGGAGTGTCTGCGGATCACCGGTGAGGACTGCTACGTCATCACCCTCGCTGCCGTGTCCATGCAGCAGCTCCAACGATTCGTCGACGATCTCGCCCGGTTCGGTGACACCACCACGAGCGTGGTCTACAGCCACACCCTCGCGCACCGCGGCCCGACCCAGCCGTTGACCGACCTCTGACCCTCGGCGCAGGTGCAACCTCAGCGCAGCAGCGGCGCGACCAGCTCGGCGATCTGGACGGTGTTCAGGGCGGCACCCTTGCGGAGATTGTCGTTCGAGACGAACAGCACCAGACCTCGCCCCCGCGGCGCACTCTGATCTGCTCGGATCCGCCCGACGAACGACGGATCGGAGCCCGCTGCCTGCAACGGATTCGGCACGTCCGAGAGCTCGACACCGGGCGCCGTCGACAACAACTCCGTTGCCCGCTCCGGCGAGATGGGCCGGTCGAACTCCGCGTGGATGGCCAGCGAGTGACCGGTGAAAACCGGTACCCGCACACAGGTTCCGGCAACCAGCAGGTCCGGGATGTCCAGAATCTTGCGCGACTCGTTGCGGAGCTTCTGCTCCTCATCGGTCTCGAGACTGCCGTCGTCCACGATCGATCCCGCCAGCGGCAGCACGTTGTAGGCGATGGGGGCGACGTACTTCTTCGGTGCCGGGATCGCGACGGCGCCGCCGTCGTGGGTGAGTTCCGGCGCTGCGGCACCGATGCCCTGGATCTGACCGTCGAGCTCTTCGACACCGGCCAGCCCCGATCCGGACACGGCTTGATAGGTGGCCACCACCAGTCGGGTCAGCGTCGCCTCCGCGTGCAGCGGACGCAGCACCGGCATCGCCGCCATGGTGGTGCAGTTCGGGTTGGCGATCACCGCCCCGCGCCCGGCTTCCCGTCCGGCACGCACCGCGTCCAGCGCCGCGGCGGGGTTCACCTCCGAGACCACCAGCGGCACAGCGGGATCCATCCGGAACGCGGACGAGTTGTCGATCACGACGGCGCCGGCCTCGGCGAACCGGTGGGCCTGCGCGCGCGACGTGGTCGCACCCGCCGAGAACAACGCGATGTCGATCCCGGACAGGTCGGCGGTCGCCGCGTCCTCGACCACGATCTGGTCGTCACCCCAGGGGAGCGTGGTCCCGGCCGAGCGGCTGGAGGCGAAGTACCGGATCCGCGCGACCGGGAACGCCCGCTCGGCGAGGATGGCCCGCATCTTGGCACCGACCTGACCGGTGGCGCCGACGACGGCCACCGAGAGACCGGGTCCTGCAAGGGTTTCGGTCATGGGGATCTCGACTCGCTTCGCTTGCTCGATCACCGCAGGGTGATGGCTCGATCGACGGGGTGGGTGGGTGGGACCGGCTGTCAACGTCCGCTGCCGGCGTGGACGACGGCCGGGTCGTCGCCTCCAAGGTCGAACGCCTCGTGCAGTGCACGGACCGCTCTGTCGAGT
>JBBJML010000041.1:0-43838 GCA_037720195.1 Nakamurella sp. | reverse complement strand
GCAGGGCGGGGACCGCGCCGGGGGGGACGACGAGGCGGAACCGGGGGGCGCGGCGGTTGTCGGCGGCCATCACCCGTCTGGCCCCCCCGTCGGGGAACCACGCGACCGGTGTCGGCCAGCGATCCCAGTCGGTGGCCAGCGGACGCAGTTCTCCCCCCGCAACGTCGAGCAGACCCAGCGTCGTGGCGGGGGCGGTGGCCGGGGTGGAGCGCTGGTCGACGGACACCACAACGGTGGCACCGTCCGGGCTGATCGGCCCGGACGAGTAGTCGAACTCACCGGGGCCGCCGTCCGCGTCCCGCGAGGACAGCAGGGTGGTGCGCTCCGCCGTCGCAACGTCGATCCGCACCAGGTCGAAGGCCGAGGCTCCCCTGGCCAGCGGAACCATCACGGACGTCACGACGACCGAGCCGTCGGGCGACACCCGGGGCTCGGCGTGCTGGAGCGCCGCTCCGATTCCTGGGGTGAGGTCACGGCACTCGTCGACTTCGAGCAGGTGCGGCTGCGCGGGCCCGAGGTCGTGGTCCCAGAACCGGACCGGGTAGCCGGTGTGCAGAATCGCCGCGACCTTGGTGTCCTTGCGCGCGGTCCGTAGCTCAGCGTCGAGTTTCTCCTGCTCACCCGCACCGTCGGCACCGGGCAGCAGGCCCGCGCTGACGAACACCGTGGACGCGGCCCGCGCGGTGTGGACGGCGTCGATGCCGCCCTTCCGGGACAGCAGCACCGAGGCCTCACCACCGGCGGCCGGCAGCGACCACAGCTGGGCCGGCGACTCGTCCTCGGACTTGTCCGGGTCGGGCCGCGCGGACAGGAACAGCAGATCGCCGTCGGCGGTGAACGCCGGGGACGACTCACCTTTCGCGCTGCGGGTGAGTCGCTGGGCCGGGCGCCGGTCGCGAGTGTCGATCTCCCACAGCGAGTTGATCCACTTCGTGCTCTTCTCGTCGAGCAGTTGGACCGTGGTCACCAACCGCTCGCCGTCCGGGCTCATCGCCAGACCGTTCAGCCGAGGCAGCGCGTTGTAGGTGTCGAGATCGTGGAAGGGCGTCTGGGAGTCGGTCACAACAACGATCCTGGCACTGATCTCCGACAGCCGCGCACTGCGGGCCGGCCCACTCCGGGCCCAGCCATCGAACTCTCAGACCCTCTCCGGGTGCCCAGGGTCGAATGCCAGCTCGACCGCGCTACCGCGCCGCATCGACAGCCACCATGGCCCGTCGCGGTGTTGACCGAGCAATTTCTCGACGGCGTACCAGCGGGACAGCAAGCGCTCTGCCTGCTTCCACGCAGTCTGCGTGCCCGGCCTGCCGTGGAGATGGATCACCATGAGCGCGTGTTCGACAGCCAACGATGCCTCAGCCGGTCTCGTCCGGATGCGCTGGTCGTTGGTGATCAGGATCCATCTCCGCATGCCGACGATGGGGATCCACTCGGAGTCGAGCATGCCCGGCCCGATCTCGTCGCCGATGCGGGCATCCCCGAACACAGCGAAATCCGATCGCAACCGACTCAATCCGCGACCCAGTCTCGTCAAGTTCTCGTCAACAACGAACGCGATCTGGCCTACGGATGCTGTCACTGGTCACGCCACTGCACTACTGACCAGGGAGAAAGCAACGGCCTCATCGACCTGCGCCAGGCTCAGGCCGAAGTCGGCGGCCAGATCGGCTCGGTTTTCTCCCGCCTCGACCATGCCGGCAATGGTCAGCACCGCCACGCGGCGTCCCACGAAGGTGGGCTGTCCACCCATCCGATCGGGATTCACCCGGATACTCGGAAAGGAACCGCTGACGGGGACTTCGACCGCTACGAACTTCCCGGACGCGTCGGCTCCCAACGTTGCGGAATCGAAGACGGGACGGCCGGCCAACAGGATGAGTTGGCCGGTGCGCACCACCTCTGGTGCTGAGGTGTCCAGTACTTCCAGCACGAGATCGCCGCTCTCGACGGCCAGATAGGAGCTCAGGTGAGCAAGCGGATACCGGCCGAACTCGTCCTGCAGACGCTCGACCGCGGCCCGCAGTCGAGCTGTCGGAACGCGTTGGTCGCGAAACTCCGACAGCATCCGGGCCTCCACGAACTCGCCCCAGGTCGCCCACTCCGTCGTCAGCGTCCTCTGACGAAGTATGGGCTCGTAATGACGGCCGCTGCGGTCATACCCATTGATCCATCGCCGGGCCGTACCGGCGGGACATCCGATCAACCGATCGACCTCCGCATAGAGGTACGTCGGACGATCGAGAAGATCCGCCGCTGTCATCAGCACAGAATGACACAGTCGCCCGGATGATCGGTGGTTGTCCACACTTGCTAGCTTTCACTGCTGCCATGCCTGAACAGCGCATCCGCGGCGCCGCCGGGTTGGTCGCCCGCGCAGCTTCGCCTTCTCTCAGCAGCCCTGGTACCCGCTCACGTTCGAGGCAGTCGATGGCAAGGCGAAAGGTTCGAGACGTCGAAGCCGATCCGTCGACGTTATTGGCGCTGTTCGAGGCGCTGAGGTATTCCATCAGCATCCATGAGCTTCGACATCTTCGGACCGCCGGAGTACGTCGAGATCGACGTGGGAGACCTGACCTGAATGCCGCGCACCGCGCACGTGGAGTCTCGACGCTCGCTGCGATCGACGAGCGCCAAGGATCGGTCGGTCCATCCGCGCGAGTGAGGGGTGCACGGGGTCGCGGATGAGGGCGATGCGCAGCCCTCTGCAGCGCCAGACGCGCCGGTGAGCCTGCGAACCGGCGCGTCCAGCGAAGCCTGCGCAGCAGCGCTCTCATCTGCGGCCCCGGGTTTCGACAGGACGGCGGGTCAGGTCGAGCCGACCCATTCGTCCGTGCCGTCGGCGAAGAGCTGGCGCTTCCAGACAGGCAGCCGTTCCTTCACCAGGTCGACGAGCTCGCTGCACGCGGCGAACGCCTCGCGGCGATGGGCCGAGGAGACGGCGGCGCCGAGCGCGACGTCACCGACCACCAGGGTCCCGACGCGGTGCTGCACCGCGACGCTGACCGCGGGATACCGGGCGACGATCTCGGCAGCGACCTCGGCCACCACCGTGTCGGCACTCGGATGCGCGTGGTACTCCAGTGCGTCGACGGCGCGCGCCCGGTCGTGGTTGCGGACCACCCCGGCGAACGTCACCAGGGCTCCGGCTGTCGCCGCACCCACCGCCAGCGCCAGCGCGTCGACATCGATCGGATCGGCGGACACGCCGGCGACGGCGACGCCGTTCACACGCCACCACCGCTGCGGTGATCGCCGCCGGCGAGTTGCGAGAGTGCATGCTCCAGGACCCCGTCCAGCACGGCGAGTCCGTCACGCACCCCGCCCGTCGAGCCGGGAAGGTTGACGACCAGAGCACTGCCGGCGACACCGCACAGCCCACGGGACAGCGTCGCGGTCGCGACCCCGGCCTCGACGCCGGAGCGCCGGATGGCGTCGGCCAGGCCCGGGATCTCCCGGTCCAGCACCCCGGCTGTCTGTTCGGGGGTGGTGTCGGTCGGTGAGATCCCGGTTCCGCCCGAGGTGATCACCACCGCCGACCCGGCGACGGCATCACGCAGAGCATCCCCGACCGCGTCGCCGTCGGCCACCACGATCGGATCGGTGACTGCGAATCCCTTGTCCTGCAACCAGTCGACGATCACCGGGCCGGTGCGATCCGGATAGACGCCGGTGGCGGCGCGGGTGGACGCGATGATCACCGCGGCGGTGCGTGGGTTGCTCATCGTCCCTCCGGCCTGGTCCAGATCCCGGTCTTGCCACCGGTTTTCGTCTCCAGCCGGACAGCGTCCAGCACAGCGGCCGGATCGACCGCCTTGACCATGTCGTGCATCGTCAGACCCGCAACGGCCACCGCCGTCAGCGCTTCCATCTCCACGCCGGTGCGGCCGGTGGTGCGCACCGTGGCAGTGATCCGCACTTCATCGCCCACCGGGCGCAGCTCGATCTGCACCCCGGAGATCGGCAGTGGATGACACAGCGGGATCAGTTCGGAGGTCCGCTTCGCCGCCATGATTCCCGCGATCCTGGCCGTCGCCAGCGCATCACCCTTGGGCAGTCCGCCCGAGGAGATCAGCTGCACCACATCGGAAGTCGTCCGCAGGACACCGGTGGCCACGGCTTCCCGATCGGTGACGTCCTTGCCGGACACGTCCACCATCCGCGCGGCTCCCGCGTCGTCCGTGTGGGTCAGCGAGCCCGGCGAGACTTCCGGCCCTGTCATCGGTCGGTCATCGGTCAGTCGCCGGTGACGGCGGCAGCCATCAGCGCCGATTCCTTGGCGCCACCCCCGTGGTGCACCCCGGCGGCATTCACGATCGCCCTCGCCACTGCGGGGGCAACCTTCTCGTCGAACACGCTGGGCACGATGTACGAGGCGTTGAGCTGGTCGTCCGAGACGACATCGGCCAGCGCCTCTGCGGCGGCGAGCAGCATCTCGTCGGTGATCTGGCGCGCCTGCGCATCCAGCAACCCGCGGAAGACGCCCGGGAAGGCGAGCACGTTGTTGATCTGGTTCGGGTAGTCGGACCGACCGGTGGCCACCACGGCAGCGTGCTGCTGGGCCTCCATCGGATCGATCTCAGGATCCGGGTTGGCGAGGGCGAAGACGATCGCGTGGGAGTTCATCGTCGCGACATCTTTGCCGTGCAGGATGTTCGGGGCGGAGACCCCGACGAACACATCGGCGCCGGCAACCGCGTCGGCCAGCTTTCCGTGCAGATCGCCCTTGTTGGTGACCTCGGCGATCTGGGCCATGTTCGGGTCCATGTCGACCCGGTCACGGGTGACGATCCCGCGGATGTCGTTGGCGATGATGTCGGCAGCACCGGACCGCAGCAGCAGGCGGATGATCGCACTACCGGCGGCGCCGACCCCGGAGACCACGATCTTGCAGTCCTGGATCTTCTTGCCCACCACCCGCAATGCGTTGCGCAGCGCGGCCACCACGACGATCGCGGTGCCGTGCTGGTCGTCGTGGAAGACCGGGATGTCGAGCAGTTCCCGCAACCGCGCTTCGATCTCGAAGCAGCGCGGCGCAGCGATGTCCTCGAGGTTGATCCCCGCGTAGACCGGCGCCAGCACCTGCACGGTGCGGATGATCTCCTCGGTGTCGGTGGTGTCCAGACAGACCGGCCAGGCGTCGACACCGGCGAACTTCTTGAACAGTGCGGCTTTTCCCTCCATCACCGGTAGCGCGGCGGCCGGGCCGATGTTGCCCAGGCCGAGCACCGCGGTGCCGTCGGTGACGACGGCGATGGTGTTGCGCTTGATCGTCAACCGACGGGCGTCGTCGGGGTTGGCGGCGATCGCCATGCAGACCCGCGCCACCCCGGGGGTGTAGGCCCGGGACAGATCGTCGCGGGTCCGCAGCGGGACCTTGGAGTTGACCTCGATCTTGCCGCCGAGGTGCACCAGGAAGGTCCGATCCGAGACCTTGCGGACCTCGACGCCGGCGAGCTCGTTGACCGCGTCGGTGATGGCGCTCGCGTGGTCCTGCGACTGGGCGTTGGTGGAGAGGTCGACGACCATCTGCGCGGCCGTCGACTCGACGACGTCGAACCCGGTGATGACCCCGCCGGCTCTCCCGACCGCCATCGTCAGATCGCCTGCCGCCGTCGCTGACGGGGGCGCGGCGATCCGCATCGTGATCGAGTATCCGGGACCGGGTACAGCCATCGCGGGTCCAACTCCTTCGCAGCCGTTCCGTCCCGCCGGCACGACCGGACGCCCGCACGAGCCTAGTCGGCCCGTCCGATTCGTCGCACCGCCGGCGACTGCGCGGACCCTGTGACCTCGGTCGTGCTCGTGGTCGTCCGGCCCGTGTCTAGTCGGATCCGGCCGGCCGATCGACATCGGCGCCGTCGGCGAGGTCGCCGCACTCGATCGACCGCACCCCGTTGGCCGTCAGATAGCGGGATCCGCCGGAGTCGGGTCTACCGCGCGCCAGGCTCTGCCGGAGTGCATCCAGATGATCGATCCCGATCAGCACCGGGTGACCGGGCACGCCGCCGTAGGAGGCTCTGATCAGTGCGCCGCGCGGCCCGGGACCTGCCTCGGCAACGAGCCGGTCCGACACCGCGGCGGTGACACCCGGCAGGTCGACGAGCATGACGAGCACCGCGTCGACGTCCTCGGGGACAGCGCCCAATCCCACCCGGAGGCTCGAGGCCATGCCGGCGTCGTGGTCGGGATTGACGGCGACCGTGCTGCGCCCGATGACCAGCGCGGTCACTGCGTCGGCGGCGGCGCCCACCACGACGATCGTCGTCGAGCAGGCCGTGAGGACGTCCAGTGCACGCAGTACCCACGGCCCGGAGCCGTTGTCCGCCAAGGCTTTCGGACCACCGTAGCGGCGGCCGCTGCCCGCTGCCAACAGCACCCCGGCCAGCCGGACGGGCCCAGCGGCCGACTTGTTCAGCGGTTGATGACCGTGGTCGGATGGGTGTATGTGATCTCCGAGGGGTCGACCGGGAACTCGATCTCGCCGAAGGGGGACAGCGCACCGACCCGGTCTGCGGTGAACTCGCTCAGTGCATGTTCCCCTTCGGGAACCTGGGGCCAGGTCGGATCGATTCCCACGCCGCGCTTGCCGGCCATCAGCTCACCCTCATCCCGTGCTCGTCGGCCGTCCGGATCAGCCGGCCCGCTGCCCCCGATGATAGGTCACCCGACGCCGGTCGGAGCGGATCGCACAGGACCGTCGGACGCGCGCGAAACCCTGCGTACCGTTGAGGGGATGCCTGCCTCCCGACCTGCCCCGGAGTCGGCCGCCTCCTGGCTGCGCCGGCAGCAGGAGGCTGCGCTGGTCCAGCTGCTGCGCACTCGCCCCGACCTCGCCATCCCGGCCCCGAGTGATCTCGAGGTGCTGGGCCGTCGGCTCGACACGCCGACCTCGGTACACCGGGTGCTGGAGTCGTTGGATGCACTGGCGATCCTCGTGCTGCGTGCACTGGCGGTGCTCGAGGCTCACCGTGCACCGGTGACGTCCGCGGCGCTGCGGGCCTTGTTCCCGTCCGACCGGTCGTCCGAGGTGACGTCCCGGCTGCGCGCGCTGGAGTCGCTCGCGCTCGTCCGCTCCACCGGCGACGGCCGGCTGTCCATTCCCAGCGCGGTGGTCGACGCCGTCGGCCCTTACCCGGCAGGATTCGGCGCGGCCGGCTTACTGACCCCGGCACAGGCGCGCAAGGCGGTGGCCGGTCTCGACGACTCGGCGCTCGGCCTGCTCCGCCGGTTGGACCAGGGCCATCCGCGCGGGACCTTCCTGCCGGACTCCCCCGCGGCCGCTCTTGCGCACTCGTTGGCGGAGCGTTCCCTGCTGACGGCGATCGACCGCACCACCGTGGAACTACCGCGTGAGGTCGCTCTGGCGTTGCGGGGCGATGCCCCGCTCGGCGTCGTCCCGACCGCGCCGGATGCCGGAGTCCGCCGGGGCGATCACCGCCGGGTGGACGGCACCGCGGCCGGAGAGGCCCTGGCCACCCTGCGCCGGTTGGAGGCGCTGCGGCGGTTGGTGGAGCGGTCGCCGGCGACCGCCCTCAAGTCCGGAGCCGTCGGGATCCGCGAGCTCCGCCGGATCGCCCGCGATCTGGACGTGGACGACCACCACACGTCCCTGTTGCTGGAGCTGGCCGCGGTCGGCGGACTGATCACCCAGGTCGACGGTCAACGGATCGGCGCTCCTGCCGGCTGGCACGCGACCCTCGCCGCGGAGGAGTTCCTCGAGCGTCCGGAAGCCGCGGCCTGGGCATCGTTGGTCTCCTGGTGGCTCGAGATGCGCCGCGACCCGTCCCGGACCGGCGAACGCGACGAGTCGCAGAAGGTGGCGGCGCCGCTGTCGCCGGAGCTGTCGTGGGTGCGGGGTCCGGCCGACCGACGCTTCGTGTTGAGCATGCTCGCCGCGCTGCCGTCCGGCATCGGTCTCGGCGCACAGGAACTGCTGGCGACCTTCGCCTGGCGTGCGCCCATGCGATCGGCCACCCGCCGGGAATCCGTTGCCCGCACGACCGTCACGGAGGGCACCTGGTTGGGGCTGCTGGCCTTCGACGCGCTGTCGTCGGCGGGCAGGCAGGTGCTGGACGGCGATGTGGGGGCTGCCGCGACCGCGCTCGAGAGCGCGCTGCCGAAGCCCGTCGACCAGGTGCTGATCCAGGCCGACCTGACGATGGTGGCTCCTGGTCGGCTGGAACCCGCAGTGCGGCAACAGCTCGAGCAGGTGGCACGACTGGAGTCCGCCGGCAGCGCCAGCGTGTACCGGGTCACCCCGGACACGCTGCGCGGCGCACTGGACAGCGGACTGACGGCCGCCGACCTGCACAGCCTGTTCGCCGCACGGTCGGCGACCGGCGTGCCGCAGGGGCTGACGTACCTGATCGACGACACCGCCCGCCGGCACGGGGTCCTACGCGGTGGCGCCGTGGCCGGGTACCTGCGCAGCGACGACCCCGCCCTGATCAGCGAGGCGATCCGGGTCGCGCAGACCGCCGGACTGTCCGTCCGACGACTTGCCCCGACCGTTGCGGTGAGCTCCGTCGATCTGCTCGACCTGCTGGAGGTGTTGGGGGACAAGGGAGTTGCGGTCGCCACCGAGGATGCTGCAGGAGGCCTGGTCGACCTGCGTCCGGCACGTCCGCGCGCCCGCTCGACCCGTGCAGCACCGCAACCCCAGCGCGAGTTCGGGGGACCGGACGAGCGTCAACTGCGCGTCCTGGTGGAGCGGATGGTGCAGGGTGACCGGGTGCGACCGACGTCCGTTCCACAGACCGCCGCCGAAGCGATGGTGGTGCTGCGCAGGGCCGCTGCCGAGAATCGCTCGGCCTGGATCGGCTACGTCGACGCGGAAGGCGGGACCTCGCGCCGGATGGTGAAGCCCGTGGTGGTCTCTGGTGGCATGATGGTGGCCCACGACTCACTCCGGTCGGCGATGAGAACCTTTGCACTGCATCGCATCACCGAGGCCCAGCTGGACGACGAAGTGAGCCTCCCGCCGCCTCCCTGAGTCGACACGTCCCAGGGGCTCGTCAGGAGTCGGGGGGCGCCGGCGGCGCCGCGGAGAACGGCCCGACGTGCAGGACCGTCAGCACCGCCTCACCCTCCTCGTCGGACGCGGCGAGGTCGACGGTCGCCGTGATGCCCCAGTCGCGATCCCCGTCCGGGTCGTCGAACACCTGACGCACCCGCCACTGCTGCGGACCGCGGTCGATCGTCAGCAACGCAGCGCTGCGGGCCTGCCCGCCGATCCCCATCTCGTCGTAGTCGTCGTAGTAGGCATCGATCGCCTCCGCCCACCGGGCGGAGTTGAACCCGACAGCGGAGTCCATCTCCCCCAACACGTCGAACGCGTCCCGCGCAGCGAGCTCGACCCGGCGGAACAGCGCATTGCGGACGAGCACGGTGAAGCCCTGGACGTTGGCGGAGATCCCACGACTGGCGGTCGGCGGACGGATCTCCCCACCCTGCACGACCGCGTCCTCGGGGTGCGCCAACGCTTCCCACTCGTCCAGCAGGCTCGAGTCGACACCCCGCACCAGCTCGCCGAGCCAGGCGATCAGGTCGTCGAGCTCCTCGGTCCTGGCAGCGGTCGGGGTCGAGCGCCGCATCGCCCGGAACGCGTCCGTCAGGTAGCGCAGCAGCACACCCTCGGAGCGGGTCAGGCCGTAGTACGACACGTACTCGTTGAACGTCATCGCCCGCTCGTACAGATCGCGGACCACCGATTTGGGTTGCGGGGTGAACTCGATGACCCACGGGTGACCGCGACGATAGGCCTCGTAGGCGGCGTCGATCAGTTCGGCGAGGGGGCGCGGGTGCTCCACGTCCTCGAGCAGCTCCATCCGCTCCTCGTACTCGATGCCGTCGGCCTTCATCGTCGCCACTGCCTCGCCGCGGGCCAGATGCCGCTGCGCCGACAGCACAGTCCCCGGCGAATCGAGGGTGGCCTCGAACAGGGACACCACGTCGAGCGCGTAGGTCTCGGCGTCCCGGTCGAGCAGGTCGATGGCGGCCAGCGCGAGCGGCGACAACGGCTGGTCGAGGGCGAAGTCCTGCGGCAGGTCGACGGTCAGCACGAACCGTCGACCGAACTCGTCGATCTCGTCCAGCCTGCGGACCACACCCGCGTCCATCAGTGCGCGGCCGATCGCGATGGCGCGCAACAACAATCGGCGTTGCGCCGGCCGCGGTTCGTGGGATCCCTCGACCAACCGACGGATCGCCGACACCGCATCCCCCGGCCGGGACAGCAGCGCCAGCACCATGGTCGTCGTCATCTGCAGATGCGGAACGAGCCGCTCCGGCTCGGCCGACACCAGCCGGTCGTACGTCTTCTCGGTCCAGTTGACGAACCCCTCAGGGGGCTTGCGGCGCACCACGCGGCGCCGCTTGACCGGATCGTCGCCGGCCTTGGCCAGCGTCTTCGCGTTCTCGATGTCGTGTTCCGGTGCCAGCACCACGACGTCGCCGGCCGTGTCGTATCCGGCGCGGCCAGCCCGACCGGCGATCTGGTGGAACTCGCGGGCCGTCAGGTGTCTGGTCCTGATGCCGTCGTACTTGGCCAACCCGGTGAACACCACGGTGCGGATCGGCACGTTGATGCCGACGCCGAGTGTGTCTGTCCCGCAGATCACCTTCAGCAAGCCGGCCTGGGCCAACCGTTCGACCAGCCGGCGATACTTCGGCAACATACCGGCGTGGTGCACACCGATGCCGTGCCGGACGAGCCTCGACAGGGTTCGTCCGAAGCCCGAGGAGAACCGGAAATCACCGATGACATCAGCGATCTCGTCCCGCTGTTCGCGGCTGGCGACGTTGATGCTGCTGAGCGCCTGCGCACGTTCCAGAGCAGCTGCCTGGGTGAAGTGCACCAGGTACACCGGTGCGCGTTGGGTGTGCAGCAGCTCCTGCAGGTGGTCCTGCAGCGGTTCCACGACGTACGAGAAGTGCAGCGGTACAGGGCGTTCAACTCCGTCGAGGGTGGCGACCTCGCGACCGGTCCGGTCGGTGAGGTCGGCAGCCAGCTCAGTGACGTCCCCGAGGGTCGCCGACATCAACACGAACTGGGTCTGCGGCAGTTCCAACAGCGGCACCTGCCAGGCCCATCCCCGCTGCGGATCGCCGTAGTAGTGGAACTCGTCGAGCACGGCGACCCCGACAGCGTTGCGGCCCTCGTGGCCCGGCACCTCAGGGTTTGCGGCTCCGCCGCCGCGCAGCGCGACCCCTGCGAGGATCTCAGCCGTGCAGCAGATGATCGGGGCGTGCGGGTTGACGGACGAGTCGCCGGTGATCATCCCGACGTTGTCGGTGCCGAAGATCTCGACGAGGTCGAAGAACTTCTCGCTGACCAGTGCCTTGATCGGCGCTGTGTAGTACGACCGCTGACCGTCCACCAGTGCCGTGAACAGTGCCGCGGTGGCGATCAGGCTCTTGCCCGAACCGGTGGGGGTCGCGGCGATCACGTGAGCGCCGGCGACGATCTCCAGGAGCGCTTCCTCCTGGTGCGTGTACAGCGGCCGGCCCGAGGAGGTGGCCCACTCCGCGAAGACGTCCAGGATGGAGTCGCGATCATCCCGAAGTGCGGAAATGCGTTCGGACAGCACGGAAACCATGGGCGTGCCCCCGTCCCGGTGATCTGCAGCGGACCGATCAGCCCACCCGTGGGACTCTACCGGTGGCACACCGCCGCCCGAGAGGCACCGCGGCTGCTCACGGAACCCTGGAGAAGCAGACGACCAGCCTGCGCTTGACGTATGTGTAGGACATCGACGCACTCGGGCACACCGAACCGCTCGTGCTGTTCTGGTGCAGTGAGTCCACTCTCACCTTGGTGTCCGAACCGACGTCCGAGCAGGGTCCGACCCTGGGAAGAGTGGTCCGGGTCGACGGTCGGACGTAACACTCCCCCACTTCGAAGTGGGGTCGGAGGCACACCGTGCCCATCACCGCACTCCCGTCATCGCCCTGATACCGGACGTAGGACAACTCCAGCCGGTCGCAGCTGACGGACGAACCCGTCTCGGTGACCTCGAACTGCGCTGCCGGATCGGCGCAGTCGATCTGCTCCGACTCCGGGTTGCCGACGGTGGTCGTTCCCGCCACCTCCAGACACGATCCGACCGGGGCCGTCGTCGGATCATTCCTGCTGTTGTGGACGAACAGGAACACGCCCAGGGCCACGACGGCCGCCAGCAGCGTCGCGATGAGGATGCGCGGGAACGCCGACCTCCCCGGCACCGGGCCGACGGGCGATCCGACAGGCGGCGGGATCTGACCGGCGGGCGGGCCGTACCCCCCCGCCTGCAGGGGACCCGGATCCGGCTGCGGCGGCCGTCCATCGGCGCCGTGCTGGTGCCGGTCGGGCTGCCGCTGCGCTGTGGTCATGGTGGCCCTCTCCTGCTCGCCCGTCGCTCGCCATGAGTCGTCCGTCGCTCTTCACACTTCGTCGGGCACTCGTCGTCGGTTGCGAAGACCCACGAGGACCCTAGACGGTCGTTCCGCTCGTGCCGTCCGACGGGCAGCAGGTCGAGGCGATCACCGGCCGCGCCCACCGCATCTCGTGATCCGCCGTGCCGTCGACCTTCGGAAGGGAGGGGAATGCCCCGCTGTCGGTGCGAGGTTGGACAATGGACGGCACACCACCAGGAGGCCCCTTCGTGACCGACGGACCGCTCATCGTCCAGTCCGACAAGACAGTGCTGCTCGAGATCGCCCACCCGGACGCATCGGCGGCCCGGGCAGCGCTGGCTCCGTTCGCGGAGCTGGAACGTTCGCCCGAGCACATCCACACCTACCGCATCACACCGCTCGCGTTGTGGAACGCAGGAGCAGCCGGGCACGACGCCGAGCAGGTGGTCGACGCACTCGTCCGCTGGTCACGGTTCCCCGTCCCGCAGGCGCTGCTGGTCGACGTGGTGGACACCATGGCGCGCTACGGACGACTGATCCTGCGCACCGATCCGGCACACGGTCTGGTGCTGGTGACGACCGACCGCGCGGTACTCGAGGAGATCCTGCACAACCGCAAGGTGACGCCGATGCTGGGCGCCCGGATCGATCCGGACACCGTGCAGATCCACCCGTCCGAGCGCGGTCGCCTCAAGCAGATCCTGCTCAAGGTCGGCTGGCCCGCGGAGGACGAGGCCGGATACGTCGACGGGGAGGCACACCCGATCACGCTGGACACCGCGAACTGGGAGCTGCGCGGTTATCAGTCGGACGCCGTCGAGGGTTTCTGGGCCGGCGGTTCCGGCGTCGTCGTGCTGCCCTGCGGGGCCGGCAAGACGTTGGTCGGCGCCGCGGCGATGGCCAAGGCGCAGGCGACCACGCTGATCCTCGTGACGAACACTGTCGCCGGGCGGCAGTGGCGGCGCGAGCTGCTGGCCAGGACGTCGCTCACCGAGGAGGAGATCGGCGAGTACTCCGGCGAACGCAAGGAGATCCGCCCCGTCACCATCGCCACGTACCAGATGATGACGCGCCGCAAGGCCGGTGAGTACACCAACCTCGACCTGTTCGACTCCCGCGACTGGGGCCTGGTGATCTACGACGAGGTCCACCTGTTGCCCGCCCCGGTGTTCCGGATGACGGCCGACCTGCAGTCCCGGCGTCGACTCGGCCTCACCGCGACCCTGGTCCGGGAGGACGGCCGCGAGGGCGACGTGTTCTCGCTGATCGGGCCCAAGCGTTTCGATTCGCCCTGGAAGGACATCGAATCGCAGGGCTGGATCGCGCCTGCGGAGTGCATCGAGGTGCGGGTGACGCCGACCGAGAACGAGCGCCTGCAGTACGCCACTGCCGAGCCGGAGGAGCGGTACAAGCTGGCCGCCACCGTGCGGACCAAGCTGCCCGTGGTGCAGGCTGTGCTCGACCGTCATCCCGGTGAGCCGGCGCTGGTCATCGGCGCCTACCTCGACCAGCTCGACGAACTGGGCGAAGCGCTGGGAGCGCCGGTGATCCAGGGGTCGACCAAGAACGCCGAGCGGGAGCGGCTCTACGACGCCTTCCGGTCGGGCGAGATCCCGACCCTGGTGGTGTCCAAGGTCGCCAACTTCTCGATCGACCTGCCGGAAGCTTCGGTAGCCGTTCAGGTGTCGGGCACCTTCGGTTCCCGCCAGGAGGAGGCACAGCGGCTCGGTCGGCTGCTGCGACCCAAGGCCGACGGCAAGCAGGCGCACTTCTACTCCGTCGTCACCCGGGACACTGTCGACACCGATTACGCCGCCCATCGTCAGCGCTTCCTCGCCGAACAGGGGTATGCGTACCGGATCATCGATGCCGACGAGCTGCTGGGCCCACCGGTGGGTGGGAACGACCCGCTCGAGAACGACCCGAGCTGAGCCCGTTCCCGTCCGACCGTCGGTCGCGCCGACCGTGACCTGTCCGCGGAACGCCGCGCAGTAGGTTGGGGCGGTGATCCGCCGTCCCCGCCTCGCGGCCACGCTGTGTGCTGTCGGCGTGTTCGTGACGGGGTGCACGGGGACGGACAGCGCGCCGCCGAGCAGCGTGGGCGGCAGCTCAGCATCAGTGACGTCGTCCGCGTCGTCGTTGGCTTCGGTCGCCCAGACGGTGCCATCGCTGACGCCCGTCACCGACGCCGGCCTGGTCACCGGGCCAGGGGTGGATGATGCGTCGCTGTCGCTGGGTCTGGTGGTCGACGCCGAACGCGACCAGGGATTCAGCACCGGCGTACGGCTGTGGGCCAGGGCGTTCAACGGCGCGGGCGGAGTCTGCGGACGGACCGTCGAACTGATCACCGCCTCGTCCGCCCAGAGCGGCGCGGATGCCTACCGGTACCTCGCCGCCAGCAGCCTCGGGCTGATCACGCTGCCGGCCCTGGACGACCAGGCCGACCTCGACGCGAAGATCGCCGCCGACCAGCTCCCGGCAGTCGCCCCGGAGGGCACGCTGTCGGACCTGGAGACGACCGGCGGCCCGATCGTGCTCGGTGCCACCGCCGACATCCTGGCCATCAACACCGCGGCGCACTGGATCGCCGACGGGACGCTCGCACCAGGATCGGCGGTCGGTGTCTACCTCGACCTGTCGGACGGTGACCTCGACGCGACCGATGCGGTCACCTCGCTGCAATGGTGGGCCACCCGCGCCCAGGTCGAGCTCGTCGTGATCCGTCCCGGAGAACAGATCCCGACTGCGGTCGGCGCGATCTATGCGCCGGGTTCGGCCGGCGGGGTCGAAGAGCTCGTCACCCGGGTGGCTGCCGGCCGCGGGCTGGCGAGTGCGGTACCGACCGGCCTCGCCACCACCACGCCGACCGCTCCGAGTGGGACCGGCGGGGTCCCGACGTCAGGCTCGGGTGGTGTCGGCTCCGCCGGTTCCAGCACGGCTCCCTCCACCACGACCCCCTCGAGCACCGCACCCTCGAGCACGACTCCGGTGACCCGCGGCCCGAGCGGCGCTGGCCCGCGACCCATCGCCGCCGGCGGGCCGATCGCGATCGCGACCGACGTCGACGGGGTGCGAGATGTGCTCCGGTCGCCGACATCGGTCGGAGCCGTCACGGTGGCTTCGGTGACGCCCGCGTTCACCGCGGTGCACCCGATCGGCAGCGCATTGGCGCAAGCCTTCGCGAGCGCAGGGCTCTCGCCCGGTCTCCGCTCGTTCGAGGGCTACGCGGTGGGTGAGGCGTGGGGACGGGTGCTGGGTCCGATGTGCGCAGCACGGACGCTGACCCGCTCGGCCGCCACCACCCAGTGGACCGACCTCGCCCCGGCCGCTGCCGACTCGATCATCGGGCCGACCCAACCGTCCAACCAGCTCACAGCCACCCTGCCCAACAGCCGGGTGTCGGCCCTGTCCGTGGTGGATCCGACCCAGGACACGGGAGTGCGGCCGCTGACCCTCCTCGAATCGGCGTCGGACATCGGGGCCTATCGCGCCACGGGCTGAGGCCGGTCCGATGGGTCCGGACGTGATTCATCCCATCCGCCTGCCGGAGCACACACGTCGGACGGAACACAGGATCGAGATGGCGGTTGCACCGAAGGAACCTCCACCGGAAGGAAACACATGAGCACCGCACCGACCGACACCACCTCCAGGGTTACCCTCGGCTCGTCCGATCTCCAGGTCTATCCGCTGAACCTCGGCGGCAACGTCTTCGGCTGGACGGCCGACGAGCAGCAGTCCTTCGAGGTGTTGGACGCCTATACCGCCGCCGGCGGCAACTTCGTCGACACGGCCGATGTCTATTCGGTCTGGGCCGACGGGAACGCCGGCGGCGAGTCCGAGGCCGTGATCGGCCGGTGGCTCGCGGCTCGGGGTGTGACCGACCTGGTCGTTGCCACCAAGGTGGGCATGCACCCCGAGTTCAAGGGCCTGACCGCCGAAAACGTCGACCGCGCTGTCGACGCCTCACTCGGACGTCTCGGAGTCGATTCCGTGGACCTGTACTACGCCCACGCGGACGACACCGACGTGGCGATCGACGACATCGCCCGCACCTTCTCCGCTCTCGTCGACAGCGGACGGATCGGGGCGATCGGGGCGTCCAACTTCAGCGACGAGCGCCTGCAGGCTTGGCTCGACGCCGCGGCACGCGAAGGACTGCACGCCCCGGTCGCCTACCAGCCCAAGTACAACCTGGTCTCCCGCGAGATCGAGGCGACCACCCTGCCGCTGACCCGCGCCGCCGGCATCGCGGTGCTGCCCTACTCCTCGCTGGCCAGCGGCTTCCTGTCCGGCAAGTACCGGGACGGCGCAACCGTCGACAGCGCCCGCGCCGAGGGAGCCGGCAAGCTGCTCGACGACCGCGGCCGCGCCACCCTGTCCGCGCTCGACGAGGTCGCCGCCGCCCACGGCGTCGAGGTCGCTTCGGTCGCCCTGGCCTGGCTGCGTCAGCAGGACGGCGTGACGGCGCCGATCGCCAGCGCCCGCACCGTGGAGCAGCTCCCTGCCCTGATCGCCTCGGTGACCCTGGAGCTGTCGGACTCCGAACTCGCGCAGCTCAGCGCCGCCTCCGCCTGATCGCTGAGTCCGGCTGCTCCAGTTGTCGCTGGTGACGAGTGCTGTTGCTGGCTTCAAGGACCCCCTTGAAGCCAGCAACAGCGCGTAACGCCAGCGGTTGGGGCGGTTTCCAGGTTTCGACAGTCGCCTCAGGTCCCCTGCCGGTTGTCCACAGGTCAGGCATTCGTCCACACCCTCGGTGAACCGGGGAGCCTTGGGCAGCGTCCCGGTACACCCTGCTCCGATGGACCCGTCTCCCGCCATCAGGCCGTTCGACCAACTGATCGCCTCCGGTTGGACTGCTGACGGCCTCAAGCGCGCCGTCCGCAGCGGACAGGTTCAGCGGTTGAGACGAGGCGTGTTCCGGGTCGCCCCGGTGCCCACGGACCGGCAGGTCGGCTACCGCGAACTGGTCATCGCCACCGCACTCGAGGCCGGTGACCCGCTGGTCAGCCATGTCTCGGCCGCGGCTCTGTACGACCTGCCGCTCGTCGATGCCGACCTCGAGTGGGTGCACACCACCTGCGCACGCGCGGCCGGCGGTCAACGCAAGCGCGGCGTCCATCGTCACGTCGGCCATCGACCTGACGACACGCAGCGCATCGACGGAGTACGCGTCACCAGCCCCGCGCGCACGCTGATCGACGTCGCTCGCACCGGTTCGTGGCGAACCGGCGTCTCGGCCCTGGACGAGGCCGTACGTACCGGTCTGGTGGAGCGCAGCGAACTCGTCGAGGAACTCGGTGCCTGCGGTCGTCAACACGGACTGCCGCGAGCTCGGGTGGCGCTCCAGTTGACCGACGGGCGCAGTGAGAGCCCCGGCGAGTCGGTTTCGAAGGTCGTACTCCACGCCGCGGGTATCGCGCTCCCGGTCAGTCAGGTCGAAATCTTCTCGCGCACCGGCAGGTTCCTGGGCCGGTCGGACTTCTGGTTCGAGGGCACCGCGACCATCGGCGAATTCGATGGCCTGGCCAAGTACGGACAGATCCCTGACGGTCCGGACGCCCGCACTGCGCTCATCGAGGAGAAACTTCGCGAGGACGCCATCCGGGACGAGGGCGGCATCCTGGCCCGGTGGATCTGGCGGGACCTGTACCGAGCCGACGAGCTGACCCGCCGCATCCGTCGGGCGATCGATTTCGGACGACGCTCCGTCGAGTCCGGACATTCGACCCTGACGTTCCGACCCGTCACCTGAGTTCCGCTGGCGACACGCGCTGTCGCTTGCGACAAGGGCGTCCCTGAGACCAGCAACCACCCGTAACACCAGCAGCAACCCAGGTGGAGCAGAGCGCTTGCCCGTAACACCAGCAGCAACCCAGGTGGAGCAGAGCGCCTGCCCGTAACGCCAGCGACAACCCGGGCCGGATCAGCGACGACACGCAACGCAGAGGGCCCGCCATCCGAGGATGACGGGCCTTCTGGTTACGAGTGGTGCGGTACTGCCGGCGGATCAGAAGTCCATGCCGCCCATGCCACCGTCGCCACCGCCGGCCGGTGCGGCCTTCTCCGGCTTGTCGGCGACGACGACCTCGGTCGTCAGGAACAGCGCGGCGATCGACGCGGCGTTCTGCAGCGCGGAACGCGTCACCTTGGCCGGGTCGATGATGCCGGCGGCGACGAGATCCTTGTACTCACCGGTCGCAGCGTCCAGACCCTGGCCCGCGGGCAGGTTCTTGACCTTGTCCGCGACGACGCCACCCTCGAGGCCGGCGTTGATCGCGATCTGCTTCAGCGGAGCCTCGACAGCGACCCGGACGATGTTGAGGCCGGTGGCCTCGTCACCCGTGAGCTCGAGCGTTGCCAGAGCCTTGGCAGCAGCCTGCAGCAGGCCGACGCCACCGCCCGCGACGATGCCCTCTTCCACAGCCGCCTTGGCGTTGCGGACAGCATCCTCGATGCGGTGCTTGCGCTCCTTGAGCTCGACCTCCGTGGCGGCACCGGCCTTGATGACGGCAACGCCGCCGGCCAGCTTCGCCAGGCGCTCCTGCAGCTTCTCGCGGTCGTAGTCGGAGTCCGACTTCTCGATCTCGGCGCGGATCTGGTTGACCCGTCCCTCGATCTGGGCCGCGTCGCCCGCACCGTCGACGATGGTGGTCTCGTCCTTGGTGACGACGACCTTGCGAGCGGTACCCAGCAGCGAGATGTCGGCGTTGTCGAGCTTGAGGCCGACGTCCTCGCTGATGACCTGGCCACCGGTCAGGATCGCAATGTCCTGCAGCATGGCCTTGCGGCGGTCACCGAAGCCGGGGGCCTTGACGGCGACCGACTTGAAGGTGCCACGGATCTTGTTGACGACCAGGGTCGCCAGCGCTTCGCCGTCGACGTCCTCGGCGATGATCAGCAGCGGCTTGGAGGCCTGCATGATCTTCTCGAGGATCGGCAGCAGGTCCTTGATCGTGGAGATCTTGCCGCTGTAGAGAAGGATGTACGGGTCGTCCAGGATGGCTTCCTGACGCTCCGGGTCGGTCGCGAAGTACAGCGACGTGTAGCCCTTGTCGAAGCGCATGCCCTCGGTCAGCTCCAGCTCGAGGCCGAACGTGTTCGACTCCTCGACGGTGATGACGCCTTCCTTGCCGACCTTGTCCATCGCCTCGGCGATGAGCTCGCCGATCGCGGAGTCGCCACCTGCGGAGATGGTCGCGGTGGCCGCGATCTGCTCCTTGGTCTCGACGTCCTTGGCATCGGCGAGGAGCTGCTGCGAGATGGCCTCGACGGCCTTCTCGATGCCCTTCTTGATGCCCATCGGGTTGGCGCCGGCGGCCACGTTGCGCAGGCCCTCGCGGACCATCGCCTGGGCGAGCACGGTGGCGGTGGTGGTGCCGTCACCCGCGACGTCGTCGGTCTTCTTGGCAACTTCCTTGACGAGCTCGGCGCCGATCTTCTCGTACGGATCCTCGAGCTCGATCTCCTTGGCGATCGACACACCATCGTTGGTGATGGTCGGAGCGCCCCACTTCTTCTCCAGAACGACGTTGCGGCCGCGCGGCCCCAGGGTCACCTTGACGGCGTCGGCGAGGATGTTCATCCCGCGCTCGAGACCGCGACGCGCTTCCTCGTCGAATGCGATCAGCTTGGACATGTGTTGGTCAATCCTCCAGTGATCAGCCCCGGTGACGGCCGCCAGATGCGGTCGAGCGGGGATGCCGTGGTTGTCTTCGGATCGGCTCGACGCCCGCGACGGACGGTGGCCCACGACGCACCCATGGGGGCGGGCGCGAGGCACCTCATCTGACCGACCTGGCACTCACGATACGCGAGTGCCAGTTCGAGTTTGGCACTCGATGGGCGAGAGTGCAAGAAGAGCAGCGTGCCGTTCAGCCCCGGTTCACGAGGATGACGACGAGCACCGCCAAGGCGGCGAGCAGGGCGACGAGCACGACGATCCACGGCCACGGGCGACGGGTAGAGCTCGCCGCCCGGTGACGTTTCGCGGCCCGCTGTCCTTCCACTCCTCCGGTGACGGAACCCGGGTTCCGACCGCTCCAGCCGGGACCGGCAGATGATGCAGCCCCTGGCCCTGGGAGCGCGATGCCGTACGCCGGACCACCGCTCAACTGCGTGGGGGCGGCAACGGACGGACCATCCGCCGCCGACCGCCGCACCGGGGCCGGAGAGGCCTGTCGAACTGGGGGGCCCGACGCACCCGCGGCTGCACGATAGGTGCGCACCGCGGGCGGAACATCGACAGGGGCGGCGGCCCGCCCGGCCGTGGATGATCCGGCACCACCGGAGGCTGCACCGCCCGATCCGGCACCACCAGAGGCTGCACCCTCCGATCCGGCCCGCGCCGAGCCGGTATGCAGGAACGGGTTCGCGGCCGAACGGACCGGATCCGGGTCGACGCCACCGGCGGACCTGTCGGCAGCGTCCAGACCGACCGAACCGGCTTCGTGGTCGTCGGACAGGTCGGCGAGCGCCCGACGCGCGGCCCCGAGCAGGTCACCAGCAGTGCCGTAGCGCAGGGTCGGGTCGCCGGCCATGCCCCGCGCTATCACCCGATCGATCGCCGAGGGCAGGTCCGTGAGCGCGGAGAGCGAATGCACCTCGCCCTTGAGATGACCGGCCACCACCTCCTTGACCGTGCCCACGAACGGCGCGCGCCCCGCGAGACAGCTGAACAGCACGCAGCTCAGCGAGTACAGGTCGGAGGAGGGCAGCACCGGATCGCCACGGAGGTGTTCCGGCGAGGCGTAGGTGGGCGAGCCGAGGAAGTCGCCGGACGCAGTGCGATGACCTGCAGCGCCGCGCCGGGTCAGCCCGAAATCGGCAAGGTAGACGTGTTCCCGACCGATCGACTCGTTGCGGGTGATGAGGATGTTGGCCGGCTTGACGTCCAGGTGCACCAGCCCCCTGCCGTGCAGCATGTCCAGTGCCGCCCCGACCTGCCCCAGCAGATCCAGCACCCGTCGCTGGGGCAGCGGCCCCTCCACCAGTTCACGTGCGAGGTCCGTGCCGTCCACCAGCCGCATGGCGATGAACAGCCAGGGGTCCGCCTCGCCGAAGTCGTACAGCGGGACCACGTTGACGTGGTCGATCGCCGAGGCCGCCTTCGCCTCCTCGACGAAGCGCTGCCGGAATTCCTCGTCGGCGGAGAGGTTCTCGCTGATCACCTTGAGTGCCACCGGCCGGTCGAGCCGGGTGTCGATCGCGCGGTAGACGGTGCTCATCCCACCGAGACCGAGGATGGACTCGATCTCGTAGTGGCCCAGGCGCTGCCCGGTCAGGTCCGCCGACACCCCACGACCCTAACCGGCCGCCGCAGCCTGCCGAGGGAGCTTGGCCGGGGCCCGCAGCCAGAACTGGAGCAGCACGGGTGGTGACGTCCGACTCCTCGCGCCCATCGCCACACGCGATCGGGTGGTTCATGCCGCACTGCCCCGGTTCGGTACCGACGTGCGCAGGCAGTCGCCGGCATCGGACGGAGTCGGTCGAACCGGCCGCGGGGTGGAGGGGATCCATGATCGACGGGTATCCACGCATGGTCGGGGCGCTACTCGTCGCTCCGGCCACCGGGGGCGATGGCGACGGGCCCACCTGGCCGTTCTTCGTCATCGGACCCATCGTGTTCCTGGTCGCCCTCGCGGTGGCCATCAACCCGCGGTTGCCCTGGAAGCTGAACCCCCGGATGTACAAGAACCCTGACGCGATGGAGCCGAGCAAGACCGGCGAGTGGGCGATTCGGATCGGCGCCATCATCCTCATGGGGATCGCGACGACCCTGGTCGTGGTCGCGATCGCGAAGCCCTCGTGATCGAGGCACTGGTCCGCGCCGCGGACGCCGCTTCCGCGTCCGGGCCCAACTGGGGGACAGCCGCCTTCGGCCTGCTCTGCGTGGCGATCTCCGGCACGAACGCGATCAACCCGAAGATGCAGTGGCAGATGTCGAAGTGGACGCGGAAGAATCCGGCCGCGTCGGAGCCGAGCGAGTACGGGCTACGGAGGACCCGCATCGTCAACAGCGTGTTGGTGGTCGTTGGCGTGGGGATCGTCATTTTCGCGCTCACCCGCTGATCCGACCCTGCTGTGCAAGACCTGGCTGGGACCGACCCAGCGGGCCGGTCGAGCCCTGCGCATTCTCGATGGTCAGATCCGGCACCGCGACGCCCTGAGAACGACCAACCAGAATGCGCCTGACGAACCGGCCTGCTACGTGTCGACCAGACGACGGTCAGCACCCTGACGGCGCCTGCGGCGCACGCCGAATGTTCGTCCATCCCGGCCGATCGCGATGTCGCCGTGACCCGCAAGGTGTACGAGGTGGGCCAGCGCAGAGGCGTCAGCCCGAGGGTGCTCCTCGCCGGCTTCGAGACCGGCTGGGTCGAGTCGCACATGAACAACCTGCCGTGCGGCGACCGGGATTCACTCGGCGTCTTCCAGCAGCGGCCGAGCCAGGGCTGGGGCACCCCGGCCCAGGTACAGAATGTCGACTTCGCGGCCAACACCTTCTTCACCCGGGCCATCCCCATTGATCGCAGCAACCCCGGTTTCAGCGCGGTCAGATCGCCCAGAAGGTTCAGATCTCTGCGTTCCCCGACCGGTACGACGCCGCCGAGGGCAAGGCCCGCGCGCTGATGGGTGAGGCCTTCCAGCCGTACGGCACGATCGGCGCAAAGTGGAACGCGGTCGGAGCAGGAGCCTCACCGGTGGGGAACCCCGTCCGGGTCGAGGAGAGCGGGAAGGTCGGCGCCCGGTTCACCCAGTTCCAGCGCGGGATGATCATCTGGAACCCCGGCAACAACCAGGCCTGGATGGTCTACGGCACGATCCTGGACAAGTACCGCGCCACCGGCTCCGAGGATAAGTGGGGCTTCCCCACCCAGGACGAGTTCGACGCCTCCGCCTCCCCCGCCGGCACCAAGGGCCGATTCCAGAAGTTCGAGCGGGCGCTGATCCTGTGGTCCCAGCCCACCGGCGCACACCTCATCGGCGGCACCATCCGCACCTACTTCGAGAACAACGGCTTCGAGGTGAAGTTCGGCTACCCGACCAGCGACGAGCAGGACGAGCCGACGGGCAAGTTCCAGACCTTCGAACAGGGCACCCTGCACTGGGCATCGGCCACGAACACCGTCACCTGGACGGCGAGGTGATGAGCCACCTCCTGGACCGCCGCACGCTCTTCTCGCACTCGGCGAGGCTCGCGCTCGCCCTCACTGCCGGCGTCGCCGCGCTGAACATCCCCGCCGTGGTGGCAGCGAACGAGGCCGCTGCCTCGTCGCTCAACGGTTCGATCGGTCGGCACGAGATCATCGACCGCTCCTGGCACCGCTTCGACCAGCGTCCCCGGTACAACCAGGGCGGGTCACTCGAGGGGTTCCGCTCCGACTGCTCCGGTTTCGTCTCCTACGCCTGGAACACGCTGCCACAGGGCAACAACGGCTGGACGACCTACTCGCTGCCGCAGATCACCCATCGGATCGACCACGACGACCTGCGCGGCGGCGACATCCTGCTGTACGTCGGCGACCCGAACGTCGGCACCGGGCACGTCCAAGTCTTTTTGGGCTGGACCGGCGCGGCGAAGACCCAGTTCCAGATCATGGAACACGGCGGCGGGAACTCCGGCATCGAGCCGCCCAACCTCCAAACCATGTCGTCGATCCCGGGCAACTACTATCCGGCGCGCTACAACACTGTGAACGAGCTCGACCCCTACGGCACGATCCGGGTCAAGTGGCTGGCCGGCGCCACCCGCAGCTGGGTCGGTGAGCCCACCGTCCCCGAGCTCGACAGCAAGCGCGGCGGACGGTTCCAGGACTTCCAGCGCGGCATGATCATCTGGAACCGGGCCAACAACCAGGCCTGGGCCGTCTACGGCACGATCCTGACCGTCTACCGCAACACCGGCTCCGAGGACGTGTGGGGTTTCCCGACCCAGGACGAGTTCGACGCGTCGGCATCGCCGACGGGCACCAAGGGCCGCTTCCAGAAGTTCGACAACGCGCTGATCCTGTGGTCCCAGCCGACCGGGGCACAGATCATCAGCGGCGACATCCGGAAGTACTTCGAGGCCAACGGGTACGAGGGCACGTTCGGCTACCCGACCAGCGGCGAGATCGCCGAGTCGGGCGGGGTTCGTCAGAACTTCGAACTCGGTGCTCTGCACTGGAAGTCGGCCGATCGATCGGTCAGCTGGACGTCAGGGTCCTGAACTGGCGCTGCCGCGGCCCCGGAGCCGCGCTGCTCGCCTGCACCGACGGCCGCGGCACCGGGGCCGGGTCAGGGGCCGCCGGCTCCGACCACCTCCACTAGGGTCGGGACCATGGCCGCCCAGTCCGTCGACGCAGCCCCGCCGACCGCATCTCCGGGGCACGTCCCCGGCCCGATCGAGGTCCGGTTGCTGACCGGGGCGAACCTGTACTTCACCCGCCCGACGGTCAAGCTGACGTTGGATGCGAGCGTCGCCCTGAACGCCGATGCGGACACCGTCGTGCACTGGCAGCAGGCACTTCGGATGCACGGTGTACCGGTCGGGATGGCGTCATCGGAGGCGCGCGCCGAAGGTGTCGCCGAGATGGCCGCCACCCTGGTCCGACGGGCTGCCGCCGCCGTCCGCAGCCGGATCCCGGCGGTCGCCCACCCCGCCGACGACGACACCGTCGTGGTGGCCTTCCCGTTCCGCAACACCGGCACCGCACAGGCTTTCGCGGAGGAGGTGGCGCGGGCGTTCGGTGCGATCGCAGCCGGCACCAGGGTGCGCATCGCACTCGCCCGGGTGGCGCCCGCGTTGGCAGGGAACGATCCCGGTGACCGGGTCGCTCCGATCCGGCCGCACATCCCGGTGGTCGCCGTCACCGGCACCAACGGCAAGACCACCACCACCCGGCTGATCGCCCACCTCGTGCGCGCAGGCGGCCGGACTCCCGGGTGGTCCTCTACCGACGGCATCTTCATCGACGGTGCCTGCGTCGAGGACGGCGACTGGTCCGGACCGGGCGGAGCGGCCAGGGTGCTCGCCGATCCGGCGGTCCAGGTTGCCGTCACCGAGACGGCGCGCGGCGGAATCCTGTTGCGCGGCTTGGGAACCGCGAGCAACGACGTCTCGGTGGTCACCAATGTCTCCGCCGACCACCTGGGCCATCTCGGGGTGCACACGGTCGAACAGCTCGCCGAGGTGAAGTCGGTGATCGTCCGGGTGACGAAGCCGACCGGATGGTGCGTGCTGAACGCCGACGACCCGCTCGTGCTGGGCATGCGCCGCTTCACCAGGGCGCGGCCGTGGTTCTACTCGCCCGACCCGGACAACCCGGTACTGCACGAGGCTCTCGATGCGGGCGGGCGGGTGATGACCGTCATCGACGGGGAGATGGTGGTGCTGGCTCGCGGCTCCGACCCGGTCCGCATCATCCCGGTGACGGACATCCCACTGACGATGGCAGGCGCGTCCAGGGTCAACATCCAGAACGCGCTCGCCGCCGCCGCCGCCGCGCTGGCGATCGGCGTCCGGCGTGAGCACGTACGCGCGGGCCTTGCGACCTTCGCGGCGGACGCCGAGCACAATGCCGGTCGGCTCAACACCTACCTGTTGGGCGACACCGCGATCGTCCTCGACCTGGCCCACAACGAGGCGTCGCTCGACTCCCTGCTGGAGGTCGCCGACCGGCTGCGCCGTCCCGGTGGGACGCTCGCGGTGGTCACCTCGACCGCCGGCGACCGGTCGGACGAAGCCATCCATGCGATGGGCGCCATGGCGGCGACCCGCACCGACCGGATCGTCATCGCCGGCAAGGCCAAGTACCAGCGGGGTCGCTCGGCGGGTGAGATGGAGCAGGTCTGGGCCTCGGGTGCTGCCGAGGCGGGGGTGACGGACGTCGAGCGAGCCGACGACGAGGTCACCGCTCTCCGGACCCTGCTGGACTCGGCGCTCCCGGTCGGGTCGGCGATCGCGGTCTGCACCCTGGAACAGCGTGCGGAGATGAGCGAGGAGATCGTGCGGCGCGGCGGGCATGAAGCGACGCCCGCGGAGATCGCCGCTCGGGTCGGAGCCGGCTGACGGTTCCCGCTGCTGCCCCGATCCCGTTGCGCTGAAAGCCTGTGCCGTCGAAAGGATTGTCCCCGTGCTCAGTGTTGCCGACCATGCCGCTGCCGTGGCAGCGCTGGTTCCCCTGGTCCCCGCCGAGGTCGTCCGTCTCGCGGACGCCACCGGTCGGGTGCTCGTGGCGGACCTGCGCTCCCCGCTCGACCTCCCGCCCTTCGACAACTCGGCCATGGACGGCTACGCGGTGCGCGCCGCCGATCTCGGCAGTGGCTCCACCGAACTGGCTGTGTCGCAGGACATCCCAGCCGGACGTCTGGACGTCGGACCGCTGCTGCCCGGCAGTGCTGCCCGGATCATGACGGGGGCGCCGATGCCGGCGGGAGCCGATGCCATCGTGCAGGTCGAGTGGACCGACGCCGGAACCGAGCAAGTGCTCATCGACACCGGATCGACGACCATCGAGCCGGGCCGGCACGTCCGGCCGCGCGGCAGCGACGTCACCGCCGGCACCGTGGTGCTGCGTGGCGGGATCGTGCTGACACCACCGCGGATCGGGTTGATCGCCGCCCTCGGAGTCGACCGGGTCACCGTCGTCGGACGGCCCAAGGTGCTGGTGCTGTCGACCGGTGACGAGCTGGTCAGGCCTGGAAACCCCTTGCAGGACGGGCAGATCTACGAGTCCAACGCTGCGATGTTGGTGTCGGCACTCGAGGAGATCAGCGCGGTGGCGATCGCCGGACACGTGGTGGCCGACGACGTCGCCGAGTTCCAGCGGCTGATCGCCGGCGCTGCGGCGGACGCCGATCTGATCGTCACCTCGGGTGGCGTCTCGGCCGGCGCCTACGAAGTGGTCAAGGATGCACTCACCGGCCACGGGGTGGAGTTCGTCAAGGTCGCCATGCAACCGGGCATGCCGCAAGGGCTCGGACACGTCGCCGTCGGCGAGCGCAGCGTGCCGATCGTCTGTTTCCCAGGCAACCCGGTGTCGTCGTTCGTGTCCTTCGAGGTGTTCCTGCGGCCGGCGATCCTCGCGGCGCTCGGTCGGTCGGATCTGGATCGGGTCGTCCGGCACCTGCCGCTGCAGTCGCCGCTCATCAGCGTGGTGGGCAAGCGGCAGTACCGGCGCGCGGTGGTCGATCCCGTGTCCGGGACCGTCGCACCGCACGGCGGACCGTCCTCCCACCTGCTCGGCTGGCTGGCCGGTGCGGACAGTCTGCTGGTGATCGAGGAGGACGTCGGGGAGCTGCCCGCCGGCGCCCCGGTGCAGGTGTGGACGCTCTCCTGATGCCGATCCCCGTGGCACCGCTACTGTGGGCGCCGTGAGCGCACTCGATCCCTGGGTACTGGACGTCGCGGCGGCCCTGGGAGTCCCGGCCACCGACGTACCCGCCGACCTCCGCGCCGGGCTGCTCGACCTGACCCGGGAGATCGAGGAGCTGATCGGACCGTCAGCAGGCCCGATGACCGGCCTGCTGCTGGGGGTCGCTGTCGGCCGCGGAATCGCCCCGGCGGGCGCGGTCGACACCATCCGATCCGTCCTGGAATCGCACCGGGACAGGCACGCGCCGACCGAATCCGAGACGATCGAGCCCGCGCCCGGCGCAGACACGACCGTCCCGTTGGCCAGGGACACGGCTGCCACCGAGGACCGTCGGCACTGACTCTCCGCGATCAGAGGGTCGCGAAAAACCGTTCATGGCGGCGATGGCCCTCGATCTCGTAGCCGACGACGGTGACCAACGGCGCCGCCGCGAGCAGCAGCAGGCTCACCACGAACGGGACGTGCGCGGCGCCCAGTGCCACCGCCAGGACGATCACCGCAACCGTGCCCGTCATCAGCAGCACGTAGAAACGCTCGACGGCCCGAACCAGATAGCTCAACAGCAGGAAGATCACCACGAAGTACACCGCCACCGGGATCGCGACCGCCAGCACTGCAACCGACTGACAGATCCCGTGCTCCGCTGAGGCGTCTGCACCCGCCACCGGTGCGACAGCATGCGTCTGGAGGAACAGTGCGGCGACGTGCAGACCGGCGCCGGTCGCCGCGATGGCGGCGAACACGACGATGTGGCCGTACCCCCACAGCAGAGCACCACCACCACGGAGACGCTCCAGCACATCGGCGGAGGGCACCATGAAGTACGTCCACCACAGTCCGAAGCAGAGCCCGACGCCGGCCAGACCCACTGCCGCCACCTGCCAGGTCCAGCCCCCGGTCGCCACCACGGCCCGCAGCGCTTCCGTCGTCCCCAGGATCACCTCACCGAGCGTGATGATCGCGAGCAGGCTGTAACGCTCGGCGATGTGGTGTGCGTGCCACAGGGTCGGTTTCGCCCGTTCGCTGCGCGCCGGCCCGGACAGCTCGACCCCGACCAGTGCAAGCGTGACCAGGCTGAAGACAGCGACGTTCAGCGGCAGGAAGAGCAGCAGAACCCACCCCAACTGGGCCGCCAGGATCCAGCGGGCGTAGCTCAGGGCGGTGGCCCGGTACTCGGGCGCCTGGACGGCGACGCGCAGCCACTGACCCACCAGCGCCACCCGCATCACGACGTAGCCGAGCACCACGACGATGTTGTCGATGTGCCCACCGTGCTCCAGCGACGCGAACAACGGGTCGATTCCGAGGGCCAGGATCAGCACCCCCACCATCTGCACCATCGTCATCAGCCGGAACAGCCAGTCGTCGGTGTCGAACGCGGAGGCGAACCAGGTGAAGTTGATCCATGCCCAGCAGATCGAGAACATCGAGAACGCAAACCCCATGAGCGCGACCCCGATCCGGCCGGCCGCGACCTCGTGCGCCATGGCGCTGCCCGCGAAGCTGAACGCGACCACGAACGTCAGGTCGAACAGCAGCTCCAGAGGGGTTGCGGCCCGGTGACTTTCGTCTGTCCCGCGGCCGAGCATCCGTCGTCGGCGGTGCCCCCGGTCGATCTGCTGGTTCACGGTGCTGACCTGCGCGCCGGGGTCAGGGAGCGCCAGGACCGTCGTCGCTGTCGTCGGACTCGGCACCAGCCTGGGCGACATGACCGATCGACTGCAGCTCGTCCCAGACGGCACGCGCCCGGTCGACGCACAGCAACACCAGGTCGCCGGGGTTCGCCCTGGACATCGCCACCTTGGTGGCATCGATCTCGTCCAGCACGACCTCGATCCCCTTGGCGCGGTGCGGATCCGCGCCTTCCCTGGCGCCCTGTTCGATCAGTGCCGCCGTATCACCTGCCTTGCGTCCCCGCAGGGTCGCGTCCTCGCGGATGATCATCAGGTCGAAGTGCTTGGCCGCTTCCCGGCCCAGGTCGATCATGTCCTGGTCGCGACGGTCGCCGGCGGTGGCGATGACGCCGATCCGTTGCGGCTTCTCGAATCCGGTGACGTCGTCGAAGAACCTGTCGACGAAGTCGCCCAGCGCCTTCATGCCGGGCGCGTTGTGGCAGTAGTCGACGATCACCTTGATGCCCTGCACCTCGGTGAGGTTCATCCGGCCCGGCGCCTGGTAGTAGCTGGGGGTGAAGGACCGCAGTCCCGCGCGGATGTCGTGCAGCGGAGCGCCGCTGCAATAGGCGGCGGCAGCGGCGGCCATGGCGTTCTGCACGTTGAACATCGCCTTGCCGTTGAACGTCACCGGCAACAGGTGGGTGTACGCGATCGGCATCCGGCGACGGCCGTGCACCAGCACGATCAGGTCGCCCAGCTCACCCTTCTCCAGGATCACCGCCTTGCCGCCGCGGCGGCAGTGGTCGGCGATCTGCCGGTTGTCGGGTTTCACCGAGAACCACACGACCTCACCCGAGCAGGCCCGGCGCATCTGGGCCACCAGCTCGTCGTCGGCGTTCAGCACGGCGGCGCCGGAGCGCGGAACCGCCTCCACCACCACCTGTTTCACCTTCGCCAGCTGCTCGACGGTGTTGATCCCGCGCAGCCCCAGGTGGTCGGGAGCGACGTTCAGCACGACGGCGACGTCGTTGCGCTGGTAGCCGAGGCCCTCCCGCAGGATCCCACCGCGGGCCACCTCGAACACCGCGAAGTCGACGCGCGGGTTCTGCAGCACCATCCGGGCGGATCGCGGACCGGAGGCGTCGGAGCGGATCACCAGACGATCGTCGATCACCACGCCGTCGGTCGACGTCATGCCGACCTTGCGGCCCATGCCCTTGAAGATGTGGGCGATCATCCGGCTGGTGGTGGTCTTGCCGTTGGTGCCCGTGACGCCGACGATCGGGATGCGGGCCGGCGTTCCCGGCGGGAAGAGCAGGTCGACAACGGGTTTCGCGACGTACTGCGGTTCGCCGATGGTCGGGTGGGTGTGCATCCGGAAGCCCGGCGCGGCGTTGACCTCACAGATGCCGCCGCCGGTCTCACGGACCGGCTGGGTGATGTCGGGACACAGGAAGTCGATGCCGGCGATGTCGAGACCGACGACCCGGGCGGCCTCCTCGGCGATGTCGATGTTGTCCGGGTGCGCCTCCCAGGTCCGGTCGATGGAGATGCCGCCGGTCGACATGTTGCCGGTCAGCGCGAGCTTCACCATCGACCCGGCCGGCGGTACGCCCTGCATCGAGAAGCCCTGCTCCGCAACGAGTTCGACCGCAGCATCGGTCACCGCGATCCGCGTCAGCACCTTCTCGTGGCCGATCCCGCGGCGTGGATCCGCGTTGGTGATCTCGACGAGTTCGGTGACGCTGTGGGTGCCGTCGCCGATGACGTGCGCCGGCACCCGTTCGGCGATGGCCACGATGTTGCCGCCGATCACCAGGCAGCGGTAGTCCTTGCCGGTGATGAACGCCTCGACGAGCACCTGGCCGCGTCGGGACTCGGCATCGGCGACCGGGTACGCCTTGCGCACCTCCGCCTCGTTCGTCAGGTTGATCACGACACCGCGACCGTGGTTGCCGTCCAACGGCTTCACCACGACGGGATAGCCGATCCGACCGGCAATCCGCACCGCTTCGTCCACGTCGCGTACGACGTCCGACTTCGGCACGGGCAGGCCTGCTGCAGCGAGCAGTCGGTTGGTGAGCTCCTTGTCGGAGGCGATGTCGACCGCGAGGGAGGACGTCACCGACGTCATGGTCGCCCGGATCCGCTGGGCGTGGACGCCGTGTCCGAGCTGTACCAGGGACGCCGAATTCAGGCGCTGCCAAGGGATGTCGCGGGAGATGGCCTCGTCGAGGATGGCCTGCGTCGAAGGTCCGAAGGCCACTCGCTGGCTGGTACGCAGGAAGGTCTCGTGCTCCGCCTCGAAGTCGAAGCCCTCCTCCGGCTGGATCAGGTGGTTCACCAGCCGCACGGCCAGCTTCCCGGCCATCGTGCCGACCGTCTCGTCGAGGTAGCCGTAGATGATGTTGTAGACGCCGGCTTCTCCGGCGGACCTGGTCTTGCCGCGGGTGATCTCGTGGCCGGCAGTGCGCTGGATCTCCAGCGCGACGTGCTCCGCGACATGGCCGGCCCAGGTGCCCTCGTACAACCGCTCGACGAAGCCGCCGTCGCGACCGCGGGAGCACTGGTGGTCGTGGATGCCCGGCAGCAGGTCGACGAGCTGCTCGGGGAAGCCGGGCAACAGATTCGTCGGTTCCTGTTCCAGGGCGCCGATGTCGACGACCATGTGGATGCACGGCTCGTAGGAGTGGTAGTTCGGACCCCGCAGGACGCGGGCCTCCTTGATGACGACCGACCGGCGACCACCCGTTCCCTCGTTCCGAACTCCGGACGACTCTTCCACGGGCATCGCGACCTCTCATCCTCCGGCGGAACCGGATCGGCGGGACATGTGCACGGCAGGACGACCACCCGGACACACGACGCTGCAGGTGGGCACGATTCTGCCCGTACGCTCCGCCCGACGGTACCGGGGGGTCACCACCCCCGCGCACGCTGGCGGCCACCGGGGGAACCGCACGTTCGGGACGATCCACGCAGTGTGCGGATTCTGCCAAGCGCGCCGCGGGACCCCCGGGGTTGAGCTACGGGCGCGGCCGTGCCACGGTGCATCCATGAGCACACTCCCCGCAGGGTTGCGGACACCGTTGGTCCGGGTCGGTTCGTACTTCATGGTCGGGCAGGACCAGGAGGCGGCGGCCTCGTCGCTCGGCGTCAAAGGTGGCGCGCTCTATTTCCGGGGGCGGATCGGTCCACTCGCGGGAGCCGACAGCGCCCGGGCGGCTGCGGTGTACCGGATCTTCCCGCAGGGGCTGCTGGACCACGTCTTCCGCTCGACGGCCAACCTCGACGCGGCGACAGCCGCGACCGCCTACGAACAGGCGGCCGCGCATGCGGCGCAGCGACTGCTCGCGCCGACCTATCAGGACACTCCCGAACTCGACGAACTGCCGGCGCTCGTCCGCGCCGTACTGGGCGTGGCACAGCTGTCGGAGATCGACGCCACCACGGTGACCAGGATCTGGCGGGACCGTCGCTGGCCGGCCCAGGACGGTCCGCTCGGCGCCTACTGGGCGTTGGTGTTGCTGCGAGAACTGCGTGGCAGCAGGCACTTCCAGGCGTTGGACGCCGCGGGGCTGGACACCGGCGCCGCATCCTGGGCCGACCCGCACGTCGGTCCCGACGTCCTGGCCAGGCGTGGTTGGCGACCGGAGCAGATCGCCGAGCTCGAACAGCTCGCCGGCGCCGTTCCCGATCTCGAGGAGCGTCGCGACGCCGTCGAGGAGGCGACCGATGCGGCGCTGCTGGCCGACCTGCAGGCGGTGCTCACCGCCGCCCAGATCGAGCGGCTCGGCGAGCTGGTCGTCACCGCCGAGAACTCGGCCGCCGCGGCGCAGCAATCCCACTGACCGCCCGACGGCTCAGGCGCGAGCGGCGAGATTCGACAGGGCGTCGCCCTCGACGCGGTATGTCGTCCAGTCGTTCATCGGGGTACCGCCGAGTGAGTCGTAGAACTGGATCGACGGGGTGTTCCAGTTGAGCACCGCCCAGCCGAGCCGGCTCCAGCCGCGCCGGACGCACTCGTCTGCCAGCGCCGCCAGCAGCGCCAGGCCGTGGCCGCGGCCACGCACCGCGGGCCGGACGTAGAGGTCCTCCAGATAGATGCCCGCCGTGCCCTCCCAGGTGGAGAAGCTGCGGAACCAGATCGCCGTACCCACCACGTCTTCCGTGCCGTCCTCCCGGTCGTCCACGGCGACGAACGCGTGGGCGCTGGGATCGTCGCTGAACAACTCCCGCTGCAGGTCTGCGGCGGTGACGTGGCACTGCTCGGGCGCCTTCTCGTACAGCGCCAACTCCTGGATCAGCTCGACCAGCACGGGCACGTCAGCAGGGGTGGCGGTGCGGATCATGGCGTGAGGGTAGCTGTCGTGCTCCACGGCGATCGAGCGGGGAACGAGTCGAGATCCTCCCTGCACGCAGCCTGCCCCGACACGACGGGGTCTCGACACGCTCGTTCCTCGCTGCTCGACCACCGAAGAAATCACTGATCGTCGACCACCGCAGCGTCCGCCGATCGAGCGAGGAACGAGTCGAGATCGCCTCACAGCACGCAGCCGGTCCCGACACGACGGGGTCTCGACACGCTCGTTCTTCGCTGCTCGACCACCGAAGAAATCGGTGATCGTCGAGCACCGCAACTTCCGCCGATCGAGCGGGGAACGAGTCGAGATCCTCCCTGCACGCAGCCTGCCCCGACACGACGGGGTCTCGACACGCTCGTTCCTCGCTGCTCGACCACCGAAGAAATCACTGATCGTCGACCACCGCAGCGTCCGCCGATCGAGCGAGGAACGAGTCGAGATCGCCTCACAGCACGCAGCCGGTCCCGACACGACGGGGTCTCGACACGCTCGTTCTTCGCTGCTCGACCACCGAAGAAATCGGTGATCGTCGAGCACCGCAACTTCCGCCGATCGAGCGGGGAACGAGTCGAGATCCTCCCTGCACGCAGCCTGCCCCGACACGACGGGGTCTCGACACGCTCGTTCCTCGCTGCTCGACCACCGAAGAAATCACTGATCGTCGACCACCGCAGCTTCGGACGATCGAGCGAGGAACGAGTCGAGATCCGGTCGGCATTTCTCACCACCCAACGGGATCTCGACGCGCTCCTCGCCTGCTCGATCAGCGTCGGGTCCGCGGTCGTCGCTCGCCGGGGGTCGGCGGAATCAGCTGCTGGCGGCGCGCCGGCGGAGTTGGGTGGTGTTCTCGTGACGGCCTTCCGCGGCGATCCGGCGGGTGCGCGGGCGGGCATCATCGGTCACGTCCTGCAGGGTGGAGACCCGGTGCGCCTCGTCGGAACCTTCCAGCCCGGGTGCGAACACCAGCGATCGCGACTCGAGATCGAACACAGCACCCCGCGGGAGAGTGTGCAGCTTGATGCCGGACATCATCAACGGCTGGGTGCCGGTGGCGGTGTAGGCGGTGGTGGTCAGCTCGGATCCGTCGAAGATCGTCACCACCCCACGGCCTTTCACGGTGAGCTTGCCGTCCGGTGTGACGATCGCGGCGGTGTCCTCGTCGATGCCGATCCCCAGCTGTGCCGGGTTGGCGGCGACCAGTGCGAGCAACCGGCCGAACCGGTTCCGCTGGGTGAAGTGCTGGTCGACGATCGCTCCGGGGAGCAGCCCCAGCCCTTCGGAGATCTGGCCGACGCGGAACTTGGGCGTCGCGCCGCCGCTGCCGAACGACACCATGTGCAGCGAGCAGATGCTCGCCCCCGCACTGGTTCCGGCGACCACGGCGCCGCGCTCGTGCGCCCGCAGGATGGCCTTGCCCAACGGGGTTCCGACGATCAACGTTGCCAGCTTCACCTGGTTGCCGCCGGTCATGAAGACACCGGTGCACTCGTCGATGGCCGCGATGATGTCCGCCTCGGCGGCCTGGGCGCGGGTCTCCGGGCGGATGCCCTTCACGTCCGCTGCACCCAGATTGGCGAACAGCCGCAGGTAGGCGTGCGTTACCTCGTCGCCGAGCGACGACGCCGTCGACAGCACGACGATCTTTGCGGAGGCCCCGCCGGCATGGCGGACGACCTCGCGAAGGATGGTCATCCGCCCCAGCTTGTCCTCAGCGCCGCCGATGGGCATGACGACGCCCGGAACCCAGGGGTGCTCGGGTCTTGCAGGTGCGGTCATCCGAACAAATCTAGTCGCCGCACCGGAGGCGCCGGGTCACCGGGACCCGGCGCGCCCGGGTGGCGTCAGGCGTGGACCTGGCTCGGCTCGATGCCTTGTGCCCGCAGCTTGCGGTTGCGCATCAGGGACGACAGCAGCGCGGCACCGATGAAGGCGACACCGACCAGGCCGGTGATCACCTCAGGAACGTGCAGCCCGCCGACCGAGATCAGCAGGATGACGGCCAGCGCGGCGATCGCCCAGTGCGCCCCGTGCTCCAGGTAGACGTACTCCGACAGGGTTCCCTTGCGCACCAGGAAGATCGTCAGCGAACGGACGAACAGGGCGCCGATGATGCCGAGACCCAGCGCGATGATGATCGGGTCCGAGGTGATGGCGAACGCGCCGATCACGCCGTCGAAGGAGAACGAGGCGTCGAGGACCTCGAGGTACAGGAACAGGAAGAAGCCTGCCTTGCCGGTCGCCTTGACCAGCTTCGACGGACCACCGGACTTCTTGGCGACGGCAGTGGCACCGCCCGCAGCCGCGACCTCGTCGGCCGTGTCCGCGGCAGCTTCCTGGGTGGTCGCCTCCTCGTCGTCCTCACCGGAGGACTCGAAGAGCTGACCGAGCCCGTTCACCGCGATGAACAGCACCATGCCGAGGATGCCGGCGACCAGGACGGTGTTGCGCTGCTCGCCAACACTCGTCATCACGCCACCGATGACCTTCTCGGAGGTGATGAGCGTCTCGGTCAGAACCACGAGCAGACCGCCGGCGATGATGACGCTGAGCATGTCGAGCTTGCCGATCCTGGCCAGCGGCTTCTCCAGCCACGACAGCCAGGTGATCTCGCGCTCCTCGAAGATGTAGCTCAGGAACAGCATCAGAAGGAACATCCCGCCGAAGGCCGCGATGATCGGGTGCGCGTCGGTGAGCAACGTCTCGTAGGACGGGCGGGCCAGATCGGGATTGCCCACCGCGTCGGGGAAGTACGCGGCACCGTCCGCCGGCGGGTTCATCGCGAGGTCGAAGGCCGCCACGGGGTTGAGGCCCGCCGCGACGTAGACGATCAGCAGCGGCAGCAGCAGTCGCATGCCGAACACGGCGATGACGATGCCGACGGTGAGGAAGATCTTCTGCCAGAACTCACTCATCCGCTCCAGCACGGTGGCATTGATGACGGCGTTGTCGAAGGACAGCGACACCTCGAGCACGCCGAGGATCAGACAGAGGGCGAGCGCAGTCCAGCCGCCGTAGACGAAGGCGACGACGAGCGCCACGATCGACAGCAGGAGGGACCAGAAGAAGATCCGCATGGTCACGAGAGTGCCTCAGGTTCGGTAGAGGTGCGCACGACGCGCACGAGGGTCTGATGGCCGAGCGACTTCGCTCCGCCAGGAGAGACGCGTGACGATCCCGCGGGACTCGACGCACGGTGGTACCGCGCGAACAACGCGCCCGGCCCGGGATTGGTTCCCGGGACGGGCGCGCTGGTGGATCGGTGTGACGGGCAGCTCAGCCGCCCGGGTGTCTGTCTTGGAACAGGTCAGACGTTGACGCCGAAGTCCCGCGCGATACCGGCGAGACCCGAGGCGTAGCCCTGGCCGACGGCCCGGAACTTCCACTCCACACCGGAGCGGTACAGCTCGCCGAAGACCATGGCGGTCTCGGTGGAGGCGTCCTCGGAGAGGTCGTAGCGGGCCAGCTCGGTGCCGTTGGCCTGGTCGACGACGCGGATGAAGGCGTTGCGGACCTGACCGAACGACTGCGACCGAGCATCCGCCTCGTAGATCGAGACGGGGAACACGATCGAGGAGATCTCGGCCGGAGCGGCCTGCAGGTCCACCTTGATGGCCTCGTCGTCGCCGTCGCCCTCACCGGTGAGGTTGTCACCGGTGTGCTCGACGGAGCCGTCCGGCGAGCGCAGGTTGTTGAAGAAGATGAAGTGCTTGTCGGACAACACCTTCTTGTCCTCGCCCAGCACCAGGGCCGAGGCGTCGAGGTCGAAGTCGACCCCGGTCGTTGTCCGGACGTCCCATCCGAGACCCACCAGCACGGCCGTCAGGTTCGGGGCTTCCTTGGTCAGCGAGACGTTGCCGCCCTTGCTCAGGCTCACACCCATGTCTGCCAAATCCTCTCGTCGGTGGTTCATCGTGTCGACTGCTCGGATCCGGCGGCTGCCGGATCCAGCGACGATGCCGCCGGGAATCCCCCGGCCGCCGCGCCTGTCGGCTCGAGCACGCACTGTGCTCAGCTATCTGTGAGCGTACCGTCGCCGCGCCGGGTGCCATCAGGGAATGTCCCTGGTCCCACCCCCGAGGTGCACCGCTCGCCTCCGCCTCCGGTGCGGGAGCGAACTACGATCGGTCGTGATGACGAGCGCATGGTTCGGCGGCGGGACCGGCCGAGGAAGCGGAGCCGACCTGGATGCTGCCCGGTCGGCGATCGACGGTGCCGCGCAGGCTCTGCTGGACCTCGACACCCGCCAGGGCTACGTCGACGGTGCGCTCAAGACCGCTCGCGAGTTCGCCGATCCGATGGCGACGGACGATCTGCAGCGGAACTGGCGGACGATCACCGAGCGCTGCTTCGCCGCCTCGGCCGCCTACCTGGACGCCTCGGCGAAGTTCCCGCTGGTCGACTCCATGGGCCGGGACAACCGCGCGCTGGACGTGGGGGCCGCCCGCCGTGCCTTTCTCGACGCGCACCGGGCGATGGCGGACGCCTCCACCGCGGTCGACTCCTTCTACCGGGCCCATCGGGAACGCATCGATGCCGCAGCCCGCGCGGCCGCTGCCGTCCCCGGTCAGATTGCCGCCGCCCGCCGAGCCGCGAACACCGTGGTGGAGAAGGCCGGCGAAGTGGGCGCGGCCAACCCGTCCCTGCTGGACCTGCGCACCGTCACCGGCCCGCTGGATGAGCTGACGGCCGCGTTGGCGAACCTCGATGCCGCCACGCATCCGCGCGCACAGCAGGCGGCAGCGTCGGCCGTCAGCGAAGCGGCAGACCGCCTGACGACGGCATTGGACGACGCCCCTCGGCTCGCCGAGCGGGTCCGCTCGGCGCTGCCGTCGATCCGGACCCGCCTGCAATCCCTGCGGACCCGGCTGGAGCGACTGCCGGCAGCGCAGTCCGCGCTCTGGCGGGAGTTCAACCAGGCCTCGTCCGCCGATCTGGCACGGCACAACACCGACGCGGAGGACCTGGTCGGGCGCGCCAGGAACACGATGGCGGATGCCGAGCGGGCACTCGCCGCCGGTGATCCCGAGTCCGCGCACGACGCCATCGACGCGGCCCGCCGGCTCGCACACCAGGTGGACGGGTTGATCGACGACGTCACGCACCGGTTGGATCGCCTGCGGGCGATCCGCGACGATTCCGGCCAGGCCGAGGCCAAGGTCCGCTTCTCGATCCGCGATGCCCAGCGCCTGGTCGTCGATCGCGGGCTGGCCGGCGAGTGGGGGTCGGTGCTGGACGCCCAGTCCGCGCGGGTCGATCGCGCCGTCGCCGCCCTGCAGGGTGTCCATCCCGACTACTGGGCGCTCGTGAAGGAACTGGACGCGGTACGCGACTTCGTCGGCGACGTCGTGGAACGAGTACGACAGAGCGCCCGTCAGGGCGGCGCCGGACCCGGAGGTCGATGACGTGCGGCACTTCTCCCAGCTCCCCGCTGCCGCCTCGGGGGAGCTGTTCCATCGCGCTCCCGCTGAGTTCGACCGCGACTCCTCCCACCAGGTGTTGGCGCACGCACTCGGCGCGACCCTCTACGTCCCGGGGACGCGGGAGGATCTGGCCGAGGTGATCGAGCGTCGGGTCGCGGCCGGCGTGCGGTCGATGGTGATCGATCTCGAGGACGCCGTCCAGGACGACGACCTGGCGCAGGCCGAGGACAACACGGTGCGGGCCATCGCCCGCCTGTCCGCCCGGCCGGCCGGCGCGTTGCTCTTCGTCCGCACCCGGGTTCCCGAGCAGATCCCGCAGATCACCGAGCACCTCGGCAAGTACGGCGATGCGCTGACCGGGTTCGTCGCCCCCAAGTTCACCCCTGCCAATGCGGTTGCCTACCTGGATGCGACCGCCGAAGCCGCACAGCGCAGCGGCTCGCGGATGTTCCTGATGCCGGTGCTGGAGACCCCCGATCTGCTGTACCGGGAGACCAGAGAGCCTACGCTGCAGGAACTCCGGGACATCCTGACAACCCATCGCGACCAGATCCTGTGCCTGCGGCTCGGCGCCACCGACCTGTGCGGCCTGTACGGGATCCGCCGCGATCGCGACCTGTCGATCTATGAGGTGCAGATCGTGGCAGACCTGATCGGCGACCTCGTCAACCACTTCGGCCGGATGGACGGCACCGGACACGTCATCTCCGGACCTGTGTGGGAGTACTTCCGCTCGCAGGACCGTCTGATGAAGCCGCGGCTGCGCGCCAGCCCGTTCGAGCTGCTGCGCGCCGGAAAACTCCGCGACCGGTTGCTCAAGGAGGATCTCGACGGCTTGATCCGGGAGATCGTGCTCGACCGTTCGAACGGACTCACCGGCAAGACCGTCATTCATCCCACCCACGTGCCCGTGGTGCATGCGATGTCGACCGTCTCGCACGAGGAGTACGTCGATGCCCAGGCCGTGCTGGCAGCCGCAACTCCCTCAGCGCCGCAGACCGGATCAGGTGCGGCACAGGGCGGATCGTCCGGTGGGGTTGCCGCCTCCCAGTACCGCAACAAGATGAACGAGTTCCGGCCGCACCGGCGCTGGGCGGAGCGGATCATGCTGCGCGCCGAGGTGTTCGGGGTCCTCGCCCCCGGGGTTACGGTGCCGCGACTGTTGGCCGCCGTGGAGTCCGTGTGACGCTGCAGAATGGTTCTGTATCGACCCCTGGGCTGCCGCAGATCGAACTCGTCACCCGATCGTCGCCGGTCGACCTGGACGTGTCCGACCTGATCTCGTTGGCCCTGCGGCACAACCCCAGGCGGGCGCACCTGTGGGTGTCGAAGGTGCTCGGCAAGCACGTGGGTGTCCATCCGGACATCGCGCTCGGCTGTGGTCGTCTGCTCGGCGGACTCGTCGATGCCTTGCTGCACGACCGTCCGGTCCCCGACCGATGGGGCGTCGCCGCAGTCGTCGCCCTGTCGGACATCGACCCTTCGGCACTGGTGCGTGAGATTCCCTGTGCTGCAGTACCTTCCGACGCCCCGACCGTCCGCTCCTGGCGGGGCGCCGACGGTCCCGTGGTGATCGGGTTCGCCGAAACCGCCACCGCCCTCGGCAGCGCGGTCGCCGAAGCGCTCGGATCCAGGTTCTCGCTGCACTCGACCCGACGCCCGAGCGAGCTCGTGCCCACGGCAGGCACGTTCGAGGAGGGCCACAGCCACGCCACGACCCACCTGCTGACGCCGTGGCCGGCGCACCGACTTGCCGGCGCCGATCCGCTGGTGCTCGTGGACGACGAGCTCAGCACCGGTCACACCGCCCGCGCCACCATCGGACAGCTGCACGCACAGTTCCCCGGCCGGTCCCACTACGTCGTCGCGACGTTGGTGGACCTGCGTTCCGACGCTGATCGGGATGCCCTGCAGCAGTGGGCCGACGAGCAGGGCCTCCGGGTGGACGTGATCAGCCTGGTCGCCGCGACCGCCGCCATTCCCGCCGATCTCGCGGTTCGAGCAGCAGCCCACATCGAGGCCCTGCACGCCCTGGCCCCCGAGGTGCCGCCGATCGAGACGGTGGAGGCGACCGACCTGGCAGCGACCCCTCCCATCGCCGATCTGATCCTGGACTGGCCGGAAGGTCTGCGGCAGGGCGGACGCTTCGGGACCGCGGGCGGCAGCCTGCCCGCCCTCCACCGGGCCGCAGCACAGGTGGCAAAGCGCCTGCGGGCCGCCTTGCCGGCAGCTGCCCGCAGGATCCTGGTGATCGGCACCGAAGAGTTTCTCTACCTGCCGATGCTCATCGCCGGGCAGCTGGCGGAAGACCACGCCGTGCGTTTCCAGTCGACGACCCGCTCACCGGTCCATGCCGAACACACCGCCGACTACCCGATCCGTCGACGACTCCGGTTCGGTGATCGACCGGGCGGCAGCGCCGACGACGGTGAGGCGGCCCGTTTCCTCTACAACGCAGACTGGCCGGTCACCGACGGCCCGATCGAGGAGGCCGATGCGATCGTCCTGATCTGTGACGACGCTCCGGCCGATGCGGTGAGAGCTGTTGCAGCCCTGCAGATCCCGTACCTGGTGGCCCGATTGCCCGCCGATCGTCCGTGGCCGCCGGCACTGACCGGCCCGACCTTCGGCAGCTATCGCGGCGATGAGGTCAGCTGGCTGTTGACCGATCTGAGTGACGCCGACCTGGAGGGCGCCGTCGGCGAGCGGGAGCAGCGGGTGCAGTCCGGCGCCGAGCACTACGCCGAATCGCTGCCCGTCGAGTACCAGCCGGGCCCGGAGTACACCGAGCTGTTCCACCGGATGCTGCAGACCTCTGCCGACCGGCTGGCCCTGGCAGTCGCCGCCCTGACCGAACTGGTGATCGCCGAGCGCGGCGAAGACGTGACCCTGGTGTCGCTGGCCAGGGCCGGGACGCCCGTCGGGGTGCTCATGCGTCGCTGGGCTGCCAGGCGTGGACTCGCACTCCCGCACTACTCGGTGTCGATCGTCCGCGACCGGGGGATCGATCCGGTGGCCCTGGAACATCTGGCGCGGCACCACGATCCGTCCGGCGTGGTGTTCGTCGACGGGTGGACCGGCAAGGGTGCGATCACCGTGGAGCTCGCCAAGGCTCTGGAATCCTTCCGCGCGGAGACGGGGGTGCGCTTCGACCCGACGATCGCCGTGCTGGCGGATCCCGGTTCGTGCACGCCGCTGCACGGCACCCGCGACGACTTCCTCATCGCCTCGGCCTGCCTGAACTCGACGGTGTCCGGGCTGGTCTCCAGGACCGTGCTGAACCCCGACCTCACCTCGCCCCAGCAGTTCCACGGCGCGAAGTTCTACGCCGACCTCGCAGACGTCGATCTGTCGAACGTCTTCGTCGACACCGTCGCGTCGCGGTTCGACGCGATCGCCGAGGCCGTACCGGCGACCACGGCGGCACTCCGGGCCTCGGACCGGACCCCGACCTTTGCCGGGATGGCGGCCGTGGAGGCCATCCGCGAGCGCTACGGTCTGCCGTCGGTCAACCTGGTGAAGCCGGGGGTCGGCGAGACGACCCGGGTGCTGCTGCGCCGGGTGCCGTGGAAGGTGCTCGTCCGCGAGCCGAATTCACCCGATCACCTGCACATCCGCCTGCTGGCCGCGGACAGAGCCGTCCCGGTCGAACACGTCCCCGATCTGCCCTATGCCAGCATGGGTCTGATCCGACCGATCGGAACCACATGACTCTCGCGATGGTGGTGACCGACCTCGACCGCACGCTGATCTACTCGAACTCAGCCATGGACGTGCGGGTGCCGGACGCCGATGCCCCCACGCTGGTGACCGCGGAGTTCCACGAGGGCAAGCCGCTGTCGTTCCTGACTCTCGCTGCGGCGCAACTGATCTGGCGGTTGCCGGCCGACGTCCTGGTTCCGGCGACCACCCGGACCGTCAAGCAGTACCGGCGGATCTCCCTCCCCCGTCCGCCCGGTCGCTATGCGGTGACCAGCAACGGCGGGACGATCCTGATCGACGGTCGACCCGACATCCGCTGGTCGGCCCAGGTACGCCGCGACATCGCTGCGGCCGCCGATGGCGCCGAGATTCTCGGTCGGCTGATGCCGCTCACCGAGCAGGGCTGGGTGCGATCGGTGCGATCGGCGGACGAGTTGTTCTACTACCTGGTCTGCGAACGGGCGGACGGCTACCCGGATGGCTTCATCGACGAACTCGCGGAGTGGTGCGCGGCCCGCGAATGGCGGATCTCGGTGCAGGGCCGCAAGGTCTACACGCTGCCCGTGCATCTGAGGAAATCCGCTGCTGTGCAGCGTGTTCGAGAACTGGCGGGCACTTCTCGGTTGCTCGCGGCCGGCGACGGAGCACTGGACGCCGATGTGCTGGAGATGGCTGACGCGGCGATCCGGCCCCGACACGGCGAGCTGTGGGAGCAGAGCTGGCAGCATCCGGGTGTGACGCTCACCGACTCGAGCGGCATCCTGGCCGGCGAGGAGATGGTCCGCTGGTACGCCGCAGAGTTCGGCGTCTACTGACCCGAGCCGCCAGGTCACAGACGCGGTCTCGACTCGTTCCTCGCCCTACCACCGCAGATTTCGGTGATCGAGCAAGCGAGGAACGAGCGCGTCGAGATCCCGTCGGATCACAGACGCGGTCTCGACTCGTTCCTCGCTCGACCACCGAAATGGCATCGCTCGCCCACCG
>JBBJML010000040.1:0-44057 GCA_037720195.1 Nakamurella sp. | reverse complement strand
GCCCTGCTGGTCAGCCAGCCCGACAACGGCGAGCAGGCGCTCGAGATCGCCGACATGCTGGTCCGCTCCGGTGCCCTGCACCTGATCGTCATCGACTCGGTGGCAGCGCTGACGCCGCGAGCCGAGATCGAGGGCGAGATGGGCGACAGCCACGTCGGGCTGCAGGCTCGCCTGATGAGCCAGGCGCTGCGTAAGATGACCGGAGCTCTCAGCAACTCCGGGACGACCGCCATCTTCATCAACCAGCTGCGCGAGAAGATCGGCGTCATGTTCGGCTCGCCGGAGACCACCACCGGCGGCAAGGCGTTGAAGTTCTACGCGTCGGTCCGGTTGGACATCCGCCGGATCGAGGCGCTCAAGGACGGTACCGACGTGGTCGGCAACCGGACCAGGGTGAAGGTCGTCAAGAACAAGGTCGCGCCGCCGTTCAAGCAGGCCGAGTTCGACATCATCTACGGCCATGGCATCTCCCGCGAGGGTTCGCTGATCGACGTGGGTGTCGAGCAGGGCTTCGTCCGCAAGGCCGGTGCTTGGTACACCTACGAGGGCGAGCAACTCGGCCAGGGCAAGGAGAACGCCAGGACCTTCCTCAAGGAGAACCCCGACATCTCCGACGAGCTCGACAAGCGCATCAAGGAGAAGCTGGGTGTCGGTGCCAGGCTGGACGACGAGAGCCCGGTACCGGCCCCGGTCGATTTCTGATCATCACCTGATCGAACACCGCTCGTGACACGGCCCGCCTCCCTGCTCAGGGAGGCGGGCCGACCCGATGGGCAGGAGACACCATGACGAACGACGACCCCCGCGCCGAGGCCCTGATCGCCCTGTCCGAACGCGTCGCCGCGATGGAGCAGGCGGCCGCGCCGACTGCGAAGACCGTGGTGCCGGAAGGTGCCGAGGCAGCGAAGGCCAGGGACATAGTCCTGCGCCAGCTGGCGATGATGCCGCGGCCCCGAGCGGTGCTGGCGGGGAAGCTGAAGGCCAAGGAGATCCCGGACGACGTCGCCGAGGCTGTGCTGGACCGCTACACCGAGTTGGGCCTGATCGACGACCAGGCCTACGCCGAGCTGTATGTGACGGCGAAGCATCGCGACCGCGGTCTCGGTCGCTACGGGCTGGAGGCCGAGCTCCGCCGGCAGGGTGTCGCCGAGGACGACCTGCGCGGCGCCGTGACCACCATCGACGAGCATGCCGAGCGTCGCCGTGCGACGGAGTTGATCGGCAAACGGCTCGCCTCGGCGCTGGCTGCCGGACCGGAGGCGGCTCGTCGCAGGCTGCTCGGCCAACTCTCGCGACGCGGGTACTCATCGGCCCTCGCCGTCTCCGTGGTCGACGCGGCCCTGGCGGCCGCCCACCAGCACGGCATCGCGTGATCGTCGGCTGATCCGCTCCTGATCGGCCGCGCACCCGATGCCGGGCCGCTCTGCGCCCGGTGCTCAGCGTCGGCCCGGTGAGCGCGGGCGGGAGGTGACGGCCGGTCGCCTTGACCGGCTGGGGGGCGATCCCTATCGTCATGGTCACAGGAGTGTTACGAAACGGAACTGGTGTGCGCCGGCCTCGCGGCTGGAGCCGCGGAGTTCCGCAGTTGATATCAAGGGCCGTGTCCGCCGCATCTGTTGAGTAGTCGAGTAGTCGAGAACCCCTTTCGTCCGTGGGGCTGCTGTGCCGTACCGACCGTGAGGTCGGGCGTCAGCATCCCCTCCCTTCGTCCACCCTTTGGTGTCAAGCACTCCTGTCAGTAGTCCGAGTCCCCGCACGTCGGTGCGGGAGCCGGACCGATTTCAGGAGGGACGCCATGGAGCAGGTCCTGCTGGCCGTTCTGGCCGTTGCTGTCGTCGTACTCGTGGTGGTGCTGCTGCGTCGGAAACCAGCGCCGGCGCAGCCTGGACTTCGTCCTGACGAGCTGCAGGAAGCCGTCCGTCGGGCGCTGGCCGAGCTGCCGTCGACGCCGTCCGCCGCAGCGGCCGGTGCCACTGCACTGCCTGAGCCGGCCGACGGCCCGGACAACCGGGCGCGGGTCACGGAGCTCGAGCGGGCAGTGACCCAGGCCCGCGCCGAACGCGACCAGGCGCGCAGCCGCATCGAGCGGACCACCGGTGAGGTCGACGACCACCGGGCACAGGCCGAACAGGCCCGCCGCGAGGGCGAGCGCGCTGCCGCCGAACGGGACGGGCTCCGCGCGACGGTGGCGGAGTTGCAGGCAGATCGCGGTCTGGCGCACGACAGATGGCAGCAGGAGGCCGCCGGGCCGCTGGCCGCGCGGCAAGCAGAGCTGGAGGCCGGCCGGGAGCGACTCACCGCAGTGCAGTCCGCGCTCGCCGACGACCAGCGCAGGGTCGCCGCCGATCGGGAGCGACTGCGGGCCGATGAGGCCGAACTCGAGCGCTCGCGGATCGCACTGCGGGAATCGCTCGCGGCGACGCGCCAGCAGGCCGAGGATGCCGCCGCCGAACGCGGCAGGTACTCCGAGCTCCGTCTCCAGCTGGACGGCCGGGTCGTGGAGCTGGACGAACGTGCGAGCCTCGTCGAGGCCGAACTTTCCAGGGTGGCCGCGCTGACTCCGGAGCCCGCGAGCGCGGATGTGCTGGCGCTTCCGGAGGAGCGGTCGCGACGCGACGCGGCGGTGCTCGTGCGCTCGATCGAGGCCGAGGCCGAGGCCACCGCGAAACAGCGCGCCAGGGCGATCGTGGCCGACGCCATCCAGCGGGTGGCCTCCGACCAGACCGCCCAGACCGTGGTGTCGGTGCTGCACCTGCCGTCCGATGAGGTGAAGGGCCGGATCATCGGCCGCGAGGGCCGCAACATCCGCGCCTTCGAGACGATCACCGGCGTGAACGTGATCATCGACGACACCCCCGAGGCCGTGCTGCTCTCGTGCTTCGATCCGGTCCGGCGTGAGGTGGGTCGGGTGACCCTGGAGATGCTCGTCGAGGACGGGCGGATCCATCCGCACCGGATCGAGGAGTCGTACCTGCGGGCGCTGGACGAGGTCGAGGCGCTCTGTGCCCGAGCGGCCGATGACGCGCTGCTCGACGTGGGTATCTCGAAGCTGCACCCGGAGCTGCGAACCCTGGTGGGGCGGCTCAAGTACCGCACCAGCTACGGGCAGAACGTGCTCGGTCACCTGGTCGAGACCGCCCACATCGCCCGGGGGATGGCAGTCGAACTGGGCGTCGACCCGAAGGTCGTCACCCGCGGCGCCTTCCTGCACGACATCGGCAAGGCGCTGACCCACGAGGCCCAGGGCTCGCACGCGATCGTCGGGGCCGAGCTGGCCCGCAAGTACGGCGAGAGCGAGGACGTCGCGCACTGCATCGAGGCGCACCACGACGAGGTGGCGCCGGCGACCGTCGAGGCAGTCCTCACCCAGGCGGCCGACTCCTGTTCCGGTGGGCGCCCGGGAGCGCGCCGCGAGTCGCTCGAGTCGTACGTCCAGCGGCTGGAGCGGATCGAAGCCATCGCCTCGGCCAAGAAGGGCGTCGAGAAGGTCTTCGCCATGCAGGCCGGCCGGGAGCTGCGGGTGATGGTCAAGCCCGAGATCGTCGACGACCTGGAAGCACACGTGCTGGCGCGCGAGGTGGCCAAGCAGATCGAGGAGGAGCTCACCTATCCCGGGCCGGTCGGGGTGACGGTGATCCGCGTGTCGCGGGCGACCGAGGACGCCCGCTGACGGACTGTCCATGCCGGTCCCTGCGCCGACACCCGGCGCACCCGCTGCGATCGGCAGAGCGGATCAGCTGGCGCTGCCGCTCTGCACCACGACGTTCGTCCCACCGAGGCCGCCGGCGGCCTGGGTGACGTCGATCTTGGGCCCCCTCCGGGTGCGGTTCATGAACTTGTCCAGGAAGCCGGCGAGGCTGGTCAGGACGAAGTTGACCAGCACGAAGATGAGGGCCAGACCGACGTAGGTGGCGACCGGGTTGCCGAACTGGGTGGTCATCTGGCGGCCCGCAGCCAGCAGTTCCGGGTACAGGATGATCGAGCCGAGCGCCGTGTCCTTGACGATCACCACGAGTTGGCTGACCGTTGCCGGCAGCATCGCGGTGAATCCCTGCGGTAGCAAGATCATCCGCATCATCTGACCCTTGCGCAGGCCGATCGCCTTGGACGCCTCGGTCTGGCCGAAGGGGAGCGACACGATGCCGGCGCGGAACACCTCGGCCAGCACCGAGCCGTTGTAGAGCACCAGTGCGGTGACAACGGCGAAGAGCGGTCGCTGGTCCGGGCTGCCGATGTCGCCGTCCACGTAGAGCTGCTTGAAGAAGATCATCATGACCAGCACCGGGATCGACCGGAACAGCTCAACCACCCAGGCCGCGGGCAGCCGGACCCAGACGTGGTCGGACAGCCGGCCGAGGGCCAGCACCGCGCCCAGCACGAGGGAGCCGATCAGGGCGTAGAACGCTGCCTCGAGGGTGGACGCGAGACCTGGCAGGAGATAAGTGGTCCACACATTGGCCTGCAGGTACGGCTGCCATTTGTCGGCGTCGAGCTGATCGGTGGCGGCGATCGTGTCGATCGCCCACCACAGCGCGGCTGCCAGCACCAGCCCGAACACGATGGTCAGGACGAGGTTGCGGGCCCTGGCCTTGGGCCCGGGGGCGTCGTACAAGACGGAGGCGGCGGACATCAGCGCTTCACCGAGACTTTCTTCGCGACCCGGCCGAGGATCAGTCCGACCGGCAGGGTGAGGACGATGAATCCGAGGCCGATGACGGCGGCGGTGGCGAACAGGGCCGCCTCCTGCTCGAGGATTGCCGACATCAGGTACGCGGCCTCGGCGACCCCGATCGCGGAGGCGACGGTGGTGTTCTTCGTCAGCGCGATGAGCACGCTGGCCAGCGGACCGACCACCGCCCGGAAGGCCTGCGGGAGCACGATGATGCGCATGTTCTGCAGGAAGGTCAGTCCGATCGCCCTGGCCGCTTCGGCTTGCCCTGTCGGCACCGTGTTGATCCCGGCCCTGATCGCCTCGCACACAAAGGTCGCGGTGTAGAGGATGAAGCCGACGACCGCCAGCCGGAAGGAGTTGTCGGCGATGTAGGTGTCGGCGTCCCGCGAGGCGAGGTTCATGCCCAGCGTGTCGGCCAGCACGACCGACATCGCAAGGATGATCAGGGTGAGCGGGATGTTGCGGACGATGTTGACGTACGCGGTGCCGAAGCCCCGCATCAGCGGAACCGGGGAGACCCGCATCGCTGCCAGGATCGTTCCCCAGATGAGCGCTCCGATGGCCGACCAGAAAGTCAGCTGGACCGTCATCCAGAAGGCGCCGAGTACGTCGTACTCGGACACGAAATCGAAGTTCATCCCGCTCCCCGGTGGAGGTGGTGGTGCTCGGACCGATCGCTGCCGGGCGATCCAGAACGGATCACCCGGCAGCCGTGCACGGTGGTGTCAGCGCGCGAGGGTCACTTCTCGGTGATGGCCGGCGGCTCGGGGACGGTGTAGCCGGACTTGCCGACCGCCTCTTCCAGGGCCTTCTTCCAGGAGCCGTCCGTCTGCATCTTGGTGATGGCGGCGTTCACCGCGTCACGGGTCTTGGTGTCGTCCTTCCAGAGGCCGACTCCGTAGTTCTCATCGGAGAAACCCTCGCCGACGACCTTGAACGCGCCGGCATTCTGCTCGGCGAAGCCGGCCAGGATGATGTCATCCGTGGTCACGGCGTCCACCGCTCCGGTCTTCAGGGCGTTGACGCAGTCCGAGTACCCGCCGTACTCCTTGAGCTGCACCTGCTTGGAGTAGTCGGTCTGGATCTTCAGGGCGGACGTCGATCCCTTGACCGAGCAGAGGATCTTGCCGTCCATCGCCTTCGGGCCGGTGATCGCGGCATCGTCCGCCTTGATCAGCAGGTCCTGGTGGGCGACGAAGTACGGACCGGCGAAGGAGACTTCGGCCTTGCGCTTGTCGGTGATCGAGTACGTCGCGAGGATCAGATCGACCTCCTTGTTCTTGAGCGCCGTCTCGCGGGCCGCCGAAGGGGTCTCCTTGAAGGTGATGGCCGATTCCTCGACCCCGAGTTCCTTCGCGACGTACTTCGCGACCGACACGTCGAAGCCGGAGTAGGTGTTGTCGGGGTTCTTCAGCCCGAGGCCCGGCTGGTCGAACTTGATACCGATGGTGAGCTTCTTGTCCGAGGCGATCTTGTCGATCACGGACGAGGCGCCGGCGGCGGGTGCTGCAGGGTCGGAGCTGCCGCAGGCGGAGAGCGTCAGTGCGACAACCGCGGTGAGGCCGACGAGGCCTGGGAGGCGGAACTTCATGGGTGATTCCTTCCGTCATTCCTGATGGGATGGCGGTACCGGGTCGGTCCCGGTCCGAGACATCTGGGCCGCCCGAACGAGGCTGCTGCGCGGGCGATGGTCGTACGGGTTTCGTTCAGTGGGTGAGGATCTTGCCGAGGAAGTCCTTGGCGCGGCTCGACTTCGGGGCCGTGAAGAACTCGTCGGGGACCGAGTCCTCGACGATCTCGCCTTCGGCCATGAAGAGCACCCGGTCGGCAGCGCGGCGGGCGAAGCCCATCTCGTGTGTGACGACGAGCATCGTCATCCCCTCCTTGGCCAGCGAGGTCATCACGTCCAGGACCTCCTGCACCATTTCCGGATCGAGCGCAGAGGTGGGCTCGTCGAAGAGCATCACCTTGGGCTGCATGGCCAGCGCTCGAGCGATCGCGACCCGCTGCTGCTGACCGCCGGAGAGCTGGGCGGGCAGCTTGTTCGCCTGCTCGGAGATCCCGACCCGCTGCAGCAGCGACATCGCGAGCTCGCGGGCCTTGGCCTTGTCCACCTTCCGGACCTTGATCGGCCCCAGCATGACGTTCTCGAGGATCGTCTTGTGGGCGAAGAGGTTGAACGACTGGAACACCATGCCGACCTCGGAGCGCAGCTGTGCCAACGCCTTGCCCTCGGCAGGCAGTTCGACGCCGTCGATCTCGATCCGTCCCGAGTCGATGGGCTCCAACCGGTTGATGGTCCGGCACAGCGTCGATTTACCGGATCCGGACGGCCCCAGCACGACGACAACCTGGCCGGCCGGCACCGTCAGCTCGATGTTCTTGAGTACGTGCAGATCACCGAAGTGCTTGTCGACCGCGTAGATCCCGACCATCGGCGTGCCGTTCGACCCCGCGGTGGTGTCCTTGCTCAGCTCGGTCAACACGGGCCCTTTCGTCCTGCGCGAATGTCCCCGCGGTTTCCGCGGTTAAGCAACACTTTCACATGTATCGCTCACTGTCCGCAGTTGAGTACCCATCGGTTACCTGATCTTTATGCGCGCTCCTCGCCCCGACTATGGTGCCGACCTGCGTCGATTGCCCAGGGACATCACCTCTCGGCCCGTCGGGTCCCGCCGCGGACAGACCCGTTCACCGACGCCCGGTCGGCTCCTCGGCAGCCACCTGGCGGGTGTACCGCACCATGGGCACCGGCGGCTCTGCGACGTTCCGGGGGTGTGTCTGCTGGCCCCGATCCCGGAACCCGGCACCCTCGATGGTCCTGCGGGAGGCGAGGTTCCACGGTTCGACGAACGCCTCCAGCTCCTGCAGACCGGTGATCGACCCGGCGTGCTCGCAGATCGCCAGCACCGCGGAACGCGCATGGCCATTGCCCCGCTGCGCCGGTGCGACCGCATACCCGACGCTGCCGAGCCCTTCGTCGAGTCGGCGCAACCAGAGTCCGGTAGTTCCGACGGCGAGGTCGTCGTCGATGCGGGCGATGCAGAAGGAGTACCCGGCTCCCTCCCGCAGTCGGCCGTGCTGGCGGGTGAGGAACTCCAGCGCCTGCTCACGGGTGGCCCTGGCGGGCAGACTGCCGATCAGGGCGAGGTACGGATCACCGGCGAGGTCGACGAGCATCGCGACGTCCTCGTCGCGGAACTGCCGCAACCGGACACCGTCGTGCGTCGGTGCGACCTCGGGCCACGGTGGCAGGGGCGGAGGCGCGCTGGGCGGCATGGAACCAGTGTGGTCTGCCCTGCCGGTCGGTGCCCGGTGTGTCACCCGATCGGTCGCAGCGACGGCCGGACGTTCGGTCGCGGCATCGGCCGGACGTACGCTCATCGTCGTGAGTGTGCTCGACAATCCCCTGATCACCGCGTCCGTCGAGGGCGTGGCCGGCGCTGCATTCCGTCCGGACGGCCTCCCACGGACCTATCAGGTGCGTACCTACGGCTGTCAGATGAACGTGCACGACTCCGAGCGGCTCTCCGGGTTGCTGGAGGAGGCGGGTTACGTCGCGGCAAGCGGGAACGACGCCGCGGACGTCGTGGTGTTCAACACCTGCGCGGTCCGCGAGAACGCCGACAACAAGCTGTACGGCAACCTCGGTCAGCTGGCGCCGGCGAAGGCCGACAACCCCGACATGCAGATCGCGGTCGGTGGCTGCCTCGCGCAGAAGGATCGCAGTGAGATCGTCCGACGCGCGCCCTGGGTCGACGTCGTGTTCGGCACCCACAACGTCGGATCGTTGCCGACGCTGCTGGAGCGTGCACGGCACAACGCTGTCGCGCAGGTCGAGATCCTCGAGCAGCTCGAGGTGTTCCCGTCCTCGCTGCCCGCCAAGCGCGACTCGACGTACGCCGGCTGGGTGTCGATCTCGGTGGGCTGCAACAACTCCTGCACGTTCTGCATCGTCCCGTCGCTGCGCGGCAAGGAGTCGGATCGGCGTCCTGGTGACGTGCTGGCAGAGGTGCAGATGCTGGCCGCCGAAGGCGTGCTGGAGGTGACGCTGCTCGGGCAGAACGTCAACTCCTACGGCGTCGAGTTCGGCGACCGGCAGGCGTTCGGCAAGCTGCTGCGCGCGTGCGGTGAGATCGACGGTCTGGAGCGGGTCCGGTTCACCTCGCCGCATCCCAAGGACTTCACCACCGACGTGATCGAGGCGATGGCGCAGACGCCCAACGTCTGCCACCAGCTGCACATGCCGTTGCAGTCCGGGTCCGACCGCATCCTGAAGCACATGCGCCGCTCCTACCGGACGGCCAAGTACGCACGGATCCTCGCCGACGTGCGGGCGATGATGCCGGATGCGGCCATCACCACCGACATCATCGTCGGGTTCCCGGGGGAGACCGAGGACGACTTCCAGCAGACCCTCGACGTGGTGCGGGACGCCCGGTTCTCCGCCGCGTTCACCTTCCAGTACTCGCCGCGCCCCGGCACGCCTGCAGCCACACTTCCGGACCAGGTCCCGCCGGAGGTGGTCAAGGACCGGTACCAGCGGCTCACCGCCGTGGTCGAGGAGTCCGCCTGGGCGGGGAACCGGGAGATCATCGGCCGCGAGGTCGAGCTGCTGGTCGCCGCCGGTGAAGGACGCAAGGACACCGCCACGGCGCGGATGTCGGGTCGGGCCCGCGACGGGCGGTTGGTGCACTTCACCCCGACGGGTCCGCGGATCGATCGGCAGATCCGTCCGGGGGACGTCGTCACCTCGGTGGTGACGGCGGCGGCGCCGCACCACCTGATCGCCGATGGTGACCTGCTCACCCATCGCCGCACCCGGGCCGGCGACAAGTCCGAGGCGGGGGAGCGACCCACCACCCCAGGGGTGGGCCTGGGCATGCCGGGGCTGGGTCGTCCGCAGTCACAGCCCCTCGCACAGTCACAGCCCCTCGCACAGTCACAGCCCCTCGCACAGTTCCAGACCGCCCAAGCCCGTGGCTGAGCCACTCCCGCGCGCGGAACCCGTTGCGGCGGTGGACATCCGGATCGACGACCCGCGCAGACCTGACGTGCTGGCCCTGCTCACCGAACACCTGCAGGACATGTTCGCGACCTCCCCGGCGGAGAGCGTGCACGCCCTGGACCCCGATGCCCTCGTCGATCCCGCGATCACGTTCCTGTCCGCGCGCAGGAACGGCGAGTTGCTCGGGATCGGGGCGCTCAAGCAACTCTCGCCGGAGCTCGCGGAGATCAAGTCGATGCGCACCCGGGCGGCCGCTCGCGGATCCGGGGTAGCACAGGACATCGTGCGACGGTTGCTGGCAACAGCACGGGAGGCCGGCATCCGCCGGGTGAGCCTGGAGACCGGCACCCAGGACTACTTCGCCCCCGCCCGCAGGCTGTACGAGCGGCTCGGGTTCACCTCCTGCGGGCCGTTCGGTGACTACTCCGACGACCCGCACAGCGCGTTCCTGACGATCGAACTGGCGCCCGACCAGCCCTGAGCTGACCGGTGGACGCGCTCAGCTCTCCGCGGCGTTCTCGGCGGTGGCGAGCCACTGCTCCCACTGCGCGGCCTGCGCTTCGGCCTCCTTGGCCTTGCGCTCGTTGCCGGCAGCGCGGGCCTTCTCCGCCTGGGCGCGGTACTGCTCGACGCGGTCACGGAACTGGGCGACCCGAGCCAGCGTCTCGGGATCCGTCCGCCGCCAGTGTGCGTCCTCCGCCGCCTTCACCTTGTCCTCGATGGCCCGCAGCTTGCCGTCGAGTTCTCGGATCCGTTCGCGTGGCACCTTGCCGGCCGCTTCCCAGCGTTCCTGGATCGAGCGCAGCTTGGATTTCGCCGCGTCCAGGTCGGCCACCGGGTCGACCGAGGTGGCCTCCTGCAGGAGCTTCTCCTTGATCGCTGCGTTGCCCTCGAACTCGGCGTCACGTTCGGAGAAGACCTGGTTACGGCGTGCGAAGAATGCCTCCTGGGCGGCACGGAACCGTCCCCAGAGGGCTTCCTCGACCTCTCGCGGAGCACGCCCGGCGGCCTTCCAGTCGTCCATCAGGTCGCGGTAGGCCGCAGCCGTGTCGCCCCACTCGGTGGAGCTGGAGAGCTCTTCGGCGCGCTTGATCAGCGTCTCCTTGACGGATTTCGCCGCGCCACGCTGCTTGTCCAGCTCGGCGAAGTGCGCGCCCCGGTGACGGGAGAAGGTGTCCCGCGCCTTGGCGAACCGCTTCCACAGGGTGTCGTCGGTCTTGCGGTCGATGCCGGTGATCTTCCGCCAGTCGTCGACGATCGTCTTGAACCGGTCGCCGGCGGTCTTCCACTGGGTGGACGTCGCAAGTTCCTCGGCCTCGACGCAGAGGGCTTCCTTTGCGGCGATGGAGCGGGTACGCGCTTCGGCCCTCGCCTGCGAGGCTCCGGCGACCGCCTGCTCGGCAGCCCCGATGACGACCTCGAGACGGGCGGCGGCAGAATCCAGATCGCCGACTGCGGCGAGCTCGCCGACCTGTTCGCGGAGCTGCAGCGCCTGCTGCCGGGTGGCCTTGGCATCGCCGGAGCCGGAGGCCAGCCGGGCCTCGAGCACGGCGATCTCGGTGGAGAAGTCGTCGAAGCGGCGGGCGTAGTGGGCCAGGCCGGCTTCGGCGTCACCGGCCTGCCAGATACCCACCTGACGCTCGGCGTCCGCAGTTCGCACGAAGACCACGCCCTGGTCGTCGATGCGACCCCATTCGTGCGGATCGGTGGGGGTGATGAGGGGTTCGACCACGGTGGCAGCGGTGGGCCGACCACCGGGCGCTCCTGGTCGTCCCGGGCGGGACGGCTTGCCCGAGCGGGGGCGTCCTCCCGGTGATCCCGGCTTCACGGAGGGGCGGCCCGCCGCCGCTCCGGGTTCGGCTGCTGCCGGCGCGGGGTCGGCCGGAGTGGCGGGCTCGGCTGCTGCAGGCACGGGCCCCTCCGAGGGGACTGCTGCCGCCGCCGGGACCGCGTCGACCGCTTCGACCTGGGCGTCCGCAACGCTCACGTCGGCGTCAGCAGATCCTGTCTCGGCCGAGGTGGCGTCGACCGTAGGTTCTCCGGACGGTGATCCGGTCGCCGGGTCCGGGTTGGATTCTGCTGCGTCGGGGGTGGCGGTCGGTTCGGTCATGGCGGTGATGCCCTCCTGCGTCGTGGGGGACTGGAGTCCCCGGGCACCTCGAGCGCCCCGGTCGTGTGCGGTCGACCAGGTCGACGGCAGGACCAGTCTGCCTGTTGGCGTCCTGGGTGGCGAGTGCGGCCCTGTCCGGCACCGGTCCGGCGGTTAGGCTGCGCGCGTGATCACGGCCGTCCTCTTCGTCCCGGCCGCGCCGTGGCTGATCCCGTCAGTGGCCCCGTCGTTGCTCGCCGAGCAGAGTGCGCTGCGTCGATCCATCAGCGCGCTGATCGACACCACGCCCACGTCGCGCTGGTCGGCGCTGGGGGTGAGCGCCGGAGGTCGGTCGCGGTGGGACCGGGACCTGCCCATGGACCTGGGTGCCGATCCGTACCGCGGTGGGCAGCATCCGGCCGGCTTCCCGGGCTGTCACTTCGTCGCCCGGGCCCTGCTGGGAGAGGTCCCGCTCGATGCCGGAGTGCTCGCACCGTCGGCCCCCGGCGACCTCCCGGGTGACGCGGATCCTGCCGGCCGCGCCTCGGTGACCGATGGACTTGCCGAGCTGGACGAGGACGATGACGGCCGCGCTCTGCTCGTTGCCGCGGACGGGTCCACGGCCCACGGTGAGCACGCACCCGGCGGTCCCGACGAGCGCGCAGCAGGCTACGACGCGGCTGTGCACGCGGCGTTGGTCGGTGGACCGGCCGCGACCCGGCAGTGGCTCGGATCCACGGATGGGTCCGCCCAGCTCGCGGCCGAGCTGGGGGCAACCCTGCCGACCGTGCTGCCCGCAGTACTGGCCGCGCTCGCCGGATCCTCGGGCGCCTGGGAGGTCACCGCCCATGACCTCGTCATGCCCTACGGCGTGGGGCACCACATCCTGCGATGGGGGCGCCGATGAGCCGGCTGGTCGTCGTCGCCGGTCCCACCGGAACCGGCAAGTCCGATCTCGCGGTCGAGTTGGCGCTGCGGCTGGACGGCGAGATCGTCAACGCGGACTCGATGCAGCTCTACCGGGGGATGGACATCGGCACCGCCAAGCTCGCACTCGAACAGCGCCGGGGGGTACCGCACCACCTGCTGGACGTGCTGGACGTGACCGAGCGGGCGAGCGTCGCGGCGTACCAGCGGGAGGCGCGGGCGGTCATCGAGCAGCTGATCGCCACCGGCCGGACACCCGTGCTGGTCGGCGGATCGGGGCTGTACATCCAGTCGGTGATCGACGAGATCGCCTTCCCAGGGACGGATCCGCGGCTGCGTGAGCATTATCTGCAGCGGCTGGACGAGGAGGGCGCCGACGCGCTCCATGCTGAGCTCAGCCGGGTGGATCCTGTTGCGGCACAGCACATCCTGTCGTCGAACGGCCGGCGTGTCGTCCGTGCCCTCGAGGTGGTCGCGCTCACCGGGGCACCGTTCAGCGCGACCATGCCGGTTCCCGGTGCCGCCCGGTACGACGCCGTGCTGCTCACGCTCGACGTCGAGTCGGCGACGTTGGACGAACGACTGGCCGGCCGCGTCCACCGGATGATGGATGCGGACTTCGTCGGCGAGGTGGAGGGGTTGCTCGCAGCGGGCCTGCGCGACGGCGTCACCGCCTCCCGGGCGCTCGGTTATGCCCAGCTGATCGAGGCCCGCGACGGTCTGTGCTCGCTCGAGGACGCGGTCGGGCGCACCATCTCCACCACCCGCCGGTTCGTCCGCCGGCAGCGCTCGTGGTTCCGTCGCGACAGCCGCCGCATCGACCTCGACGCCTCACGCCCCGACCTGGTCGAGGCCGCGATGGTCGCGGTGAGCGGCTGACTAGTCTGGCGGTGTGAGCACCCCGACCGGTCCCGACGGACTTCCCTTCGTGAAGGGACACGGCACCGAGAACGACTTCGTGCTGATCCCGGACCGCGACGACCGCATCACACTCACCGCTGAGCTGGCCGCGCTGCTGTGCGAACGCCGCACCGGCCCCGGTGGTGACGGCGTCATCCGCGTGGTCGGTCGTGCTGGAGGTGGGTTCTTCATGGACTACCGCAACGCCGACGGATCGCTCGCGGAGATGTGCGGCAACGGCGCACGGGTGTTCGCCCGGTTCCTGGTCGATTCCGGGTGGGCCGGTCCTGGGCGGATCGACTTCGAGACCCGCGGTGGCGCGCGTTCCGCCGAGCTGGGAGCCGGCGGCGACGTCAGCATCGGGATGGGGCCGGTGAGCATCGGGATGTCCTCGAGTGCGACCGTCGCCGGGGTCGAGATCGTCGGCACGGCAGTGGATGTCGGCAATCCGCACCTGGTCTGCTGGGTGGAGGATCCGGCCTTGCTGGATTTGTCGGTGCAGCCGGATTTCAACCGGCAGGCGTTCCCGGAAGGAGTGAACATCGAGTTCATCGCCAGGGTCGGTCCGGACGCGGTGTCGATGCGGGTGTACGAGCGCGGTTCCGGGGAGACCCGGTCCTGCGGAACGGGCACGGTCGCGGCCGCCGCGGTGGCGTTGGCGGCCGACGGTCGCAGCGCGGGAGCTGTGGAGGTGACGGTCCCCGGCGGGCGGGTGGTCGTGGAGATCGCCGACGGGGCAGCGGTTCTCACCGGACCGGCGGTGCTGTCCTACAGCGGGACGATCAACCCGGCAATCCTCAGCTGAGCTGCTGCGCCGCCACCGGGTCCTCCTCGTAGGACGGCAGGGTGCGGATGTTCCACAGCGGGGAGATGAGCACCGGCAACAGCGACAGCACACCGGCGATCGCCGACACCCACAGCGTCGGCAGGGTGCCGAACTGATGCCCGAGGATGCCGCCGATCAACGACCCGATGGGCATTCCGCCCCACACCAGGAAGCGCGCGGAAGCGTTCATCCGGCCCAGCAGTGGCGGCGGGCACAGCCGCTGACGGAAGCTGACCGTCGCGATGTTGTAGGCAACCACCCCGACGCCGGCGATGAACAGACCGACCACCAGCGTCGGGGTCGGCGGCAGCACCGAGGCCAGCACCCAGGAGAACTGGGCACCGACGAAGACGACCGCGGTGACGATCACCGTCATTCCCTCACCGATGGCCTTCGCGAGGCGGGTGGTGATCAGTGCACCGCACAACCCACCCACCGCCATCGCCGCCTCGATGAAACCGATGGCCACCGCGGACAGGTGCAGGATCTTCACCATGTAGTAGATGGTGAGTGCGTTCGCGACCGAGCCGGCCAGATTGCCGATCGCGGTGCACGCGATCAGCTTGCGCAGCAGGCGATGTCCGACGACGAACCTGAGCCCCTCCGCGATCTCGGTGACCAGGGGGCGGCGATCGGCCTTCGCCGGCGACACCTCCCGATGCCGGATCGCTCGCAGCGCGACGGCCGACAGCAGGTAACCGATCGAGTTGATCGCGATCGACACGATCGGTCCGGCGACCTTGATCAGGAACCCGCCGACCGCCGGCCCGACGGCCTGCGAGACCGACTGCGAGGCCTGGAGTTTGGCGTTGCCCTCGACCACCTGATCCCGGTGCACGAGCGTGGGCAGATAGCTCTGGTAGCTCACATCGAAGAAGACCTGCAACATTCCGACCGCCGTGGCGACCACGGCAACCTGGGTGAAGGTCAACCACCCGGCCCACCAGGCGATCGGCAGCGTCGCGAGCAGCAGGAACCGTCCCAGATCGGCCAGGATCATCACCGAGCGCTTGTTCCACCGGTCGATGAGCGCTCCGGACGGGAGGCCGACCAGCAGGAAGCCCAGGGTGGTCAGGGTGTTCAGCAGGCCCATCTGGAACACCGTCGCGGCCAGGGCGGTGACGGCCAGGTACGGGATCGCGAAACCGCCCAACGCTGCGCCCAGTTGGCTGGCGGTGTCGCCGATCCACAGGCGTCTGAAATCTGCGTGGTGCCACAGGTTCCGGGTGGCCGGGGGAGTCGTCACCGGATCAGCCTGATTGACTGATTGGGAAAAGTCAATCACTGAGGGTCTCCGGTCCGCGGCGCGGCGGCATCTCGGCGCCGCCGGGAGGGGGACCTCCTACGCTGGGCCCATGTCCGTCGACGATTCCGGGAACGTTCGTCCGGTTGCCACCGAGGCGGAGCGTCGGGCCCTGTCGAGTGTCGTGCGGATCCGGATCCTGCGGATGTGCCGCTACGAGGAACTCACCAACCGGCAGATCGCCGACCGGCTCGGTCGCAACCCGGCGACGGTGCTGCATCACGTCCGGACGCTGGTCGACACCGGCTTCCTGGTGGTCGGCAACCCGCGACGGGGGGCGCGGGGATCGCGTGAGTTGCCCTACCGCGCCACCGGTCGATCGTGGGCGCTCGACTTCGGTCCCCAGCCGGGGATCCCGCCCGAACGCCACAACGTGATGCTCAGGACCTTCATGGACGAGGTGGCCGGCGTTCCGGAATCGGCGGTCGAGTGCACGCGGTTGGGCCTGCAGCTGAGCCCGGAGCGGCTGGCTGAACTGCGGGAGAGGTTGCAGCAGACCTTCGACGAGTTCGCCGCGGACGAGATGGCGAGCGATCAACCGCGGATCTCGATGTTCCTGGCGGTGCATCTGGAGGTGAACTGACACCCGCGCGGACCGGGGCTCACCCGACCGTCCGTTCGCCCCCGGCAAAAGGGGCTGCCGAGTGTCGGTGTTGCGTGGCACGCTGGTGGACACATGACGAACTCACAACGCCTACCACGCCCTGCAGCGACGCCCGCCGACGAGGCTGCCCTCGCCCATCTCGCGGAGTCGCAGGTCGACCTCCGGCCGCAGGATGCCGAGCCCCGCTTCAGTGAGCGCGCGAGCTTCGAGGTCGATCCCACCCGCGGCGAGGAGGATCTCAGCGATCGCAGCGCCCTGCGGCGGGTGGTCGGCCTGTCGACCCAGCTCACCGACATCACCGAGGTCGAGTACCGCGACCTCCAGCTCGAGCAGGTGGTGCTGGTCGGAGTCTGGACCGAGGGGACCGCCGCGGACGCCGACGCTTCGATGGCCGAGCTGTCCCGGCTCGCGGAGACGGCGGGGTCCGTGATCCTCGACGCGATGATGCAGCGCCGCAAGAACCCTGATGCCGCGACCTACATCGGTTCCGGCAAGGTCGCCGAGCTGGCGGACGTGGTCCGCGCGACCGGCGCGGACACCGTCGTCTGCGATGGCGAGCTCTCGCCGGGTCAGCTGCGAAACCTCGAGGAGAAGCTCAAGGTCAAGGTCATCGACCGGACTGCCCTGATCCTGGACATCTTCGCCCAGCACGCCCGGTCCAAGGAGGGCAAGGCTCAGGTCGAGCTCGCCCAGCTCAACTATTTCCTGCCCCGGCTGCGCGGCTGGGGCGAGTCGCTGTCCCGGCAGCAGGGTGGTCGGGTCGCGGCCGGCGCCGGTATGGGCTCCCGAGGCCCCGGTGAGACGAAGCTCGAACTGGACCGCAGGCGCATCCACAAGCGGATCTCCCAGCTGCGCCACGACCTGACCGCGATGCGGAAGGTGCGCGACACCAAACGCTCCCAGCGGCGGGCGAACCATGTCCCGGCGGTCTCGATCGCGGGCTACACCAACGCGGGGAAGTCGTCACTGCTCAACCGGCTGACCCAGGCCGGGGTGCTGGTCGACGATTCGCTGTTCGCGACGCTGGATCCGACGACCCGCAGGACCACCACCGAGGACGGTCGGGTCTACACCCTCACGGACACGGTCGGGTTCGTCCGGCACCTGCCCCATCAGCTCGTCGAATCGTTCAGGTCGACGCTCGAGGAGATCGCCGACGCCGATCTCGTACTGCACGTCATCGACGGTTCCGACCCGTCACCGGAGGCCCAGGTGGCGGCCGTACGTGAGGTGCTGGCTGAGATCGACGCCTCCGAGGTCCCCGAGCTGGTCGTCGTCAACAAGATCGACCGGGCGGATCACGACACCATCGTCCGGCTCCGACACCAGCTCCCGGGAGCGGCGTTCGTGTCCGCACGGACAGGTGAGGGCATTGCCGAGCTCCGCGATCGGATCGCAGGTGCACTGCCGGATCCCGCGGTGACCATCGAGGTCCTGATTCCCTACACCGAGGGAGCCCTGGTGGCTCGGGTGCATGCGGAGGGCACGGTGCTCCAGGAAGAGCACACCGAACACGGCACTTCTCTCGTGGCCAAGGTGTCGCCGGAGCTGGCCGGACAGCTCACCCAGCACATCGCGGTCGGCTGACTTTCCGCATCAGGGGTGCTCCGGCGTCTGCGCGTCCCGCGTACCGGCCGCCGGTGCGCAACCGTGGGCAGCGGGTAGGCTGGATAACAGCGGACGAGCACTGCGTGATCGTCTGCCGAGTTGCATCGTCGCCCGGAAGTTCCCGGTCCTGGCCAATCGGCTGGTGGGTCGGTCGCGAACCACCGGCGACAGAGAAGAAGTCGTTGACGAGGAGGAAATCGATATGGGCGGTCTCAGCTGGTGGCACTGGCTGATCATCATCGCAGCGTTCATCCTGATCTTCGGGGCCCGCAAGCTGCCTGATGCCGCCCGCGGTGTCGGTCGCTCCTTGCGGATCCTGAAGTCCGAGGTGAACGCGATGCACGAGGATGACGAGAAGCGCGAGAAGAAGCCGTCGGAGACCGATGCCTCGGCATCCGTACCGACCCCGACCGCGCAGCTCGCACCCGCTGCCCCGGTGCACCAGGTTCCGGTCCAGTCGGTTCCCGCGCAGCCCGTCCCGGTGCAAGCGGTCCCGGTCCAACCGACCCCCGTCCAGCCGATTCCGGCGCAGGCGGCTCCCGCTGCCGTTCCGGTACCCCAGGCGGCCGAGCAGTTCAGCGATCCGACCCGGCCGGCCGGCTCCTGAGTTCTTGTTCTGCGTACTCGCCCGTCCCCTTCCCGGGGGCGGGCGAGTTGCGTTTTCGCGGGCGGTCCGGCTGGCCCGCTGTCGGCGCTGATCGGTAGCGTCGGGTCATGCAGCCCATCGGAGCCCATGTGGCCGACGACGACCCCATCGCCAGGACCACCGCGATCGGCGGGGACGCCGTGCAGTTCTTCCTCACCGACCCGCAGGCGTGGTTGGCCCCGCCGGTCCGCGACGACACCGCGCACCTGGTGGCCGCCGGCGAGAGCACCCGGATCTTCATCCACGCGCCCTACCGGATCAATGTCGCGACCACCAACAACCGCATCAGGGTGCCCAGCCGGAAGCTGCTGTCGCAGCACGCCGCTGCTGCGGCGGCCATCGGTGCGAGTGGTCTGATCGTGCACGGCGGGCACGTCGGCGACGGCGACGACGCTGCGAAGGGATTCGAGAACTGGCGCAAGCTGTTCGAGAGGGAGAGCTTCCCGGTGCCGATCCTGATCGAGAACACCGCCGGCGGCGAGAACGCCATGGCACGGTCGCTCGAGCAGATCAAGCAGTTGTGGGATGCCGTCGGCGAGTTCGGGGCCGGGCTCTGTCTGGACACCTGCCATGCCCACGCCGCAGGCCTCCCGCTGGAGAACGTCGTCGACGAACTGATGGCGATCACCGGCCGTATCGATCTGGTGCACGCCAACGGATCTCGGGACGAGTTCGGTTCCGCCCGGGACAGGCACGCCAACTTCTCGGAGTCCCTGCTCGATCCTGTGCTCGTGGTGGCAGTGGTCAAGGGATCGGGCGCGCCGGCCATCGTCGAGACCCATCCCGACGGACAGGCGGACGACATCGCCGTGCTCCGCGCGGGCCTGGCCTGAGGAGCACGCCCAGGTCGGGCACCGGCACGTCGGTGCACCGGCGGCTGGGGGGCGCCGACAGGTGGGCAGTGATGACACGTGGGACATGATGAAGCCCTGACCTCCGATCGGAGGTCAGGGCTTCATCGCAGTCGGTGCCGGCCGGGTGGTCAGAGCTTGCGGAGCACGGCCGCGACCCGGCCGAGGATGGTCGCCTCGTCGCCGGGAATGGGATCGAAGGCAGGGTTGTGCGGCATCAGCCAGACGTGCCCGTCCTTGCGACGCAGCGACTTGACGGTCGCCTCACCGTCGATCATCGCTGCGACGATCTCGCCGTTCTCCGCCGTCTGCTGTTGATGGACGACCACCCAGTCACCGTCGGCGATGGCCGCATCGATCATCGATTCACCCACCACCCGCAGCAGGAACAGATCACCTTCGCCGACGAGCTCACGCGGAAGCGGGAAGATGTCCTCGATGGCCTGCTCGGCCAGGATCGGACCGCCCGCGGCGATCCGGCCGACCACCGGGACGTACGTCGGCGTGGGACGAGCTGACAGACCGTTCTCCGTCATCTCCGGATCGACCGGCTCCCGCTCCTCCGCCGTCCGGACATCGACCGCGCGAGGTTTGTTCGGATCACGGCGCAGCAGACCGCGTCGCTCCAGCGCGGTCAGCTGGTGGGCCACCGACGACGGCGACTTCAGGCCGACCAACTCACCGATCTCACGCACGCTCGGCGGATACCCGCGACGGGCCACGGAGTCCCTGATCACCTTGAGGACCTTCTGCTGACGCATGGTCAGCGGACGCAGCGGTCGCTCGACGACCTGCTCGGAGACGGTGCCCTCCGGCACGTCGTCCGTCGGGACGGGACCGGAGCCATCGGCCGACATCTCGGGGAACTGGTGGACGGTGGCCGAGCGCTCTGTCGCGTCGTCCGGACCGCCCGACCCGGTACCTGTGCCCGGCCCGCCGGGTGCGCCGTCGTTCTTTCCATTGCCACTGCCACCGCTGGTGCCTGTGGGCACGGGAGCCTCCCTGATCGGTCCGTTGACGTGTGAGCCTAGGCAAGAATGGGTCACGATTCAAACATGCGTTCGAGCGACACGCCGAAAACTCTTCCGTCCTCGGGATCCGCCGTGTAGAACTTCGGTCAGGTGTTCGATGGAACGTGCGTTCGACTTCTGCTGGTCGCGTCGGTCAACTGGGGTCTCTCGGGGTGGGTTCTCCGGGTCAGACGGTCGGAGCCAGTCGCCGGGCGGCGGGAGATTCGGACGCTGTGGGCATCTGTGCAGGTCAGGGCCGATGTCGGAGCTGTCGGGCAGGCTCCTGATCAGGAAGTGGCTCGGGAACACGCACCGGGTCGTCACTGTTGGAAGAAGTGGAAGCGAACGCGTGTCCCACTGCGGGATGCGCGACGAGGGTCCTCATGGGCAGGGCCCGCGTGGGATGGCAGTCCCGGATCGGCCGGGGCCCAGCGAACAGAGGTGGCGAGATGAGCACAGCAATCCTGGATCGTTCGCAGGGGCGCTCCGACGTGGGCGCTCCGTCGGTGTTCACCCCGGTCCGACCGGACGCTCCGGTGCGCCGGCAGGCTGTCAGTCGTCCCGCCACCCGTCCGTCTTCGGTCAGCCTGCCCGCGCCGCGCCCCGCGGTCGGATGTGCCGCCGTCGTGGGCGGCAGCACCGTGGAACGTGGGTACCGGATGAACCGATGGGCCCGACTCACGGTCACCCTGAGCGTGCTCGCCGGCGTCCTCATCCTGATGTTCGGTGGCCAACCGAATGCCGCCGGTGGCGCTGTCGAGGTCGTGACGACCCCGGGGCAGACGGTGTGGTCGGTCGCTCGTGACGCGGTCGGGCCCAACGCCTCGCCCGCAGCGGTCGGTGACCTCGTGGACCGGATCCGGGCCGGCAACGCGCTCGACGGCACCGGTGCGGACGCGGCTCTCCCGGCCGGTCTGGTGTTGCAGGTTCCCACCGGCTGAGCAGCTCGGCCCACGCGCTCCGTCCTGGCGATCCGTCCGTCGACACGCCGCTCCCGTCTTGCTTCGTCGGTGATGCCTGCATAGGGTTGCGACCACAACATCTAGTGGTCACACAGGTGTAAGTTGTCCACAGGTTGGGTGGCCGCCGTTTCGGTGCATCCACAGGTTGTCCACACAGAAGTAGGCCCAGCACGCGGGCGGGCAGCTGTTGTCCACCTGGCGTCCACTGCCGTTCGGCCGACGTGTGGACAGCTGTGTTGACAACGCACCACGACAGCGGTGGCCGATCAGGTGATGGCCGGCGAACCAGTACGGACGGGGAGGTGATGCGGATGCGGTGCCCTTTCTGTCGGCACTCCGATTCGCGGGTGATCGACTCCAGAGAGGTCGACGACGGTCAGGCCATCCGCCGGCGTCGATCGTGTCAGGCGTGCTCGCGCCGCTTCACGACGGTGGAGGAATCCGTGCTCGCTGTGGTCAAGCGCAGCGGCGTCACCGAGCCGTTCAGTCGGTCCAAGGTTGTCGACGGTGTGCGGCGGGCGTGCCAAGGTCGTCCGGTCGATGAGGACGCACTTGCTCTGCTGGCGCAGCAGGTCGAGGACGCGGTTCGCGCGATCGGTCTGCCGGAGGTTCCCAGTCAGGACGTCGGTCTGGCGATCCTCGGACCGCTGCGTGATCTGGACGAGGTTGCCTACCTGCGCTTCGCCTCGGTCTACCGGGCCTTCACCTCCGCCGACGACTTCATCGCCGAGATCGCCCGCCTCCAGCAGGACCGGCCTGACGACGCGACCGGTCCCACTGTGGAGCCTGCCTCGGTCGCCACCGGCCCGCCGGACCGTTGACCGTCTGCCGCCACCGCTCGTCCTCCATCTCCTGCCCGGCCGCCACGAGTCGTAGCACCATCGAAGGGATCCACCCATGACCGAGACCGTCCATTCCAGCAACGGCTCCAGTGCCGGCGGTGCGTCGGACGGTGAACGGAGTGTGCTCGCGTTCGAGCGCGTCTTCACCACGGCCGGAACGCACCCCTACGACGAGGTCGACTGGGAGCGGCGCGACGTGGTGATGACCAACTGGCGCGACGGCACTGTCAACTTCGAGCAGCGCGGGGTCGAGTTCCCGGACTTCTGGTCGGTGAATGCGACCAACATCGTCACCAGCAAGTACTTCCGCGGCGCCGTCGGGTCCGACACCCGCGAGCGCAGCCTGCGCGACATCATCGATCGGGTGGTCACGAAGTACACCGATGCGGGTCGCGACAACGGCTACTTCGCCTCCGACGACGACGCCCTGATCTTCGATCACGAGCTCACCTGGATGCTGCTGCACCAGGTCTTCTCGTTCAACTCCCCGGTCTGGTTCAACGTCGGGACCTCGTCGCCGCAGCAGGTCTCGGCGTGTTTCATCCTCGCCGTCGACGACACCATGGACTCGATCCTGAACTGGTACCGCGAGGAAGGCCTGATCTTCAAGGGCGGGTCGGGCGCCGGTCTCAACCTGTCGCGCATCCGATCGTCCAAGGAGCTGCTGTCCTCCGGAGGCACCGCCTCCGGTCCGGTCTCGTTCATGCGCGGCGCCGATGCCTCCGCGGGCACCATCAAATCCGGCGGCGCCACCCGGCGTGCGGCCAAGATGGTGGTGCTCGATGTCGACCACCCGGACATCGTCGAGTTCGTCGAGACGAAGGCGAAGGAGGAGAACAAGATCCGCGCCCTCCGCGATGCCGGCTTCGACATGGATCTCGGCGGTGAGGACATCGTCTCGGTCCAGTACCAGAACGCGAACAACTCCGTCCGGGTGTCCGACGAGTTCATGCAAGCGGTCGATGCGGGCACCCCGTTCGCACTGCGCGGGCGCAAGAACGGCGAGGTCGTCGACACCGTCGACGCGCGCGAGCTGTTCACCAAGATCAACGAGGCCGCCTGGTCCTGCGCGGATCCGGGCATCCAGTACGACGACACCATCAACGACTGGCACACCTGCCCGGAATCGGGACGGATCAACGCCAGCAATCCGTGTTCGGAGTACATGCACCTGGACAACTCCTCGTGCAATCTCGCTTCGCTGAACCTGATGAAGTTCCTGGCCGACGACGGCACCTTCCAGGCCGATACGTTCGCCAAGGCCGTCGAGCTGGTCTTCACCGCGATGGACATCTCGATCTGCTTCGCCGATTTCCCGACCGAGCCGATCGCCCGGACGACCCGGAACTTCCGTCAGCTGGGTATCGGGTACGCGAACCTCGGTGCCCTGTTGATGGCCACCGCCCATGCGTACGACTCCGAGGGTGCTCGCACGCTCGCGGCCGCCATCACGTCCCTGATGCAGGCAACCGCCTACAAGCGGTCGGCCGAACTGGCAGCGGTGGTCGGCCCCTACCAGGGCTACGCCCGCAACGCCGACGCCCACAAGCGGGTCATCCGCAAGCACGCTGCCGCAGGCGATCAGGTCCGTACCGTCGGCACCGACGATGCAGCGGTCCTCAAGCTCGCCGGTCGTGCGTGGAAGCAGACGGTCTCGCTCGGCGAGCAGCACGGCTACCGCAATGCGCAGGCCTCGGTGCTGGCGCCCACCGGCACGATCGGCCTGATGATGGACTGCGACACCACCGGTGTCGAGCCCGACCTGGCACTGGTGAAGTTCAAGAAGCTCGTCGGCGGCGGCTCCATGAAGATCGTCAACCAGACCGTTCCGCGGGCCCTGCAGGCGCTCGGCTATCAGCAGGAGCAGATCGAGGCGATCGTCGAGTTCATCTCGGAGAACGGCCACGTGGTCGACGCGCCGGGCCTCAAGCACGAGCACTACTCGATCTTCGACTGCGCCATGGGTGAGCGCACCATCTCGCCGATGGGCCATGTCCGGATGATGGCGGCCATCCAGCCGTTCATCTCGGGGGCGATCTCCAAGACGGTCAACATGCCGGAGAACGCGACCGTCGCCGACGTCGCGGAGATCTACACCCAGGGGTGGAAGCTCGGCCTGAAGGCGCTGGCCATCTACCGCGACAACTGCAAGGTCGGCCAACCGCTGTCGGCGTCGAAGAAGAACGACGACCGCAGCACGAACAAGACCGCCGCGCCCGTCTTTGCCGAGCCGCACACTCCGGTGCGTCGTCGGCTCCCGAAGAAGCGCCCGTCGCAGACGGTCTCGTTCACCGTCGGCGGCGCCGAGGGCTACCTGACCACCGGCTCCTACCCGGACGACGGCCTGGGCGAGATCTTCGTGAAGCTCGGCAAGCAAGGTTCGACGTTGGCCGGTGTGATGGACGCGTTCTCGATCGCGGTGTCGGTCGGTCTGCAGTACGGCATTCCGCTGGAGAGCTACGTCAGCAAGTTCACCAACCTCCGGTTCGAGCCGGCCGGCATGACCGATGACCCGGACATCCGGCTGTCGACCTCGGTCATGGACTACCTGTTCCGCCGGATCGCGCTCGACTACCTGCCCCTGGAGAAGCGTGCCGAGCTGGGCATCTTCTCGGCCCCCGAGCGGACCGCCCAGGTGGCCGGCAATGACATCCAGGCGCAGGACATCCCGGTCGACGACGATCTGGTCGGTGGCGATCAGCACAGAGCCGATCTGCACAGCTCCGGTCTGCAGGTCGGGGTCGATGCCACCCCTGCGGTGACAACGGCCGCGGAGAAGGCCGCCAACGCGGCGGGGACCGCCGACCCGGCGACCGACGACGTCCAGGCTGCCCGGACGGTGGCGAAGGCCGCCGCGCCGACCCGTGCGGGATCGTCCACGGAGCTGCTGGAGATGGTGACGGGTCGGCACTCCGACGCGCCGCTGTGCTTCACCTGCGGCACCAAGATGCGTCCGTCCGGTGCCTGCTACGTCTGCGAGGGCTGCGGGTCCACCAGCGGCTGCAGCTGACCGCAGCAGTTTCACGGTTCTGCGTGTGCCGGCCGCCGACCCGTTGTCGCTGGTGTCAGGTGCTGAAGCAGGCTTCAGGGGCGGAAACAGCGCCAGCGACAACACCTTTCGCCAGCGGAGTGGTCGGCGGTGCGCCCGACTCGGCGGGCGGGCTCACCGCTGAATCGCCGGCACCGCCACAGTCGTCGCGGCCGGCAAGCTCTGACCAGGGCAGCCCGCGAGGATCCACAGCAGTGCGGACTTCTCGGCGGCGGTCACCCACACCCCGTACTTCACTTTCACCGCGACGATCCGGGCGGCGTAGTCGCAGCGGAAGGCCTTGCGGGGCGGCAACCAGGTCGCGGCATCACCGGCGCCCTTCGACTGGTTCGCCGACCCCTTGACGGCCAGCAGGTTCAGCGGATCGCCGGCGAAGTCCCTGCGCAGCAGCGGATCCCACTGCTGAGCCCCCTTCTGCCAGGCGTCGGCGAGCGCCACCACGTGGTCGATCTGGACATCGGCCGATCGGGGACCGCGGACGAAGGCGATCCGGGTGCCGGTGTACGGATCCACCAGCGTGCCGGACGCAGCGACGCAACCGTTCGTCCGGGGCTTGACGACCAGCACCGTGAGGTCGCGACGCAACACGTCGTTGCGCTGGTCGCAGCCGTTGCGACCACCCGACACGGGCACGACACGGCCGACGTCGTCGGACCAGGAGGGCCCGAACGCGTCTCGGTCGTACCCGGTCGTCGGCGCCCGACCCTTCACGACCAGCCGCGACGCCAGCGCCGCGGCCGACCCAGCTGCCGGATCCGGACTGCTCGGAGGGTGGATCAGCGCCGACGCGGCCGGCCCGGAAAGCCCTGCGACCGGACGTGCGGCACAGCCCACCCCTGCACCCAGCGCCACCAGCGCTGCGAGCAGGCCGAGGATCGTCGAACGTAGGCGGCCGGACGTGTCGTCGGCCTGGACCCGACTGTGCCGACGCCCGGACGCTTCATGGCGCCGACCCTACGGAGCCGGACCGACGGCCCCATCCGTCACTACCGTGGGGTGATGAACAAGCCACCGCTCGCCCTCGTCGTGGTCGGCACCGTCCTGGCCGTTGGCGCTGCAACGGTTCTGGTGGTCCGCTCGATCGGCGGCGACTCGTCGTCACCGGCAGCGTCACCCCCGGCAGCGTCCGGTGCTGCCGCCTCCATTCCGTCGGTGAGCGGGTCCGCCCTGGCAGTCCCCGCCCTGGAGGTGACCACGGTGGTCGATGGGCTCGATCACCCCTGGGACGTGCAGCCGCTCGGCGACGGACGGCTGATGCTGACCCAGCGGAACCGCGCAAGCGTTTCCATCGTCGACGGCGACGCCCTCACCGAGATCGGCTTCCCCTCGGACGACGTCTGGGTGTCGGGGGAGACCGGCCTGATGGGGCTCGAGGTCGACCCCGACTTCGCCACGTCCGGTCGGTTCCACACCTGCCAGGGAGCTACCACCGACGGTGGGCACGACGTCAGAGTCATCACCTGGCTGCTCGACCAGGCATCCAACACCGCAACGCAGGAACGTGTCCTGATCAGCGGGTTCCCGACGAGCAGCGGTCGACACGGCGGCTGCCGGCTGCTCATCGCCACCGACGGATCTATGTACGTCGGCACGGGTGACGCGGCGCAGGGCACCAACCCGCAGGACCTCACCTCACTCGGTGGCAAGGTGTTGCGACTGGATCCCGCCACCGGCGATCCGTGGCCGGACAACCCGTTCGTCACCGCGGATGACGTCGCCCAGCGGTACGTGCACAGCTTCGGTCACCGCAACGTCCAGGGCCTCGCCGAGCGGGTGGACGGGACCATCTGGAGTGTCGAGCACGGTTCGTTCCGTGATGACGAGGTGAACCGGCTCGTCCCCGGCGAGAACTACGGCTGGAATCCGGTTCCGGGCTACAACGAGCAGGTCCTGATGACGGACCAGGATCTTCCCGGCAGCCAGATGGAGGCCGCCTGGCGGTCCGGCGAGTCGACCATCGCCCCGGGCGGGGGCACCTTCATCACCGGTGCACAGTGGGGGAATCTAGATGGTGCGCTGGCGATGGCCGTGCTCAAGGACCAGCAGGTGCTGATGCTGACCTTCGACGCGGCCGGCGCACTCACCGGATCATTCGCGCCCCAGGAACTGCAGGGTCTCGGACGGGTCCGCACCGTCGTGCAGGACATCGGGGGAGACCTGCTGGTCACCACCGACAACGGCGACGGCGAGGACGTTCTCTACCGGGTGCGGCCGGCCTGATCGCACGTGTCGGGATCTCGACTCGTTCCTCGCTCGATCGCCGGAGGAATGTCGGGTCCGAGGAAGTGCCGGGTCCGGGATCTCGTCGCTTGCTCGATCGCCGGAGAGCGCGCTCCTTCGTCGCGTGCTCGATCGCCGGCGGACGCGCTCGTTCGTCGCTTGCGAGAGCGCCGGAGTTCAGCCGAGCTGCCAGGACCGCTTCGACAGGCCGTACCAGAATCCTTCGATGATGCTGCGGTTCACCGGTTTCCCGGTGGCATGCGCCGCGCCCAACGCAACGAACAGCGGTGCGAAGTGCTCGGTGCGCGGGTGCGCCAGCCGAGGCGCGGGTGCCTTGACCGCGAAGTCGAGAACGGCGTCGACGTCGTCGGCCGCCATCACCTCCTGTGCCCAGTGGTCGAACTCCGTCGACCAGCCGGGCGCCTCGCCGTCGCGTCCGGAGACCTCCTGCAGCGCCGAGAGATTGTGGGTGGTGAACCCCGATCCGACGATCAGGGTTCCCGAGTCGCGCAGGGGCGCGAGCGTGCGCCCCAGCTCGAACAGCGCGACCGGATCCAGTGTCGGCATCGACAGTTGCAGGACAGGAATGTCGGCCTCGGGGAACATCTCCACCAGCGGGACGTAGGCGCCGTGATCGAGCCCGCGGGACTCGTCGCGCTGCACCCGGCCGGTGCCGAGCAGAGCACTCACCTCGTTGGCGAGCTCGGGCGCGCCCGGGGCGTCGTAGGTGACGTCGTAGTACTTGTCCGGGAATCCCCAGAAGTCGTATACCAGCGGTGCGCGGGTGGTCGAGGAGATCGTCACCGGAGCGTCCTCCCAGTGCGCCGACACCATCAACACCGACTCGGGATGCGGCAACTCGGCCGACCAGGCCGCGAGCTCAGCGGTCCACACCTGGTCGTCGGCGAGTGGGGGAGCGCCGTGCGAGAGGTACAGCACCGGCATGGGTCCTGGGGTGTGGACGGAGGTGGTCATCTCACCATTCTGCCACAGGAAGATGAGCGTTCAACTAAACCGGCGCACGAGAGTTGCGGAGCAGTTCCGGAGCGATTCCGGAGTGATGACGGATTCGTTCCTGACGTCGTCGTCCACCGGTCGGCTGCGTCCACCCGGACCGATAAACTGGCCGTATCAACCCATTCGCCGAACTCCCGGGAGATGACGTGCACCCTGTCGCCGACTCCCTGCCGAGGCGGCAAATGGTGCGCGCGTGACGCTCGAAGCCGTGACGCTCGAATCCTTCGCCATCCCGATCGTGCTCACCCACGTCCTCGTCGCCATGGTGGCTCCGGCCACCGCTCGACGCTACGACCGGTCCGCGCTGATCGGCCTGGCCGTCCTGCCGGCGCTGACCACCGTCTGGGCCATGGCCCTGCTGCCCGGCACTCTGGACGGCGCGGTCCGATCGGTGCACCTGCGCTGGATCCCACAACTGTCGCTCGCGATCGACCTGCGCTTCGACGCGCTGTCGGTCGTCATGGTCGCCGTCATCTCGTTGCTCGGCACCTTGGTGCTGCTGTACTCCGCTCGCTACTTCCCGATCGGGGACGACGGTCGGGCGAAGTATGCGGGGTCGTTGATCGCCTTCGCCGGCGCGATGATCGTGCTGGTCCTGGCCGACAACCTGCTGCTGCTGGTGATCGCGTGGGAGCTCACCGGCGTCTTGAGCTACCTGCTCATCGCGCACCGGGTCGGCAACCGGCCGGCCCGGGTGGCTGCCACCCAGGCCCTGATCACCACCACCGGCGGCGGCCTGGTGATGCTGATCGGCGCCGTCATGATGGGCGAGCACGCGGGTACCTACTCGATCTCGGCCATCATCACCGCGCCACCGACCGGACCTGGCGCAACCGCAGCGCTGGTGCTGATCCTGGTGGGCGGCATCAGCAAATCGGCCATCGTGCCGTTCCAGTTCTGGCTGCCCGGCGCGATGGCGGCGCCGACGCCGGCCAGCGCGTACCTGCACGCGGCCACCATGGTGAAGGCCGGTATCTACCTGTTCGCACGGTTCGCGCCCGGGTTCGCCGACAACCCCGCCTGGAAGCCGGTGCTCATCGGTCTCGGCGGCGCGACGATGCTCTTCGGCGCCGTCGCCGCCCTCCGGCAGCGCGACCTCAAGCTGCTGTTGGCGTTCGGAACGGTCAGCCAGCTCGGCCTGCTCACCCTGTTGATGGGCGCCGGCACTGCGGACGCCCTGCTCGCCGGCCTGGCGATGCTGGTGGCCCACGCGACCTTCAAGGGCGCACTGTTCTTCGTGGTCGGCATCATCGACACCCAGGCGGGCACCCGGAAGCTGACCGAGCTGTCCGGCGTCGGACGACGGATGCCGGCACTCGCGGTCGCGGCGTTCCTGGCCGCCGGATCGATGGCCGGCATCCCGCCGATGGTCGGTTTCGTCGCCAAGGAAGCCGGCTATGCCGGGCTGCTGGAAGGCGGCGGCTGGGGGATCACCGCCGCCGTCGTCATGACCACGGGCTCGGCGCTGACCGTCGCCTACACCGCCCGGTTCCTGTGGGGGGCATTCAGCACCAAGCCTGGCGTCGAGCCCAGCACGCCGGAGCGGCCACCCGTCCTGATGACGGCACCCACCTGGATCCTGGTGGGGCTCGGGTTCCTGCTGGGCGTGCTGCCGATGCTCTGGGAGCCGGTCGTCGCGTCATACGCCGGCACCGCGGGGGAAGTCCACGAGAACGCGCTCGCGCTCTGGCACGGCCTCACTCCGGCGCTCGGCCTGTCGGTGCTCGGCATCGCGATCGGCGCCGGGATCTACCTGCTGCAGCGTCGCGCCGACGTCCGCAGTGGTCTGGCGGAGCCGCTCTGGCAGCCCGGCATCGCCTACCGCGCCGCGATCCGCGGCGTGGAGCACGCTGCCGCGCGGACCACAGCCACCACCCAGCGGGGTTCGGTCCCGGTCTCGCTCGGTGCGGTCCTGGTGGTGCTGGTCATCTTCCCGGGGACGCTGCTGCTGCGCTCCGGCGCACAGATCAGCCCGATCGAACCGCTGACGCCCGCGCAGCTGGTGCTGGCGCTGGTCGTGCTGACGTTGATCCCCGCCGTGCTGCGGGCCAAGCGCGCGGTCGTCGCAATGATGGTGGTCGGCGGCATCGGCTACGCCATGTCGGTGCTGTACATCCTGCGCGGGGCGCCCGACCTCGCGCTGACCCAGATGCTGATGGAGTCCGTGTCGCTGGTGGTCGCCCTGTTGGTGCTGACCAGGATGCCGCCCGGTTCCGCCAACGAGGAAGCATCCCGCGGACAACGCGGCAAGCGGGTCTCGTTGGTGATCGCGGTCGGGGTCGGCGCAGTGATGGCCACCCTCGCGCTGGTGATCCCCGGCATCCGGACGGCCACCCCGGTGTCCGCGGGGCTGGAGGGTCCGGCGGTCAGCTTCGGCGGCGGCGAGAACCTGGTGAACGTCATCCTGGTGGACGTCCGCGGCTGGGACACCTTCGGTGAACTGTCGGTGCTGGTCGCCGCGGCGACCGGGGTCGCCAGCCTGATCTTCCAGTCCAGGCGCACCGGCTCCGCACCGAGGCGTCCGCGCCGTGGTCAGGACAGCGCCCTGCCGACCAACTGGTCGCCCGGCGCCGGTACCTCCGGCCGCTCGCTGCTGCTGGAGGTCGCCACCCGGCTGATCTTCCCGATCATCGTGATGTTCTCCGTGTACGTGCTGTTCGTCGGTCACAACCTGCCCGGCGGCGGCTTCGCGGCCGGGATGATCGTCGGCCTCGCGCTCACCCTGCGCTACATCGCCGGCGGGCCCTACGATCTCGGCGAGGCTGCTACGGTGGATGTCGGTCGGCTGCTCGGCGTCGGCTTGGTGATCGTGTGCTTCTCGGCAGTCGGCGGAATGCTCGGCGGCGGCGCGGCACTGGAGTCGCACATCTGGACATGGGACTGGCCGGTGCTCGGCGAGTTCAAGATCGTCACCTCGTCGTTCTTCGACATCGGGGTCTACCTGGTCGTCATCGGTCTGGTGCTGGACGTGCTGCACTCGTTGGGGGCGGAACTCGACCGGCAGGCCCTGGTCGTGCCGACGTCCCGGCGCCGGGTCCGGGCCGACGCGAGGGGGCCACGATGACCGCCAACGTCGTGTTCGCCGGGTTGATCGGAGTGCTGTTCGCCTCCGGCGTCTACCTGATGCTGTCGCGCAACCTGATCCGGGTGCTGCTGGGCTTCCTGCTCATCGGGCACGGCGCGAACCTGCTGCTGCTGTCCGCGGGACGCAGTGGCTCGGCACCGATCGTGGGGGAGGACGGCGTCAGCGCCGACCCGATCCCGCAGGCGCTGGTGCTGACCTCGATCGTCATCACCTTCGCGATCAGCTGCTTCCTGCTGGCGATGATCTACCGGAACTACCAGCTCACCCGCAAGAACGAGGTCCCGGACGATCCGGATGACATCGCCGTGGACGAGATGAGTGGAGGTGGTGACGAATGACAGCCGCGACGCTGCTGCCGTTGTCGGTGATGATGCCGCTGCTCGGAGCCGCTCTCGCCCTGCTCACCAGCCGCCGACCGAAGGCCCAACGGGCCGTCGCTGTCGGATCGCTGTCGATCCAGTTCGTCTTCGAGATCATCATGCTGCTCGAGGTCGATGCGAACGGACCGCTGGTGATGCACATCGGCGGCTGGGACTCGCCGGTCGGCATCACCCTGGTCGCCGATCGGCTGTCGGCGCTGATGCTGGTCGTCTCCACCCTGGTCACCCTGGCCGTGCTGGTGTATGCCATCGCCCAAGGACATTCGGACGGCGAATCCCGTGAAGCACCGGTGTCGGTGTTCCACCCGGCCTTCCTGATCATGGCTGCGGGGGTCTCGAACGCCTTCCTGGCCGGTGACCTGTTCAACCTCTACGTCAGCTTCGAGATCCTGCTCACCGCAAGCTATGTGCTGCTGACGCTGGGCAGCACGCTCGAGCGGATCCGTTCCGGCGCACCGTATGTGGTCATCTCGATCGTCTCCTCCATCATCTTCCTGTCGGGCATCGGGATGATCTACGCCGCCACCGGAACGCTGAACATGGCCGACCTGGCCGACCGGCTGCAGGCGCTGCCGGCGACGCTGATGGTCGTCCTGCAGTCGTTGCTGCTCATCGCGTTCGGGGTGAAGGCGGCGATCTGGCCGATGTCCGCCTGGCTCCCGGACTCCTACCCGACGGCGTCCGCCCCGGTGACGGCGGTCTTCGCGGGACTCCTGACGAAGGTCGGCATCTACGCGATCATCCGCACCCAGACGTTGTTGTTCCCCGGCGGATTCCAGACGTTGTTGATGATCATCGGACTGGCGACGATGGTGATCGGCATCCTCGGTGCGATCGCTCAGAACGAGATCAAACGGTTGCTGTCGTTCACCCTGGTCAGCCACATCGGTTATCTGGTGTTCGGCGTCGCCATCGGCACCCAGGCCGGCCTGGCGGCGACCGTGTTCTACGTCGCGCACCACATCCTCGTGCAGACCGCGCTGTTCCTGGCGACCGGGCTGGTGGAGCACATCACCGGGACCACCAGGATCGACCGGCTGGGCGGGCTGGCGAAGACGGCCCCGGCACTGGCAGTGCTGTTCTTCATCCCGGCGATGAATCTCGGTGGGGTACCGCCGTTCTCCGGCTTCCTCGGCAAGGTGGGGCTCGTCGAGGCGGGCATCGCGACCGGCAGCGTGACCGCGATCGTCGTGGTGGCCGGCGGTGCCCTCACCAGCCTGCTGACGTTGCTGGCGATCGTGCGGGTCTGGGGTCGGGCATTCTGGCGTCCACGTCCTGAGGTCGAGGACGGTGACCCACGGCCGGAGCACCGGGTCGGCGGTACGCCGCAGGGACGTCAGGGACGCGAGGGCGGCCGCGGCCGAGGGCACGGGGAGGCCCGGGCAACCGGTGCCGCGCCCGCCGACGACCAGCAGCCCGCGCGGGTCCGTCAGGGCATCTCCACCGGCGCGGATCTGCGGTCGATGCCGGTCGGCATGGTCGGCGCGACGCTCGTGGTGGTCGCTGCCGGGCTGGCGTTGATGATCTTCGGTGGCGTGTTCTACGGCTACGCCGACCGGGCGGCCGACGACCTGACGGGCAACGTCGCCTACATCAGCGCGGTGCTGGGGTCGGGTCGATGAGCCCGCGCAGCCAGGGCGGCGGCAGCAAGGCCGGCCGCCGCCACCAGCGGAACCGTCCGCTGCAGCACCACGCGCCGCGCGAGCGTCGGCCCGCTGACGAGCACGAGAAGATGCGCATCCCCTCCGGTCGCGGCGGCTGGCGTGCCTACCTGATCACGGTCGGCCTGCTGATGCTGCTGTGGATCATGCTGTGGGGTTCGCTGCAGCCCTCGCTGCTGCTGGTCGGACTCACCTCCGCGGTGCTGGTGCTGTGGCTGTTCCCGTTGCCGCACACGGCTTTCGAGTTCGGTCTGCACCCAGTGGCGACCGTGTGGTTGGTGCTGCGGTTCCTGTACGACGTCGTGGTGTCCAGCGTCGGGGTGGCCTGGATCGCCGTCCGTCCGCGACAGCCGCAGAGCATCGTCCTCCGGGTGGTGTTGGCCGGCACGACCGACCTGCTGCAGCACCTGACAGCACTGGCGGTGTCGCTGGTCCCCGGCAGTCTGATCATCGAGGCGGACACCGGCGGGAGTCGGGACGACGGCGAACGCAGTCTGCTGATCCATGTCCTGGATGCGCACGACGACTCGGAGCGGGAAGTGACCAGCCGGGTGCTCGCCCAGGAACGACGCATCACCATGGCGTTCGGCAACCGGGAGGCCCGGCAGCAGTACCGGGAGCTCACGAGTGCGACGGCAGGTGCGACGGGATGACGATCATGACGGTGACGACGATCGTGGCGGGAGCCCTGTTCGCGATCGGCGCTGTGGCGGCGACGGTCCGACTGCGGCGCGGTCCCGGGGCGCTCGATCGCGCGGCGGCGCTGGACGTCCTGCTGGCCATCGCGGTGGGGGTGATCATGCTGGCCGCCGCGCTGTCGCGCAGTTCGGTGACGCTGGTGGTCGGTGTCGTCGTCGCGCTGCTGGGATTCCTCGGGACGGCCAGCCTGGCGCGGTTGCTGCCGCGCGAGGCCACCCAGGGCCCTACGCCGCCGCCCGACGCAACCGCGACAGCACCGACCGCCGACGATCCGGCAACCGACGTGGAACGGGAGGGCCGATGACGACCATCGACCTGCTCTCCGCGATCGCACTGATCGCCGGTGCGCTGCTGTCGGCGCTGGCCGGGATCGCCGTCCTGCGGTTCCCGGACACCGAGTCGCGGGTGCACGCGGCGACCAAACCGCAGGTGCTGGGGATCATGTTGCTGATGCTGGGGGTCGGCCTGCGACTGGGGACCTGGGCGGTGATCGGGCAGCTGGTGCTGATCGTGCTGCTGCAGCTGTTCACCGCGCCGGTGTCAGCGCACCTGGTGGTCCGGGAGGCCTACCGGGACACGGTCAGACACGCCGGCGAACCGGATCGGACCACCGAGCCCGCCGAGGACGACCCGCGCTCCTGAGTCACCGCTGGCAACTCGAACAGGCGGGGTGACGCGCGCCGACCCGGGTCAGACCGGCAGGACAAGTCCGAGGATCCCGAAGGGCCGACCGTCACCGGTGAACCGGTAGCTGCGCAACACGTCCTGGAAGCCCAGCCGCCGGTACAACCGCCAGGCACGGTTGTCGCCCTCAGGCGTCGACAGCAGCACCTGGGGCTCGGTCCGTGAGGCGAGGAAGGCACGGAGGGTCCGTTCCCCGAGCCCCTGGCCCTGGTGGTCCGGACGGACGTGCAACTCCGTGAGCTCGGCGTAGTCGGCCAACCACGCCTCGGCGGGGGTGCCGCGCACCCCCCTGGCCACCTCGGTGTTCCACCACTGTCCGCGTCGCCCCGAGTAGCCGTAGGCGAAGGCCACCGGATGTCCGCTGCGGTCGAAGACGGCCACACAGCTGAACCCGGCGCGCAGCGCGTGCTGTTCCCACAGCTGACGGCGTCCGGAAGCCTGCTCGGCGGGGTACCGCATGGCCGCGGAGTAGATCCCGATGAACTCGTCCACCAGTGTCAGGAAGCCCTCGGCGTCAACCGGGCGCAGCGACAGCCCCTGGTCGGCCGTCACCGTCCGGGCAGGACTGTCGGAGTGGTGGGACACCATCGCTCCATGACATCACGTTTCGCCGTTCCCGACCCGGCGAGAAGGGCGGACCCGTCGTGGACGACGCCGGCCGCTGAGCCGGACGGGACCCTGGACGGGGCAGTCGGGCAGGCGTACTGTATCGAACAGGTGTTCGACAACGACGCCGCCAGGTCGAAGCATCGCACAACATTGCTGGGTGCGGGTGCACGGTGAGTGGAGGAACTGCCATGGTGACCAGATCGTCGTCCCGAGCGGAGAGCTCGACACAGAACAGAGGGCCGGGTCGTGGCAGTCGGACGTCGAGCAGGCCGAGTCCGTCAGGTCCCGCCGGAGGTCCGGTCGGTCAGGCCGCTGCCCGCGAACTGATCGCCGACGCTGGTCGGGGTCTCGGGTCCGCCATCCGGGCCACCGGCACCGCCGATCGCTACGCCGCGGCGCACCTGGCCGGTCTGCGCGCCGCCGCAGCGCTGCTGGCAGTACGTGCGAGCCCCTCGTCCGGTCGCGCTGCTGGGAGCGGCTCGATCGCAGGACGTGCGCGGCCGAGCCGGGCAGGTGGTCGCGGCAACGTGTGGGATCTGCTCGAGCGGGTCGCTCCGGAGCTCGCCGAGTGGGCCGCGTTCTACCGGGCGGGGATCGGCAAGCGCCAGTTGGCGGAGGCCGGGATCGGCCGGGCCATCGGGGTGCGGGAGACCGACGATCTGATCCGGCAGACCGGTGACTTCATCGACCTGGTCGAATCATTGATCAGCGCGCGCCAGGACCGCTCGGGCTGAGCGGCACTAGGCTGGCCGTCCGGGGCGTCGGCGGCGCCCGACTCCCGGTGGGAGCGGTTCGCGCGGCGCGCAGGAGTGGATGCTGCTGATGGGAACGAGCACGTCGGGACGTCGGACGACGGAGGATCCCGAGTCGGTGGACGATTCGGCCTGCACGATCCTGCACGTCGACATGGATGCCTTCTTCGCCCTGGTCGAGCTGCGTCGCCACCCGGAACTGCGCGGTCGTCCGATGATGGTTGCCGGCACCGGTCCACGCAGTGTCGTGCTGTCCGCCACCTACGCGGCCCGCGCCACCGGGGTGCGCTCCGGGATGCCGACCGGACGAGCGCGTGCCCTCTGCCCCGGGATCGTCGTGGTACCTCCGGAGCACGGCCTCTACAGCGAGGTCTCCGACCAGGTGATGTCGATGTTCCGCGACGTGACCCCGCTGGTCGAACCGCTCTCGGTGGACGAAGCGTTCCTGGACGTGTCCGGGGCGGGTCGGGGCCAGGGACGTCCGGTGCAGATCGCGATCCGACTGCGTCAGCGGATCGCCGACGAGCTGGGGCTCGTCGCCACCGTGGGCGCCGCCGCCACCAAGTTCATCGCCAAGCTCTCCTCCGGTCTGGCAAAACCTGACGGGCTGCTGGTGGTTCCCCCTGGGGAGGTGGAGCAACTGCTCCGGCCGCTCCCGGTCCGGGCCCTGTGGGGAGTGGGGCCGGCCCAGGAGAAGGCGTTGCTCGCCCTCGGACTGACCACTGTCGGCGACATCGCCTCGACCTCGCGATCGTGGCTGGTCAAGCAGATCGGCCAGGCTGCCGGCACCAAGCTGCACGAGTTGGCGAACGGGATCGACGGACGATCGGTGACCACGGACGTGGCCGAAGCATCCATCGGCGCCGAGACGACGTTCGCGGTGGACACGGCGGACCGCCGGATCCTCGACCGTGAGCTGCTGGCGCTCGCAGACCGCACCGCGCGCAGAGCCAGGGCGGGTGGCGTCCGCGGGCGGACGGTGGCCCTCAAGGTCCGCTACGACGATTTCAGCACCGTTTTCCGATCGGTCACCCTCGCCGAGCCGCTCGATCTCAGTCGCGACATCCACGCCGCCGTTGTCGGCCTGCTCGAAGCGCTGGGCGCCACCCGCCCCGTGCGATTGGTGGGCGTCCGGCTCGAGGGGCTGGTGCTGCCGGGTGAGGCATCGGCGCAACTGGCGTTCGACGTCGATCCGGCGGCGTCCCTGATCGATGCAGACTGGCGGACGGCGGAGACGACGGTCGACGAGGTGGCCGCCCGGTTCGGGGCCGCCGCGATCCGTCCGGCGAGCCTGTTGGCGGTGTCTGCACCCCGGCACGATCGGACCAGATCGCCCCGGGTGATGCCGGGAGAGTCCCCTGATGGGCAGATTCGCCATAACGGGTTGGCAGAGTAGGTAGTGGACGGGCTCTGTTGCTCGTACTGTGGACAGTAGGTCCCGATCCACCTGGCACCCGAGTACCAGCACGGTGGATCAGCACCCGATTTCAGCACGGAAGAACCCGCACCAATTCATCACCCTGACGGGGCCACGACCTTCCCGGCTGTGACACCCGACGCCCGAGGAGGGACCATGCCGCTCTCCGAGCACGAGCAGCACATGTTCGACCAGATCGAACGCGCGCTCTACGACGACGACCCCAAGTTCGCCACGTCGGTGGACGTCACGCGGATCCGTCGTCGTCGGCCGATCGCCGCTGCTGCGGTGTTCGTGGTCGGGTTGGTCTGCCTGGTCGTCGGCGTCATCACCACCCAGAGTGTGCTCACCCTCGGCGTGATCGTCTCGGTGGTCGGCTTCCTGGCCATGGTTGCCGGTGCCGGTCTGTTCGTCTTCGGTGTCCCTGGCCGCGGCAAGAACGCCACCGTCACCCCGGCGAAGCCCAAACCCGCCGGCACCGTCTCGTCGAAGCTGGAAGAGCGCCTGCGACGTCGGTTCGACGAGCAGGAGTAGCTCGCACCTGCTGTTGGCCGGTCAGCGCGTCTGTTGGGCCCGCTCGATCACCGCTGGGCGGCGCACTCCGCCGGCTCTGCATCCGAGGTCGAGACCGCCCGGATGATGGGTGACGTGGACACTTCGATCGCCAGTCTCGATGCACGTCTGCGCAGCAGTCGACTCGGCCCGCAGGTAGTGCCAGCGCTCGGGTGCGATCGTCACGCCTGCGGCCCAGGTCCGGTCCCGCCACTCGCCCGCCCCTCCCCGGGCGTCCTCCGGTTCGGTCGCAGTCGTGATGATCAGGTCGCCACCATCCCCGTCGCTACTGGATTCGTGCACGAGGTCGTTGCGCGGCCCTCTGCAGCGCCAGACGGTCCGGTGAGCCTGCGAACCGGCGCGTCAAGCGAGGCCAGTCAAGCGGCGCGCTCGTCCACGGACCGTGCTCTCGATGGTCACGGGATCTCGACTCCTGCGTCGCTCGATCGGCGACTGAGCATCAGACCCGGGGCCGCACACTCCGGGGGACCCAACGCTCGGCGGGGCGCAGCGGGATCGCCTGCGTCAGTCCGGCGCGGACCGCATGGATGGCCGGAGCCAGATCCTCCTGCGGTGGTGCCGCGACCGCCACCGAGGACTGCCCGTCGGCGTACCACTGCTGCTCGGCAGCGATCACCAGCGAGCGGAGCTGGGTCCGGCCGGCCTGGTTCAATCCGGCCACCTTCGCGACCCGGTTGGCGGTCGTCCGAGTGGATTCGGTCGGGATCAGGGCCAACCGGTGGTCGAGCATCAGATCCTCGATCTCCGCCCAGGCCGCCGTCGCTGCGCCCGGTCCGCCGCTGCTCGCCACCTGAATCCTGCTGCGCCGCCGTTGACCGCGCACCAGGCCGGGGACCATCGCGAGCACCACCAGCAGCACGACCAGTCCGAGACCCCACCACACCCATCGCGGAACCGCGGCCAGACCGGTCGGTGCTGCGGGTGCAGCGACCTGGGCCGCGGTCGTGCCCTCGCTGTCGGTGCCGCCGTCGTCGGGATTGAGACCCGGCTGTCGCTCGCCGCCACCGGTGGTGTCCACACTCGGCTCCGCGGAGGGGCCGACCGTCTCGGACGCCGAACTCGTCTCACCGGTGCCGTCGCCAGAACCGGTGCCGCCGTCGGTGAAGCCGTTCTCCCGACCGGTCCCACCGGTCAGCGGAGTGGGATCGAACCGCACCCACCCGTGCTCGTCGAAGCGGACCTCCACCCAGGCGTGCGCGTCGTTGGTGGTGATGACCCGCGTCCCGTCGTTCTTCAGCTCACCCTGGGTGAAACCGACAGCGACCCGCGACGGGATGCCGAGGGTGCGCAGCATCGCGGCCATCGCCGATGCGTACTGCTCGCAGTACCCCTGCTTGTTCTCCAGGAAGTCGGCCAGCTGGTTGCCGCTGCTGCCGGGGGGAACCTGCAACGAGTAGATGAAGCCGTTGGCGGGATTCGTGAAGTACTTCAGCAGAGCGTCGGCCTTGGCGAACGGGGTCTGCTGGCCGGCCACCACGTCGGCCGCGGTGTTGCGGACCGAGTCGGGGATGCCGGAGGTGTCCAGCAGCTCTGCGGTCGGCGTCACCGTGTCGGTGCGCAGTTCTGCCGCGGTCGGCATCTCGAACGAGGTCAGCAGCCGGTAGGACTTCGGGTTCTGCTCCTGCTCGCGGTAGACCGTCGACAGCGCGCGGTCGTACTGCCATTCGGGACCGAGGCCCTGGATCGCCTGGGTGCCGGCGAACATCGGCAACCACTTGTCGGCCCAGCGCAGCGACTCGACCGTCACCTCAACGGGGTCGCCACCCGGGGTCGTCGCGCTGATCCCGTTGCGTGGGTCGCCGTCGTCGGTGAGAGCGCCGTAGCTGAATCCCGCGTCCTCACCGGAGCGCCACACCTCCAGCGCCACCACCCGCAGGTAGTCGTCGACGGGTTGGTCGCGGACCCGCAGCAGCTCGACGGGTTCGCCGCGCTTCAGGTCGCCGCGCAGCGACGTGAACGGGCTCAAACCGATCTGGCCGCCGCCCACACTGTTGCGGGGCAGGTGTCCCTCGGTCCCGACCGTCGAGATCGAGTCGCCGCCGAACACCCCGACTCCGGCGCCCACGCCTGCGACGAGCACGCCGGACACGACGAGTCCGACCGAGGCCCGCCCGAGTCGCCGGGTCAGCAGCGAACCGGTGCTGGCCAGCAGTGCGGCATACAACAGGGCCGGTGCGACGAACGTCCACCACGGCAGCGACTGGGTGGAGATCGAGGCCGGCACCGAGTACAGGCACAGCAGGGGGAGTGCGACCAGCGCCGGGGCCTTCGCCTCGGCCACCAGGAAGTCGACGATGAGGGCAGTGGTGCCCAGCGCGAGCGCCGCCAGGAAGGTGAGCGCCGGCGTCGTCGGTGCGGGCGGGACGGTGGCCAGGATCTGCGCCCAGGCATCGCGCAGCAGGTCGCCCGCATCGCGGAAGGCCGCGGCGGTGGGGATCAGCCCACCGATCCCCGAGGACGTGAACAGGCTCGTCAGTACGACCAGGAAGCCGGCGAACTGGACCAGCACGGTGACGGGGGCGGGGGAGCGCAGCAGGCGACAACCCACACCGAGCAGCCACACGATGCCGACCACTTCGACGATGGGCAGGACCCAGGTCGGCTCGTCGAGCACCGAGCTCAGTGCAGCGGAGCCGGCGAGCAACGCGAGGACGGCCAACAGACTGGGAACCAGCGAGACCCGGTCGTCGATGGGGGCTCGCACCTGACGGGGTGGTCCGGCGGCAGGCGCCATCCCGGAGGGTGCGGCCGGGCGTGCGGGCGGGCCGGCGAAAGCCGGCTCGACGGGTGGATCGGACAGCAGGGTCATCGGGATCTCACCTGTTCCTGGTACTGACGGGACCGACCGGCAGCCGCATCGACCTGACCGGCCTGCTCGACGTCCTCACTGCCGACGGTGCAGACACGTCGCCAGGCGGTTGCCAGATCGTCACCCCGTCGGATGGACACGGTGCGCCAGCCGGCTGCTTGCAGCGCGCTGCGAGCGGCGGTGACGGGCATCCCTGTCGGCTCGCCGGGCTGCGCCCAGTCGGCGGTCTCGATCAGCAGCGCGACGCCCTGGATGCCCCGCGGGCGGCCCGCGACGAGCGCACTGATGGTCGCCAGATCGAGGGCGCCGAGGATGGCGATGACCATCCCTGCGGACCCGACCGGCGGGAAACCCAGCGTGCGGACATCATCTGTCTCGAGCTCGGCAAGTCCGCTGAGCACGCTGTCGGTGATGTCGTGACCGTGCACGATGGTGCTCTGGTGACCGGCCAGCCGGACCTCGTGATCGGTGTTCAACAGGTGCAGGCTGACCGATGCGGCGAGCACCACCGCGAGCTCGAGGCTGGAGTCCGCGTCGGCCCCGCGGTGCACGTCGGCGCGATGGTCCAGCAGTACGACGGCTCCACCGTGGGACACGGGTTCGTCCAGTCGGACCATGAGTTCGTCGTGTCGGGCGGAGGCCCGCCAGTGGATCGTGCGGATGTCGTCGCCGCTGCGATAGTTGCGGACCCCGACGTCCGGATCTCCGCCGGTGGTACCGGTGGCCGCCCGTCCGGAGGACGCCGAGCGGTTGCCGGCGCCGAGCGGCAGGCCGGTGAGCCGGACGACCTGGGGGACGACCAGCACGTCGGAGGTGCCCGGCAGGTCGGTCGCGTCCTCCCACAGTCCGAACACGTCGTGCGTGAGCGCCAGTGCCGGTCCCACCTGGAAGCGACCTCGGCGGGCAGCCGAGACCGGGTACGTCATGCGGTAGCCGTGTCCGCTGCGCAGACCGGGGACGAGGCGCCTGACCCCCCGGGTGAGACCGGGGATCGCGGGTTCCACGAACTCGAACGCCCTGGCCCTGCTGGACCCGGCGTTGGCGACCGAGACGGCAACCTGGCCGGTGATGCCCGGGGTGAGCCGGTCGGGGTGCACCTGGTGGGTGACCTCGAGCTTCGGACGGCGGGTGGCGGTGACCGCGATCGCCAGCAGCGGGACGATGATCGCGAAGATCCCGACCCGCAGCAGGTCCCGCTCGTCGAGCAGGAACGCGCACACGGCGGCGGCCACACCGCCGGCCAACAGACACCGGCCGCGGGTGGTGAGGCCGCGCACCGGGCCGCCGTCATGGACCGCAGTCCTCCCGCCGGTCCTCCCACCCGTGCTCCTGCCGGTGGTCCCGCGGGTCCGCTTGCCCTTGCTGCTGTCGGTGCTCATGACGGGCTGTCTGCCGAGCTGCCGGCTCCGGCCGCGCGGGGGTGTCCCGTCATCCCCCGGCGCCTCTCGGCACCCGGACCCGACCCAGCAGATCGGTGACGATGCCCTCGGCGGATCGGTGGGCCGCATGCGCCTCGACGGTCAGCAGCAGCCGGTGCGCCAGGACGGCGGGGGCGAGTCGCTGGATGTCGTCCGGAACGACGAACGAGCGACCGTCCAGCGCTGCTGCGGCCTTCGACGCCCGCGCCAGGTGCAGGATCGCCCGCGGGGAAGCGCCGAGCCGCACGTCGGGCGTGCGACGGGTCGCGCCGACCAGCTCGACCAGGTAGTTGCGAAGCTCCCGGGCGATGTGGATCCGGTTGACGCCGTCGATCATCCGGCTCACGGTTTCGACATCCACCACCGGCGACAGCGATCCCAGCGGGTCGACGACGTCCCGGTCGCCGAGCATGGCCACCTCGGAGGCCGCATCGGGGTACCCGATCGAGGTCCTAGCCAGGAAACGGTCGCGCTGCGCCTCCGGCAGCGGATAGGTGCCCTCCATCTCCACCGGGTTCTGGGTGGCCAGCACCAGGAACGGGCGAGACAGCGGATAGGTCGTGCCGTCGACGCTGACCTGCCGCTCCTCCATCGATTCGAGCAGGGCCGACTGGGTCTTCGGCGAGGCCCGGTTGATCTCGTCGGCGACGACGATGTTGGCGAACACCGGCCCCGGCCGGAACTCGAAGGCACTGCTGGCGCGGTCGTAGATGCTCACCCCCGTGACGTCGGAAGGCATCAGGTCGGGGGTGAACTGCACACGGCTGACGCTGCCGCCGACCGACTTCGCCAGGGCCTTGGCCAGGCTGGTCTTCCCGGTACCCGGCACGTCCTCGATGAGCAGATGGCCCTCCGTCAGCAACGAGATGGTCGCCAGGCGGAGCACCTCGGGCTTGCCGAGCAGGACCTTCGCCATCGAGGCGGCGATGCGGCGACCCAGGTCCGCGATGGTTGAGGGATCCAGCGGGCCGCCGGCGGCTCCCGCTGCGGCCGAGGGGTGCGGCGCCCCGTTGATCGGTCCGCCGGCGGGATCGCCGACCGTCCACTGTTGGGCTTCGGTCGTCGAGTGCTGAGCCACAGGCGTCCTTCCGGTCGCTGGGCGCCCCGACAGCCGGTGCAGTCGGAGGTGACGCCCACGGTTCCTCGGCGACCCGAATCGACGACGACGATGCGAGACCGGCGCGCGGACGGGTTTTCCGAGGTTGTGGCCAGTTTGCCAAAAGATCAGCGGGATGGGCCGACCTGGTCCGACTGCCGCCCGAACGGACGCACCGCGGACGACCCGCGCAGGCTCCGGCCCAGGCCGCCGGAGCTGCCTCCTGGCTCGTTATCACCTGCCGTCCAGGCGTTCCCGCCCCGCCCACCGGCGGTCCCGGCACCGTGCCCCCCCCCCCCCCCCCCCCCCCCCCCCCCCCCCCCCCCCCCCCCCCCCCCCC
>JBBJML010000068.1:0-15645 GCA_037720195.1 Nakamurella sp. | reverse complement strand
CACAGGTCGGTCCGATCGGCAGGGCAGAGTGACCCAATTGTTGCCGTCGGACTTCATCGACCTCCCTGCAGGCGCTGTGGGGTGCCCGAGTGGGCTCGCAGCGGCCCGGATACTGCCTGGTATCGACCCACGCCGGTAGGATGCGAGGTGGATCAGGCGGCTGGGCAACCGCGTCGGCGCTGCGAGGCGTCGCCGAGGAAAGTCCGGGCTCCACAGGGCAGGGTGGTTGTCAACGGCAACCCGGCGCGAGCCGCGGGACAGTGCCACAGAAAACAGACCGCCACCGCTGACGACCGACCCTCGGGACGGGCGTCGCGGCGGTAAGGGTGAAACGGTGGTGTAAGAGACCACCAGCACCTCGGGTGACCGGGGTGGCTCGGTAAACCCCACCCGGAGCAAGGTCGAGATCGTCCGGTTCGCCGGACGTGCACAGGCGCTGAGGGCTGCCCGCCCGAGTCTGTGGGTGGACCGCTGGAACGTGCCGGCAACGGCACGTCGAGATGGATGGTTGCCGCCCGGACTCCCGTGAGGGACCCGGGTACAGGACCCGGCTTACAGGCCGCCTGATCCCCTGACCTTGCCGGGCTCGCTGGCACGGTGACCTGGCGAGTGACCAGAACATTCCCCTCGATCAGCATCCGCGCAGGGCGCCCTGCACAAACAGCGATCGAGGGCCATATCCTCGTCACCCGCCGCTGGGTGTCGCAGATCGGCCGCTCACACGACGACTCCGCAACCCGCCGTGCAGGGGTGACGATCGAGCGGCTATTTTCCGTCACCCGCTCGGCTCAGCGGCTCGGCAGGTGGCCGGTGTCGTTCAGCGACACCAGCGCCGTCGAACCGTCTGCTCCGACAGTGATCCGGCTGATCGAACAGTTGTCGATCCGAGTGCGGTAGGCCAGGCTCGCCGGCGCCCCGAGGGCGGTCACCACGATCATCTTCGCGACCGCTGCGTGGGTGACGAGCACGACGGTCCGGCCGCGCTGCTCCTCCAGGATCCGGCGGATGCCCGAGCGCACGCGTGCGCGGATGTCCTCGAACGTCTCACCACCCGGCGGCGCCGCTTCCGGGTCGCTGCGCCAGCTGGCGAACTCCGCCGGCGACCTCTCGGCGATCTGCGCAGCCGTCAGGCCGGTCCAGTCCCCCAGGGCCCCGTCGACGAGCTCCTCCGCCGGCTGCACCTCGTCGGCGGCCACCGACGTCGCGGCCGCGATGATCTCCGCGGTCCGCCGGCAACGACCCAGCGGGGAGGTCAGCACGGCACCGACGCCGAGCGGTGCGCAGCGATCCGCCACCGAACGGGCCTCGGCGATGCCCCTGGCGGTCAGCGGGACATCCTCACGTCCGGCGAATCGGTTGTCGGCGCCCCAGGTCGTCTGTCCGTGCCGGACGACGATCAACGTCGTCGCGCCGTCGGGATCGATCACCGGTCCGGCGGCCGGATCTGTCGCCTCCTCGTCGGGCCCGTCGGTCGGCGGCGTCGCGGCCGGCGCAGGTGGGTCCTGGCTCGCCAGCTCGTCCATCAGGTCGGCAGCATCCGACGGCTGCCACGTCCGTCCGTCCGCCTGCGCGTCCATCGCGGCGTTCGCCAACGCATCGGCCAGCTTGTTCTTCGCCCTGGGCACCCAGTCGAAGCTGACCGCCTCGAACTCGGCCAGCAGGTTCCGCGCCGACCTGGCCAACACCTGCAGGTCGGGGTGCTTGATCTTCCAGCGACCGGACATCTGCTCGACGACCAGCTTCGAGTCCATCCGCACCTCGACGACAGCCGCGCCCAGGTCGGCAGCGGCCTGCAGCGCGGCGACCAGCCCGGAGTACTCGGCGATGTTGTTGGTGGTGTGGCCGAGTCCGGCGGCGCGCTCGGCGAGCACCCGGTCGTCTGTGTCCAGCACCACGGCGCCGTAGCCGGCCGGTCCCGGATTGCCCCGCGAGCCGCCGTCCGCGTAGACGACGACCCGGTGCGGACCGCCCGTCACGAGCGGATCAGGATCGCGCCGCACTCGTCGCAGCGCACGACGTCGTCGACGGCAGCGGCGCGGATCCGCCCGATCGCGACCGCGTCCAGGCTCAGCCGACAGGCCTGGCACTGCGCGCCGTTCAACCGGGCCGCGGCGATCCGGCCGGTGGCCCTGATCTTCTCGTACAGCGCGAGCAGGTCGGCGGAGAAGTGCGAGACCTGTTCCGCGCGAACAGCTTCCAGCCGGCCGATCTCGTCGTCCAGGTCGGCGAACGCGTCGTCCCGGCGGGTCTCCGCGGCCGCAACCTCCTGCTGCAGGGCTTCGTGAGCGGCCACGGCAGCAGCCTGGGTCTGTTCTGCCGATTCGGCCCGCTCCATCAACTCGAGCGACTGCTCCTCGAGCACCCCCTGCCGACGAGCGAGCGATTCCAGCTCGTGCTGCAGGTTGGTGAGGTCCTTCATCGGCATCGTGCCGGCCGCCAGGCGCTGGTTGTCCCGCTCGCTGCGCGCCCTGACCTGGTCGATCTCGCCATCCAGCTTGCGGCTGTCCCGCTGCAGGTCGGAGACATCGGTATCGGCCAGGATCCGAGCAGTCCGCAGCTCCATCAGGCGTGGCGCCGCCGCGGCCAGAACGGCCAGCTCCGGCAGGGTCTGGCGGCGATGCTTCGCTCCGTTGATCGCCCGATCGGTCTCGGCGAGATCGATCAGCCGGTGCTGCTCGAACGGGTCTGCCTTCGGCACGCGTGCATCTCCTGGTGTCTGTGGGTGTGTCCAGACGCTACCGCAGCGACCGCGCTCAGATCGGGTCGCCGGCGCAGCGCTCCGCCCAGGCCGTTCGGCAGAGTGGAACACTGATCAGGTGAGTCGTTCCCCGTCCGAAACCGCGCCCGTGCGGATCAGCGTCGTGTGCAGCGGCAACATCTGCCGCTCCCCGATCGGCGAGAAGGTGCTGCAGGCCAGGTTCGCCGAGGCCGGGCTCGCGGACCGGGTACGCATCACCAGCGCCGGAACGGGCGACTGGCATGTGGGCGACGGAGCGAACCACGGCGCCGTCGCGGTCCTGAAGCGGCACGGCTACCCCACCGATCATGCCGCTCAGCAGATCCTCCCGGCGGACCTGGCCGACCTCGATCTGGTGCTCGTCGCCGATCGCGGGCATCTGCGGATCATGCGTCGCCATGCTGCGGAGGTCGGGTTCGACGCCGAGAAGATCAAGTTGATCCGCACCTTCGACGACACCGCGGACTCCGACGAGGTACCTGATCCCTACGGTCGGCCGGACGCCGAGTTCGAGGACGTACTGAGCATGCTCGAGGCGGCGGCCCCCGGGGTGATCGAGTGGGTCCGCACAGCACTGCTCACCGCCGGACCCACGGCATCGGTGCACTCGTGAGCGGCCCTGTCCTGCAGGCGGCGCCCACCCCGGCGCCGGATGCTCGGGAGCGGTCTCGGGCCGCGTTCCTCGCCTCCCCCGGATGGATCAGTGCGATAGTCGGGGCGATCGTCGGGTCTGCGCTGTGCTTCTTCGTCCTCGCGCCGTGGCAGTTCAACCGGAACGCCGAACGCTCCGCCGAGAACGCCCGGATCATCGCGACCGCCACCGCCGATCCGGTCCCGCTGGCGGAGGTACTGCCGGCCGGGGGGCAGGCGACCGACCAGCAGGCCTTCCGACCCGTCACGGTGACCGGCACGTTCCTGGCGGACCGACAGGTCGCCGTCGGTCTCCGGCAGAACCAGGCGAGTCAGCCCTCGGTCGAGATCCTGACGCCGCTGCAGCTGTCCGACGGATCGGTGCTGCTGGTCGATCGCGGGTACCTCTCGGCCAACACCTACAACGGTTCGATCCCACTGCCCCCACCGCCCGCCGGGCTCGTCACGGTCACCGCCCGCATCCAGCCGTACCAACCGGATCCGTTGCAGCGCCCGGCGATCCAGCGCGACGGCTATCTGGAGGTGCGCGGGATCGAGGCGACCTCGGTGCCCGGTCTGAGCGACGTCCGCGGCGGGTTCGTCCAGCTCACCGAGAACAGCCCGGGCGTGCTGGGGGCGATCGGCGTGCCGCAGGTCGACTCGGGTCCGTTCCTGTCATACGCGTGGCAGTGGATCACGTTCGGCACCATGGCCCTGCTTGCGCTGGGCTTCTTCATCTACCGCGAGGTCGTTGATCCCCGCGATGATCCCCGCGATGATCCGGCCGAGGACCCCCGCACCGCGACTCCCGGTCGCCCGGAGACCGCAGGGTCGGGCGCCGGACCGGCCGCGGACGCCCCGAGCGGCGACCGGCACGACGGGGACGACGGGGACGACGGGGACGACAGCGCCAACCCGACCGGCCCACCCCTCGTGAAACCCCAGCGGAGCAGCCGATCCGCTCGGACACCCCGGTTCGATCGCAGCCAGCTCTACGATTCGTGATCGTCGGCGCGGCGGCACTCGCCGAACTCGCAGTGACGGAACGTCATCTGCGTCGGGTGTGGGCGGTACCCGGAACGCGACTGGGCGTGGTCGGTCATCCAGCAGGTGCGGGCGAGCGGTTGTTCCTGCGCTGGCACTACTGGTGGCAGGCACATCTGCTGGACTGCGTCGTCGACGCGCAGCACCGGCTCCCGACGACCGAGCGGGCCGACACGATCACCGCGATCGTCGATGGCCACCGGCTCCGCAATCTCGGTCTGCTCGGCAACAGGTACTACGACGACATGGCCTGGTGGGCGCTCGCGATGCTGCGGGCCGACCCCTTCGTGCAGCGCGACCTGACCCCGTCCGTCGATCTGCTGGCCAGGCGGATCAAGGACGCCTGGAACGCAGATCACGGCGGGATCCCGTGGCGCAAACGCGACACGTTCCTCAACGTGCCGGCCAGCGGCCCGGCCGCGATCCTGTTGGCACGACGCGGATTCCTGCTCCGCGCCACCGAGATCACCGACTGGATCGAACGGTTGCTGCTGCGCGGAGACGATCATCTCGTGGGCGACGGGCTGCACCCGGATCCCGGACGTCCCGGCGGCTACGACATCGGCTCGAAGGTTTACACCTACAACCAGGGAGTCGTCCTGGGCGCCGAGCTGGAACTCGTCCGGCGGACCGACGTGGACCCCGCACGACTGCACCGGCTGGTGTTGGCGATCGCGACGTATCTGACCACCGCAGCAGCGCCCGGCCGGGTACTGGTCGGAGAGGGCGGGGGCAACGGCGGGCTGTTCACCGGCATCCTGGTCCGCTATCTGACCAGGGTCGCACTCGACCTGCCCGGTACCTCCGCGGCCGACGAGCGGACCAGGGACACCGCGACACGACTGGTGCTGCACTCGGCGGACGCTGCCTGGTCGCACCGTACCGAGATCGACGGTCTGCCGGTGTTCGGCCCCGACTGGAGCGTGCCTGCGCAGGTGCCGCACCCCGGCGGTGCCGGCCGGGTGCAGGGTAATGCGCGGGTCGACGCGAGCCGTCAACCCGAGCGTGACCTGTCGGTCCAGCTCGCCGGCTGGATGCTCATGGAGGCAGCGGAGTCTTTGCAGCGCAGTAGCTTCCCGGCCGCGCGGACCATCGGTCGTTGATCGAGCGACGAAGAACCCGAAGGTGACCGGCGTGCTTCTCGTTGATCGAGCGACGAAGGAGTCGAGATCCCGTCACGATTCAGACCGCCTGTGACACATCGGGGTCTCGACGCGCTCGTTCCTCGCTCGCTCGACCAACGGAGTTCGGCGATCGAGCGAACGGAGTGAGTCGAGATCCCGGCGTGCAGAACCTGGTCGTTGATCTGTCGGGGTCCCGAAGCGCTCGTTCCTCGCTGCTCGACCAACGGCGATCGAGCCAATGGAGTGCGACGGGGACCTTCGGAGCAGTCGGCGATCGAGCGAACGGAGCGGGTCGAGATCCCGGCGCGATGCGCCGTCAGCGGGAAGGCTGGATGCCCCGGTGGCTCGGACGCTCGGAATCACGCGGGTCGAGCAGGCCGAACAGCAGCATCCCGGCGCCGAGCAGGGCCAGCGCCATCCCGATCAGGGTCAGGATCTGGCCGGCTCCCCCGGACGCCGTCCCGCCTCCCAGCAGCGCTGCCGGATCCGGGTCGAGCATGCGGCGGATCGACCACCAGGTCCCCAACGCCGCCAGCACCGCCACCAGTCCGCCGCCGAGCCGCAGGGCTGCCCGCCTCCTGCTGCCGGCGAGCACTGTCGCCGCGCCCGTCAGCAGCAGTGCAAGTGCGATCGACAGCGTCACCCAGCCCGGCCGGAAACTGCCCAGACCCGTGAGCACGTCGTTGAGGTTCTCCCCGGCGAGCTGGGAATCGCCGCTCACCGAGCCGATGCCGCTGACCCGAGTGGCGCCACCGGTCAGGGTGGGGATCACCAACCACGACAGGAAGGCCCCGGCCAGGGTGCACGCAACGGCTGCCACGAGCACCCCGGCGAGCAGCGCGAAGATCGACGTCCGACCCCCTGTCCCGGCCGACCGGCGGGCGCGGGCCGCGCTCATCGCGCGACCTCGGCGGCGCCGGCGAGCAGGACGGCGACGAAGGCACCCGTCACCAGGAACGGTCCGAAGGCCATGGCGCTGCGGGCCGCGAGCCGACGGGACACCAGCCCGAGGATCGCGACCAGCCCGGCCGACAAGAAGGTGATCAGCAGAGCGCTGAGCACCGCGTCCCACGACACCGCGCCGAGCGTCGCCCCCAGCGAGACAGCCAGTTTCACATCCCCCCAGCCCATCGCTCCGGGCGCGAACACTGCCGGAAGGGCGAAGAGCAGACCCACGACGGCCGCAGCGATGAGTGCGCGCAGCAGCACCGTTCCCGACCCGCCCGGCGCCAGCTGCGGCGCGAGCAGCAGACACAGGGCCGCGGTCCCCAGCATCACCGGATAGCTGATGGCATCAGGGATTCGGTGATGACGCAGATCGATCGCGGCCAGCACCACGCCGAAAGCCGCGATCCACCAACAGAGCCAGACCGTGGGGTGCGGCCACACCAGCAGCTCTGCCGCCGCAGCCAGCAGGCCGGTCGGGATCTCCACCGAACCGACCGGCAGTACCGCGCCACGGCGCAGATGTGCTGCCAGGTAACGGGTTCCGGCACCGAACAGCACCCCGGCGACTCCGGGGAGCAGCACCTGGAGGGCGCCGTGGTTCATGCAGCACCGTTGTTCATGCAGCACCGTTGTTCATGCAGCACCGTTGTTCATGCAGCACCGTCACCCGGCAGCGGGAGCGGAGGTCCGTCCGGTACCGCGGCGGCCAGCGCATCCCGCATGGCCGCGATCGGAGCGAGCTGCCCGGTGAACAACTCGAACTGGCGGACCGCTTGGTGCAGGAGCATGTCCTGACCGGTGACAACCACCCGGTCCGCAGCGCCGGCAGCCGCCAACGGGGTCGGCCACGGGTGGTACACGACGTCCAGGACGACGGGGACCTCGGCCAGCAGCTCCGCCAGCGGGTCAGCGGCGCCCGCGGGCACCGTCGAGACGACGAGCTCGCAGCTGCCCAGGCCGGCGACGGCGGCCACGTCGAACCCGATCCCGTGAGCGTTGAGGCCCAACGCGCCGGCCAGTTCCAGGGCGGCGGCCGTGGATTCGGGTCGCCGACCCGCCACGACGAGGGAGTCGACCCCCCGTTCGGCCAGGGCCGCCACCACGGCGAGGGCGGTTCCGCCGCCGCCCAGCACCAGCGCGCGTCCGCCGACCGGCACCCGGTGCGCGGCCAGCGCCCCGATGACCCCGTCCACGTCGGTGTTCTCGGCACTCCAACCGCCGTCCGGCAGGCGGACCAGGGTGTTGGCCACCCGCAGCCGATCGACCCGAGGGGAACGCACGTCTGCGACGGCAGCCGCGGCCGATTTGCCCGGCATCGTCACCGACAGGCCGCGCCAGTCCGAGGACAGAGCCGCGACGAGGTCCGGCAGATCCTCTGCGCCACAGTCGATGCGTTCGTAGTTCCAGCCGCGCAGGCCCGCCGCTCGGTAGCCTGCGGTGTGCAGCACCGGGGAGAGCGAGTGCTCGATGGGACGTCCGAGGACGGCGCACCGCCGCAGCTCCCCGACCGGCGCCGGTTCATCCCCCGAGTACACCGGCTGCCCTCGCCTTCTTGATGCATGCCTCGTGCTGTTGCATGGTCACGCTGAAGCACGAGTTGCCCTGCTGGTCGACTTTCACGAAGTAGAGCCAGTCGCCCGGGATCGGCTCGAAGGTGGCGTCCAGCGCATCGTCACCCGGCGAACTGATCGGGGTGGGTGGCGTCCCGACGACCCGATAGGTGTTGTACGGGCTGTCGACCTTCAGGTCGGTCAGCGTGACGCTGATCTGCGCGCGGTCGAGGGCATAGTTGACGGTGGAGTCCATCTGCCACCTCATCTTCGCCTTGATCCGGTTGAACACCACCCGCGCCACCTGGGGCATGTCGGCGGTGTTGGACTCCCGTTCGACCACCGACGCGATGATCACCGCCTGGTACGGCGAGATCTTCTCGCTCTCGGCGTTGGCGATCACGTCGGAGGCGTTCCACCGGACGGCGGCGGCAGTGAAGACCGAGGTGAGCAGGGTGGCGGCGTCCGCACCGGGCGGCACGTCGTAGTCGCCGGGCAGCAGCATGCCCTCGAGCCGGTTCACGCCGGCGGGTTGCCGGGCGATCTCCGGCTGGGCCCAGTCGACGATGCCGAGCTGCGCTGCCGGCGTGGACGTCGCCACCTGGACGAGTTGCTGAACGGTGGCGCAGTTGCTCTGACCGTTCAGCGGCACGCAGGCCGCCTGGGCGAGTTGGGACAGGTACCCGGGCACCACGGTGCCGTTGGTGGAGGTGACATCGGACAGCCGGAGGCCCGGGATCACCCGCAGCCGACCGACACGGTTGGCCGCGTCGGCGAGCTGATCGGCGGCCGAGCTCGCGGACGAGTGCATCTTGAGTCGGAAGTAGCCCGGCTGCAACGCCGCGATGTCCTCGTCCCCGCTCCCGACGTCGACGAAGGCCACGGCACTGGCGACCACCTGAGCCTGCGCCAGCGTGTTGGCGATGTCGCTGAGCGCATCGCCCTGCTCGACATGTACCACCACCTGGGTGTCGCCGCTGCCCACGAAGTCGCGGATCTCCTGCACCTTCGGTGCCCGCCACTGCAGCACGAGGACCGTCACCCCGCCGGCGATCACGGCCAGCACGGCGATGGCGACGATCACGGACCGGCGTCTGCGGCGAGCACGTCGACGACGGTGTTCGACCACCTGCCGCTGCTGATCGCGTCGGGAGGTCCGGGTGACGGGACGACGTTCGGTCGACGGGACGGATCCTTGCTGGGCGGAGCGGCGCAGCGCGGCGCGCAGCGCCTCGAGGTCGAGGGCGTCCTTCTCGTGACCGTCATCAGTGCCGTGCCCGGTGCCCTGCTGCGGGTACAACCCCAACGCGTCGTCAGAGTGGTCGACGGCGTCGTCCGGGTGCTCGGTGCTCCCGTCGTCCGGGTGTTCCGTGCCCCCGGTGTGTGCTGGATCCCCTGCTCCCCTCCCCTGGCGTCGCCGACTCACCTGCGGAGCCCGTCGAGCCGGGTCTGCAGGATCCCGACGGCGGCCGCCTGATCGACGATCTCCCGTCGAGCCCTGCTGTCGATCCCCCGGTCGGCGAGCATGCGGTTGGCGGAAACACTCGTGAGACGTTCGTCGATGAAGACGATCGGGATCTGCCGCTCGGCGTTCGCGAGAAGATCGGTCAGGGCAGCGGCGTAGTCGCGAGCGGCCGCGACGGCCGGGCCGTCCGTCCCGCGCAGTGTGCGGGGCAGACCCACCACGACCTCCACGACCTCGAACTCCTCGATCATCGACACCAGCTCGGCCAGATCCGCACCCGCAGGATCCCGCCGCACCGTCGCCACCGGAGTGGCGAGGATGCCGGCGGGATCGCTCCGGGCGACCCCGACGCGGACGCTACCGACATCGATGCCCAAGCGCACTCCCGACACGGGGTCATTCACCCGAGTGCGCCTCGCACGGCGGCCAGCGCCGCGGGTATACCGGACGGGTCGGTACCGCCACCCTGGGCGAGCTCGGGACGACCGCCACCGCGACCCGTGATCGTGGGCAGCACCGACTTCACCACGTCGCCGGCCTTCACACCGTCATCGATCGCCGCCTGGGTGGCCGCGATCACGAACGACACCGCACCGTCGGTCACGCTGAACAGCGCCACCACTCCCGGCTTGCCGCCGAGCCGACCCTTGACGTCCAACGCCAGCGTCCGCAGATCGCCGCCACTGATGCCGTCCGGGGTCTGCACCGCCACCAGCGACACCGTTCCCACCTGTTCCGCAGCGTCCACCAACCCGCCGGCGGAGGCCAGCAGGGCCGCCCCGCGATACTTCTCCAGCTCCTTCTCCGCGACCCTGAGTCGTTCCACGAGCTGCTCGACCCGCGAGGGGACGTCGCTGGTCGGAACCTTCAGCAGACCGGCGAGCTCAGCGACCAGGGCACGCTCGGTGGCCAACCGGCGGAACGCGTCCATGCCGACGTACGCCTCGAGCCGACGCACACCGGAGCCGATCGACGACTCGCCGATGAACGACAGCGGCCCGACCTGGCTGGAGTGTTCGACGTGGGTGCCACCGCAGAGCTCGATCGACCAGGGTCCACCGATCTCGACGATCCGCACGGTCTCGTCGTACGTCTCGCCGAACAGCGCGAGCGCACCCATCTCCCTGGCCTGCGGAAGCGTCGCGTACTTCACCGCGACCGCCAGGTCACCGCGGACAGCCAGGTTGGCGACCTCCTCGATCTCCGATCGGGTGCTGGCCGAGAGCCCCTGGGTCCAGGCGAAGTCGAGCCGCAAGTAGCCGGGCTTGTTGTAGGACCCGGACTGCAGCGCGTCCGGACCGAGCACCTGGCGCAGCGCCGCGTGCACCAGGTGGGTGCCCGAGTGCGCCTGCCGCGCGCCGACCCGCCACTCGGGGTCGACCTGGGCCTGCACCTTCTGCCCCTCCGCCAGCTCGCCGTCGGTGATCCGGACCTGGTGCACCCACAGCTTCTTGCTGACCTTCTGCACGTCCAACACCTCGGCAGCGGCGTTCGGTCCGAAGATGGTGCCCGCATCGGACTCCTGGCCGCCGGACTCGGCGTACAGCGGAGTCCGATCCAGGACCAGCTCGACGATGTCGCCGACGTTCGCGGTGGGAACGCGCTTGCCGTCGGAGATGATGCCGCGCAGCACACCCTCGGACTTCAGCTCGGTGTAGCCGGTGAATTCCGTCGCGCCTGCGTCGAGCAGCTCCCGGTAGACCGAGAGGTCGCCGAAGCCGCCCTTGCGGGACTTGGCATCCGCCCGGGCCCGCGCCTTCTGCTCCTGCATCAGCGCGGTGAAGCCGGCCTGGTCGACACTCAGCCCGGCCTCGGACGCCATCTCGAGCGTGAGGTCGATCGGAAAGCCGTGGGTGTCGTGCAGCGCGAACGCCGCCTCGCCCGAGATCGCCGTTCCTCGGGCGGATCTCGTCTGCGAAGCAGTGTTCTCGAAGAGCTTGGTGCCCGACGTGATGGTCTTGAGGAACGCCTGCTCCTCCGCCGCGGCGATCCGCTCGATGCGCGAGTAGTCGGTGCGGATCTCCGGGTACGCCTCACTCATCTGGTCGCGGACGACGGCCGTCAGCGTCGGCATCACGTCCTCGGTGACGCCGAGCAGCCGGGCCGACCGGATCGTCCGGCGCAACAGGCGACGCAGCACGTAGCCGCGGCCCTCGTTGCCGGGGGTGACGCCGTCACCGATCAGCAGGGTGCCGGATCGGATGTGGTCGGCGATCACCCGGAACCGCACGTCGGAGGCGTGATCGGTGCCGTAGACGACTCCGGAGAGCCGCTCGGCCTCGGCGATGATCGGGCGGAGGAGGTCCGTTTCGTAGACGTTGTCCACACCCTGCAGCAGGAGGGCGACCCGCTCGATGCCCAACCCCGTGTCGATGTTCTTCTTCGGCAACGAGCCGATCGGCGGATGGCCGTACTTCGGGCTGAGCTCGCCGCGGACGTCCTGCATGAAGACCAGGTTCCAGATCTCCAGGTAGCGGTTCTCGTCCGCGACCGGGCCGCCCTCGGCGCCGAACGAAGGTCCCCGGTCGTAGTAGATCTCCGAACACGGGCCGCCGGGACCGGGCACGCCCATGTCCCAGTAGTTGTCCTCGCCGTCGCGACGTTGGATGCGCTCCTCCGGCAGGCCGGCGATCTGCTTCCACAGATCGATGGCCTCGTCGTCGTCCTCGTACACGGTGACCCAGATCCGCTCAGGATCGAAGCCGTAGTTGCCGTCCTCGACGCTGCCGGTGACCAGTTCCCAGGCGTGCTCGATCGCGCCGGCCTTGAAGTAGTCGCCGAAGGAGAAGTTGCCGGCCATCTGGAAGAAGGTGTTGTGGCGGGTGGTGATGCCGACGTTCTCGATGTCCAGCGTGCGGACGCACTTCTGCACGCTGGTGGCCCGGTCGAACGGCGCGGTGGCCTGGCCGAGGAAGTACGGCTTGAACGGCGCCATCCCGGCGATGGTGAACAGGACTGTCGGGTCCTCGCTGATCAGCGAGGCAGACGGGACGACGGTGTGTCCGGCCTTCTCGAAGTGATCGAGGAAGCGCCGGCGGATCTCATGGGTCTGCATGGGTTTTCGACTTTCGGGCGTCGCGAGGTCTCACTCGCGTGGGAATGGTGCGGGCACGGGCTGGGCTACAGCGGCGCGGCGGGTCGGGCTCTGCGATCGAGGTCTCGATCAGGCGGAGCGACGGCCCTGCCGCTCGGTAGCCGCCGCGTCGCGAGCGTCGGCGTCGGAATCTGCGGAGGAACCGACCCGACCATCCACTGCGGACGGCATCTGCTCGGGGGCGATCATCAGCAGCGACCCCGTGGCGGAATCGATCACCGGTCGGTAGGAGGCACGCCGGTTCGCGGCGCCCTGCTTGATGTCGGAGGCCAACGAGCCGATCGCGTTGCCGACCTCGGCGATCGCGTCGGCGAGGTCTGCTGCGATGGCGGACGGGGTGAGCTTGGCCTTCAGTGCCTCCCGGGCGGCGACCTTGGCCCTGCGGGTACGGCGGGTCGCGGCAACGCCGAGCGCAACGCCCGCGGTGAACACCAGCTTGCTCTTCACGGCTCTCCCTTTCCGGATCACTGGTCAGGGTACCCGGCGACCCGTGTCCGAGCCTCGCCGGAAACGGGCCCGCCGGGTGGAGGTGGCAGCACCTCCGCCGGACAGCGCCCGATCGGTGTGGGACTCAGGTGTTCGGGAGCTCGGACGATACCTCCGTCGACTCCGTCCCGGGCTCGAACGAGCCGACGGTGGACCGGCCCACCAGCCTGCACACTGTGCTGTGTGTTCTGTGCCGTCCATGCCCATCCTGCGCTGACGTCCGACGGCATTCCCGCGGCCGAGGCGGCGGCGACCGATGCAGCATCGACGGCCCGGTGGCAGGTCTGCACGGTCAGCGACGATCTGGCCGTGGTCGGGCCCGCGCGCCCGGTGGGGTCGCGGGACCTCGCGGAGCTCGATCAGCTCGGGGTCCGCTGGGTGTGGAACGACACGCTCACCAGCTATCCCCCGATGCTGGCGGCGGCCCTGCGACTGCGCACGAGCTACGACGTCAGTCTGACGGAGCGCATCCTGCTCGGCCGGTCGCTGCGGCACGGCGAACCCTGTTCGGCGGCAGCCGTGGTGGCGCGACTGGCCGGGACCCCCGTGCCCGACGACCTGCCGATGGCCGCGCCGACCGGGGTCGCCGGACCCGGTGACCCGAGCCTGTTCCCCGATCCCGGTGCCACTGCCCTGCCGGACGACGCCGACCACGCGACTGGGCTGGACATGCTCGTGACGGCCCTGCGGGACCAGCAGCGCCGGATCGCCGCCGAGCCCGCCGCCGGTGCATTGCGGCTGCTGGTCGCGGCGGAATCGGCGTCGGCCCTGGCGGCCGCAGAGATCGGATTCGTCGGACTGCCGCTGCGCGCGTCGGTGCACGAGGACCTGCTCGCGTCCCTGCTCGGACCGCGACCCCGTCCCGGGGTGCGTCCAGCGCGGTTGGCCGAGCTGGCGGAGGAGATCACCGCCCACTTCGGGTACCCGGTGAATCCAGACTCCGCCGTCGACCTGCGGGCCGCCTTCCAACGCGCCGGTTTCGACATAGCCACCACCCGCGCCTGGGTGATCAAGGACATCGACCATCCGGCGGTGCCGGCCGTGCTGCAGTACAAGGAGCTCGCGCGACTGTTCACCGCGAACGGTTGGAACTGGTTGCGGGACTGGGTGTCCGGTGACCGGTTCCACGCCGAGTACCTGCCCGGCGGGGTGGTGTCCGGCCGCTGGGCCGCACGCGGCGGCGGCGGCCTGCAGATCCCCAGGATCGCGCGGGCGGCCGTGCTGGCCGAACCAGGACACCGGCTGGTCGTGGCGGACGCGGCCCAGCTGGAACCCCGGGTACTGGCCGCGATCTCTCGTGATCCGGCCCTGGAGCACGTGGCCGCGGCGGACGGGGCCGCCGGGGTGCAGGCCGACCTGTATGCGGCACTGGCGGCCGACGGGTTCGGCGGCGAGCGGGCCCAGGCCAAGGTGGCGATGCTCGGCGCGATGTACGGCGCGACCACCGGGGAATCGGGACGGCTGCTGCCCACCCTGCGACGCCGCTATCCGCAGGCCCTGGCGTTCCTGGAACGGGCGGCGGCGGACGGCGAGGCGGGCCGCTCGGTCCGGTCGGTGCTGGGTCGCGCCAGCCCCCTCCCCGGCGGGGACACCGCCGCCGGCATCCATGCGGGCGCCCTACCGGAGGCGACCGCGGCGCAGCAGAGCCGGGCCGTCCAGATCGCCCGGTCGTGGGGGCGCTTCACCCGTAACTTCGTCGTCCAGGGCTCGGCGGCCGACTGGGCGTCGGTGTGGATCGCCGGCCTGCGGCGGGACCTGCGGGAGGTGCCTGGCGCAGCACTTGTGTTCTTCCAGCACGACGAGCTGATCGTGCACGTCCCCACCGAGCTCGCGGACGAGGTGTCTCGTCTGACGATCCGCGCGGCGGACGAGGCCCGCAGGCTGGTGTTCCCCGGCTCCCCCGTCGCCACGCCCGTCCGGCCGCTGGTGCTGCAGTGCTACGCCGACGCGAAGTGACCGTGGTCGGGCGACCAGTGGTCGAGCGCCGTCATCCGATCAGCTGGGGTGACCTGGGTCCCTGCTGAGCGCGTCCCCTGGCACCTCGGTCCTCAAACGTTCATCATTGCGGCATGACGAGCATCAACGGTCTCCCCGCCCACATCCTGCTGGTCCACGCGGTGGTCATCTTCATCCCGCTGACAGCCCTGCTCGTCGTCCTGGCCGCGGCCTGGCCGGCCGCCCATCGCCGGATGGGCGTCGTGCTCCCGATCGTCGCGCTGGTGGCCCTGATCCTGGTTCCGGTCGCCACCGACGCCGGCGAGTGGCTGGAGGCCCGGCTGCCAGGAGCCGAGTCCAACCCCCTGATCCGGGCGCACACCCAGCTGGGCGATCAGTTGCTGCCGTGGGCCATCGGGATGTTCGTCGGCGCGCTCGCTCTGTGGCTGCTGCCGACCCTGGCCCGCCGCGGTGTGCAGGCGGAGGTCCTCGGCGCTGTGTGGATACGGGTCGTCGTGGGTGTGCTGGCCGTTGCGGTCAGCGTGGTGGCCGTCGTACAGGTCGTCCGGATCGGTGATTCGGGGTCCAAGGCAGTCTGGTCCGGCACTGTCTGCGTCGACCCGCCCGCGCAG
>JBBJML010000067.1:0-15771 GCA_037720195.1 Nakamurella sp. | reverse complement strand
GGACCTCGCCCGACGCTGCTGTACGGCTACGGCGGGTTCGACATCCCGGTGACGACATCCTTCTCCGCGATGCTCGCGGCCTGGGTCGCCGCGGGCGGGGTGGTGGCCGTGACGAACCTGCGCGGTGGCGGTGAGTTCGGTCAGGACTGGCACCGGGCCGGCATGCTGCACCACAAACAACTGGTCTTCGACGACCTGTACGCCTGCGCCGAGAAGCTGATCGCCACCGGCCTCACCACGTCCGGTCAGTTGGCTGTCTACGGCCGCTCCAACGGCGGCCTGCTCGCCGGCGCCGCGCTCACCCAGCGACCCGAACTGTGGGCCGCAGCGCTGCCGACGGTGGGCGTGCTGGACATGCTGCGGTTCCACCGCTTCACCATCGGCGCCGCCTGGACCACCGAGTACGGCAACCCGGACGATCCGGCCGATTTCCCGGTGCTGCTGGCCTATTCGCCGCTGCACAACCTCGAGCAGGGGCGCAGCTATCCGGCCACCCTGATCTGCACCGGCGACCACGACGACCGTGTCGTCCCGGCGCACTCCCTCAAGTTCGCCGCGGAACTGTTGCGCGCCCAGGGATCCACCGCGCCGATCCTGCTGCGGGTGGACACCCGCGCCGGCCACGGCGCCGGAAAGCCGGTGAAGGCGTTGGCCGCCGAGTACGCCGACCAGCTCGCCTTCGCCGCCGCCCACACCGGCCTGATTCCCTGACGGGATCTCGACTCGTTCCTCGCTCGATCACCTTGAGGTGGTCCCCTTCGACTCCTTCATCGCTCAGGACAGGGAGCAAGCGAGGAACGAGCGCGTCGAGACCCCGATGGACGACGGGACCTGTTGCGCCAGAACGGGATCTCGACTCGTTCCTCGCTCGATCGTCGTGAGGTGGTCGAGCAAGCGAGGAACGAGCGCGTCGAGACCCCGCAAGATCAACGACCGGGTCTGGAACGTGACGGGGTCCCGACTCGTTCCTCGCTCGATCACTGATTTCTTCGCTGGTCGAGCGAGGGAGGAACGACCGAGTCGAGACCCCGACCACCGCTCAGTCGGTGAGCACCGGGGCGCCGGCCGCGAACCGGGAGATCTCGTCGGGCCGGATCACCCGGTCCGGATAGCTGCCGGAGGTGCATGCGGCGAGGATGGGGCCGATCGGCAAGGAACGGGCCAGGCGATCCGTGGCCAGGTAGACCAGGTTCCCACTCACCTTGCCTGCCAACACATCCGGATCGGCCGACACCAGCACCGTGCTGAAGACGGACCGCAGCGTTGCCGCGTGCCGGCGCGCGAGGTGCAGGTCCGGTCCCGCGATCACGTTCAGCAGGTAGATCCCGCCCACGTCCAGGACGTCGCGCACGGCCTCGAGGTACTCCTGGGAGGCGAGTTGCGGCGGTACGGTCCGGCCGACGAACGCGTCGCCGACCACGACGTCGGCAGAGCCGGGGGAGCGGCGGTCGATGCGCGGCCGGGCGTCACCGATCTTGACCTTGAATCCCTGGAACGTGGTGAGCCCCAGATGTTCCCGGGACAGCTCGATCAAGGCCCCGTCGTACTCGTAGACCAGCTGCGCCGACCGCGGACGGGTGTCCGCCAGGTAGCGCGGAAGGCTCACCGCGCCGCCACCCACATGGGTCACCCGCAGCGGATGGGGGGCCGGCCAGAACGCCTCGATGATGCCGGCGAACCGCTGGATGTAGGTGAACTCGAGGTGCTGCGGATCGTCCAGATCGATGTAGGAGCAGGCGACGCCGTCCAGGAACACGATCCGACCGGACGGCGCGGAGGGGTCCTGCTCGATCCGCAACCACCCGTGATCGGTCGCCCGGTCGAGCAGGATCTCCGACCCGGCCGGCACCACGTCGAAATCGTCCTTGCGAAGAGCCACGATCAGTCCGCCACGTGGTGGGTCTCGCGGATCTCCTTGGACGTGCGGTACACAAGCTCCACCAGCAGCGCGCCGCCGACACCGACCGCGAACGACTGCCAGAACAGGCCGCTGGGCAGGTCGAAGTTGAAGAACTCACGTCCGATCGGAACGATGAAGGCCAGCACGGCGACCAGGACCATGGCGCCGATCAGGCCGAGCTTCCACGGCCGCAGCGGCCGCGCCAGCACCAGCAGGATCCAGAAGAACGTTGTCAGCAGCGCGACGGTGGCGCCGGCGCCGGGCTGCCAGCAGGCATGGTCGGCCACGGTCTTCAGGCCCTCCGGGACGGCGCAGCGGGAGCTGAACTGTCCCTTCGGGACGCCGTAGTGCAGGTTCGCCAACAGGTACGAGACGATCACCACCACTCCCGCGATCGCGCCTGCCGGGACGGCGAAGCGCAGTACCCGACGCAGGAATCCGGGGATGTAGCGGCGCTTGTTGGGACCCAGCGCGAGGAAGAACGCAGGGATGCCGATGGTGACGGCCGACACCAGCGTCAGGTGACGCGGCAGGAACGGGAACGGCAGTGCGAACGCGGCCGCGGTGATGATGGCGATCAGGCTCATCACGTTCTTCGCCAGGAAGAGGTTGGCGACGCGTTCGACGTTGCCGATGACCCGTCGGCCCTCGGCGAGGACGTCGGGCAGGTGGGAGAACTTGCCGTCCAGCAGCACCAACTGCGCGACCGACTTCGTGGCCTGCGCGCCGTTGCCCATGGCCACGCCGATGTCGGCGTCCTTGAGTGCCAGCGCGTCGTTGACGCCGTCGCCGGTCATCGCGACGACGTGGCCCTGCGCCTGCAGCGCCCGTACCAGTGCGCGTTTCTGCTCCGGCGAGACCCGGCCGAAGACGATCGTCTCCTCGGCCACCTCCCGCAGCTCCTGCGGGTCGGTGCCGAGCGTGCGGGCGTCCACCACACCGATCGGCAGTCCCGTCTGGGAGCGGGTGGAGGTGTCGATCGGCAGGCCCACCCGTTGGGCGATCGCGGCGACGGTCTGGGGGTTGTCGCCGGAGATCACCTTGATCGCCACGCCTTGGTCGGCGAAGTACTTGAGGGTCTCGGCGGCGTCGGGCCGCACCTGTTCGGTGAGCGTCACCAGTGCCTCGGGTACGAGGTCCTCCGGCAGGGTCGGACCGTCCAGGCTGGCGCGCGCGCTGCTGGCCAGCAGGATCACCCGGCGACCGGTCCTGGCCAGCTCGCTGACCCGCTCCCGCAGCGGATCGTGCTCGGCCAGCAGCACGTCGGGGGCGCCGAGGATCCAGGTCCCACGGTCGGTGAAGCAGGCAGCGCTCCACTTGCGGGCCGAGTTGAACGCGATGGTCGCGATCCGGTCCCAGCCATCCGGCGGATCGATGGACGCAGCGACGGCTTTCAGGGTGCCGTTGGCGTTGGCATCGTCGGCCAGTGCGCCGAGAGCGCAGCGCAGCTCGTCCACCCCGACGCCGTCGTCCCGACCGGCCGGGTCTCCGATCAGGTGGATGTCCTCGAAGGCGATGTCGCCGACCGTCAGGGTGCCGGTCTTGTCCAGGCAGACCACGTCGACCCTGGCCAAGCCCTCGACGGCGGGGAGCTCCTGCACGAGCACCTGTTTGCGGGTCAGTTGGACGGCCGCGAGCAGGAAGGCCACCGAGGTGAGCAACACCAGACCTTCCGGGACCAGCCCGACGAGTCCACCGGTGGAGCGGATCACCACCTGTCGCCAGCCCTGGTCGCCCACCACCCTCGCCTGGGAGAAGATCTGCAGCGGGAGGGCGATCACGATCACCCAGGTGATGTATTTGAGCAGCGTGTTGACCGACGACTGGATCTCGGAGTGGGCGCGGGTGAACTTCCTGGCCTCTGCGGCAATCTTGTTGGCGTAGGCGTCCGGCCCGACCTGCGCCGCCACGAACCGTCCGGTGCCGGCCACCACGGACGTACCGGAGCGGACCTCGTCGTCCGGACGTTTCGCAACTGCGTCCGACTCCCCGGTGAGGTTCGACTCGTCGAGTTCCAGGCCGTCCTCGGAGCGGACGAAGCCGTCGGCGGGTACCTGGTCGCCGGTCCGCAGCTCGACCAGGTCGTCCTGCACGACCTCGGCGGTGGGGACCTCGACGACGACGCCGTCCCGCACCACCCGGGTGATCGGCGCGTTGAGCAACGCGAGCCGATCGAGCTTCCGCTTGGCCAGGACCTCCTGGACGATGCCGATCAGTGAGTTCGCCACCAGGATCAGCCCGAACAGACCGTCGGCGATCGAGCCGGTGATGAGGATGAGCACGAACAGCGCACCGAGGATCGCGTTGAAGCGGGTCAGGACGTTCGCCTTGATGATCTCCCAGACGCTGCGCGAGGAGCGGGTGTCGACCGCGTTGGTGCGTCCGGAGGCAGTGCGCTCGGCGACCTGGTTGGCAGTCAGGCCACTGTCGGGGATGTCCGCTGCGGAGCTGACCGGTCCGGGGGTCGGCGATGCGGGGGTCGGTGATGCGGTGGTCTGCGGGTGCTCGGCGGCTCCGGGAGTCGTCACACCGGACATTCACACACACCTGCTCCCGACTCGTGGCTGCATGGACCAGGACGGCCGGTGCGCGGCCGGCCGACCCCCGTCGTCACGGCGCAGGGTTCTCGGCGACGGGTGCTTCACTGGTGAGGTGTCCCGTTCGCTCCCGCACCCTGCGCTGACCGGCCTGCCCGGCAGTCGCCCGATCCGGGTGCTGCTGCGGCTCGTCAGCGCCGTCGCCGGTGGCCTGGCCGTCTACGGCTCCTTCGCCCCGTCCACCTTGTGGTGGCTGGCACCCATCGGCCTCGCGCTGACGGGTCTGTCCGTGACGGGCCTGCGGGGCCGATCCGCGTTCTGGGTGTTCGGCCTGGCCGGCGCCTCGTTCTACGTCCCGCTGCTGTCCTGGACGGGCGTTTACGTCGGCGCCGTGCCCTGGCTGGCCCTGGCGATCGCCGAAGCCCTGCTGACGGCGCCGGTCGGGCTGGCTCTGGTGTGGCTGCGCCGGCTGCCTGCATGGCCGCTGTGGGCCGCGGGCGCCTGGGTGGCGGGGGAGGCGCTGCGCGCCCGCTGGCCGTTCGGTGGGTTCGGCTGGGGATCGCTGGCCTTCGGTCAGCCGGATGGTCCGCTGCTGCCACTGGCCTCGTTGTTCGGGTCGACGGCGATCAGCTTCGCCGTCGCCACCGTCGGCTTCTCGCTGACCGTGCTGCTGCGATTCGCGATCGCCCGGGTCTCCCTGGCGCGCGCTGAGCGACCCGGAACGACGACACCGCAGCACGCGGCGGCGGGAGGGGTGCGCAGAGTCTCCTGGCGCCCGTTCGGCGTGATCGCCGGCGTCGTCGTCGTTGCGGCCTGCTCGAACCTCACGACCGTGCACTCCGCCGAACTCGAGGCCGCCCCGACCGCTCCGATCGCTGTCATCCAGGGCAACGTGCCCAGGGCCGGGCTCGAGTTCAACGCCCAACGCAGGGCGGTGCTGGACAACCATGCGGCGCGGACCCACGAACTGGCCGCCGCGGTGCGCGCCGGCACCCAACCGCGGCCGTCCGTGGTGCTCTGGCCGGAGAACTCCTCGGACATCGATCCGTTCGCCAATCCCGATGCGGCCCAGGTGATCCAGTCGGCGGCGGACGACATCGGGGCGCCGATCCTGGTCGGAGCGGTCGTCGCGGGCCCGCGGCCGGGCACGACCTACAACATGGGCATCGTCTGGAACCCCGGGACGGGCGCGACGGGGGAGACGTACACCAAGCGGCACCCGGTGCCCTTCGCCGAGTACATGCCCTACCGCTCGTTCTTCCGGACGTTCTCCGCCCAGGTCGATCTGCTGCGCACGGAGTTCCTGCCCGGCGACCGCCCGGGGAACTTCACCATCGGCGGTGTCCCGATCGGCGATCTGATCTGTTTCGAGATCGTGGAGAACGATCTGACTGCCGACGTCGTCCGCGGCGGCGCCCGGGTGCTGGTGGTACAGACCAACAATGCAACCTTCGGCTACACGGACGAGACCTACCAGCAGCAGGCGATGAGTCGGGTCCGGGCTGTCGAGTACGGCCGCGAGGTGCTCATCACCGCGACGAGCGGGGTCTCAGCCGTCATCCGACCTGACGGGTCGGTGGCGGCGACGGTACCGCTGTTCACCCCCGGTTTCCTTGTCCCGACCGTCCCGCTGCTCTCCGGGACGACCCTCGGCGGAGTGCTGGGGCCCTACTTCGAGTGGACCGTCACCGTGCTGGTGCTGCTGGCCCTCGGCTGGACCTGGTGGCGGCATCGGCGGCAGCGGGGGACGCCCACTGCGACGGGCGACACCGTCCGGCACGATCCGCCGGCGGCCGACGAGTCGCCCACCGGTCCGCTACCGTCGGTGGGCGCAGCCGTCGCCCCGGCCGCCGACAGAGCGCCCGAGCAGGAGGAACCCCGAACGTGACATCGCAGCAACCGGCCGACGAGCGGGTACTGGTGATCGTGCCGACCTACAACGAGCGGGAGAACCTGCCGTTGGTGCTGGACAGGCTGCGCGTTGCCGTGCCTGATGCAGATGTGCTCGTGGTCGACGACGGTTCACCCGACGGGACCGGCCAGATCGCCGACCAGCGGGCCGCTGCCGACGATCGCATCTCCGTGATGCACCGCACCGAGAAGAACGGCCTCGGCGCCGCCTACATCGCCGGTTTCGGCTGGGGCCTCGACCGCGGCTACGACATCCTGGTCGAGATGGATGCCGACGGCTCGCACCCACCGGAGCACCTGCCGCGGCTGCTCTCCGCCTCTGCTCACGCCGACCTCGTGATCGGCTCCCGCTACGTCCCCGGCGGCAAGATCATGAACTGGCCGGTCTCGCGGCACCTGATCTCCCGGGGGGGCAATCTCTACGTGCGGGCAGCCCTGGGGCTGGGCGTCAAGGACGTCACGGCCGGCTACCGCGCGTACCGGTCGCAGGTGCTGCGCACCTTGGATCTTCCCGCTGTGTCGTCCCGTGGGTACTGCTTCCAGGTCGAGATGACGATGCGCACGGTCGATGCCGGGTTCGCCGTCGCCGAGGTGCCGATCACCTTCACCGAACGCGAGATCGGTGAGTCGAAGATGAGCGGCGACATCGTGCAGGAGGCGTACGTCAACGTCACCAAGTGGGGTATCGGCCGCCGCTGGAACCAGTTGCGGCACCTCGGATCCCGGTCGGCAACCAGGAATCCGGAGTCGGTCCGCAGCCACTGACGCGCAAGAGGGACCGATCCTCGTCGGACCGGTCCCTCTCATCACGTGCTTCCGGCTCGTCGCCGGAACAAGGTCACTGCAGCGTGCGACGTGCCTTCAGCTCGTCCAACTTCTCGGTGAGGATCTCGTCGAGTTCCTCGACCGAGCGACGCTCCAGGAGCATGTCCCAGTGCGTACGCGGCGGCTTCACGGCCTTGCCCTCAGGTGCGGATCCGTCCACGAGGGTGGATTCGAGACCGTGCATGCGGCAGTCCCAGACACCGGGCAGGTCGGCATCGTCGGCCAGCGGCACGGTGAACTTGTGGTCGCGTGGGCAGGCGTAGGTCGCGGTGCGACGGGGAGCCAGATCGTGGTTGCGGTCAGCCTCGTAGCTCGTTGCCCCGAGCCGTGATCCTCGAAGGACGCGGTCAGCCATGGTCTTCCCTTCTGTGCGCCGGATGGATCGGCGCGGATTGTGGAGCAGTGGTACAGCACCCATGACAACGCTGCGTCGTCAGGGATTCTTCCGCCTCCCGGCGCAGCAGCACCAGGAGACGGGCAGTTGGGGGGACACCCAGTCTAGTCGAAGTCCGTGGCCATGACGATCGGTGCGCGAGCGTGCCCGTCGAGCACCTCGGCCGGAGAGGTGTCCTGAACGCGCGAAGCCCGGTTCAGTCCTCGATGAGCGGGATCGTGGCGCCGCCGAGGACGGTCCGAGGTCACCGATCCGGTAGTGCCTGCGGCACAACACCTGGTATTGCACGTCCGACGATCCGGTGCCGGTCACCGTGTCCGCCACCACCACCTGTTCGTCCTCCCGGGCGACCTGACTGTGCACGCTCCGCGCGTTGAACCGACCGGGTCGACCACACCAGCACAGCACCTCGACCTGCAGCGGCATCGACTCGTCCGCCAACTCGAAGAGCCTGCGGGAACCCGGGAACATCCGGCCGAGGAAATCGGTGGCGATGCCGAAGGCGTAGACGTCGACCGGGGTGTCGTCCACCAACTGAGCCATCTGCTCGATCTGGGCATCGGTGAAGAACTGGGCCTCGTCGACGATCAGGTCCAGGCGCCGGCCGGCTGCTTCTCCGCCCAGCCACCGTTGGCGGCGTAGCCACAGGTCATGGTGATCCGGGTGCCCCAGGACTCGCCGTACAACTGGACGTCGGCCGTCAGCGGGTTCGCCGAGGTCTGGGTCAGCTCGGAGCTGACGGTCGGGCTGTCGCGGTTGGTCAACACGATCGGCACCACGATCGCCGCGGCAGCCACCACCCGCGGCCACCAGGATCGCCACCCGGCGCCGGACGGTCCGCGGCACCGGCGGCTGGATCAGAAGCCGAATCCACATCCGGATCACCGGCCGAACCAGCAGGTAGCTGTCGCGAGCTGTTGATCCGGGGGGCGCGATGCTGGCGCTGGCGGCGGCCATCGGCACCGTGCTGGTGGTCTTCCGCGCCGGTGACGCCGGCGCCCGCGCCGTTCGGGAAGGCGTCGGCGGCCAACAGTCCAGCTTCGGTGCGCTGGACGAACTCGACCTGCTGGAGCGACAGGCCATGGTGATCGCAGGCCGGCCCGTCGGCCGGACCGCGGTTCATGGCGGCCCGGCCGACCGATGGTCAGCGCGGGGGGAACTGCGAGTCCGGCAACGGTTGGGCGAGGTTCGCCGTCGGTGCCTTCGCGGTGAAACCGATGACGGCGCAATTGATGTTGACGCCCACTGAACCGTAAGGTGCGGGCTTGCCCGTCGCCGGGTCGACTCCGGTCAGCAGGTCCGGTCGGCTGGCCGCCAGGTTGAATACTTGGTTCTCGTCGATCTGCCGGGTGTTCAGCCCCTGCTCGACGGCCTTCGGTGTCCACAGGCCTAGTTGGGCGTCCCACAGCGGGCTGTAGGCCTTGGAGTGGCGGGCATCGGTGAGGGTCGGGAAGTCCCCGAACACGTTGAGCAGATCTCCACCGTTGCGCAGAGCTTGGATCAGCAGGATGTCGTGAGCCGATGCATCACGCCCGATCAGTCCGTCAGTTGCCAGATGCCCAAACCCCTGCGCCTGCGGATTGTTGCGGCCGGTTTGCCCGTTGATGAAGCCGAACAGCCGTTCCCGCGCGGAGCCGAGGAAATCGTCGCCGCCGTTGTAGGCGGCCCGGTCCAGCGCCGGGGCATAGGTGGCTCGCTCGAGCACCGCGGTCAACGGTTGGCCGGCGTCGGTACTCAGGTAGATGATGGGTTGGCCGGCGTCGAAGCCCTTGATGAACAGCATGTCCACCCACGACTCGTAGTACTTTCCGGGCGGGGCCGACGGCGCGATGTGTACCCCGAGGACCCGGTCGGCGGTGTTGGTGTGGTGGTCGACGTCGAACATGCCGTCGCCGGTGGCGACGATCGGTGCGCTGTACACCACTTCTGACCCAGCGATCTTGATGAACGGACTGTAGTGCGGGCCACCGACGGCACCGGGCTGGAAGCTGGTCAGTGGGAAACCGGTAGGGCCGGGAACGGCCACCCGAGTCGGCGAGAAGTCCGGCGCATCCTGGAAGTCGACAACGGCCTGACCGAACCGGTTCTCTTGCGGCGTAGGGGATTCCAGCTTGACGGTCTGCACGCAGCTATGGCAGCCGATGGCCAGGTTTGCCAGCTTCGGCGCGTAATTGATGCCGAGATCCGCGGCCAGCCCGCTGTCCGATGCGTCGAGCAGCACGAACCATGCAGTCTTGCCGTGTGCCTTGCCCTTGTACAGCGGTAGCCGCACCGTTTCTCGGGACAGATCCACCTGCAGAGCGCTTTCCAGGGTGAGATGGTCTCGCGGAAGCTGCCCGTCGAGCTGGCCGAGCCCGGCGTCGGCGCCCGCGCTGGCGCCCGCGCTGCCGGATCCCGCCGTGGCCTGCGAGGCGGTCAGCAGCCCCCCTGTCATGGTGACCGAAGCCGCGACGGCCAGGGTGATCAGCCGCAATCGGGCGCGGCCGGCCAACTGAGATTTGCGCATGGTGTTTGCCTTCCCTAGGGATCGACATGTCCAGGGCGGAAACACATTCGCCGCGAAGGCGGATGTCATGTCGGTAGAGCCGACACGACGAACAAGATCCGTCCTGCCCGGAAGTCCGGTGGCTCTTCACGATTGACCGTGGCACCGACGAACCGTCGATCACAGAACAGGCGGCTTACGTAGTTCTTACCGGCGAAGGACTGATGGTCGGTACCACCGGCTCGCCCCGGCTGGGTTCCTGTTGACCCTGGGCGGCATACCGCTGGTCATCGGCGGCATCATTCTGGCCGGCGGCGCCGGCATGTACTCCTCCAAGCAATTGGGCCGGGCTCACCAGGATGCGGCAGGAAACCTGGGGCGCTTCACCCTGTTTTACAACTTCCGGTCGAGGGGCGCGCCCGTCGCGTCGCCACTGCGGACACGCACTCACTGCCCACGACGAATGGGTCAGTCGTCGATCATCGGGATGGTCGCATCGCCGGAGGACGGTCCGAGATCACCGGCGCGGTAGTGCTGTCGACACAGCACCTTGTAGTGCACTTCGGAGTTCCCGCCGGACTCGGTGTCGGCCACGACCACTTGCGCGCCTTCGCGCGCCACCTGGCCGTTGATGATCCGGGAATTGAACCGGCCGGCACGTCCGCACCAGCAGAGCACCTCCACCTGCAACGGCATCGACTCGTCGGCGAGTTCGAACAGGCGTTGCGATCCCGGGAACATCCGGCCGAGGAAATCGGTGGCGATGCCGAAGGCGTAGACGTCGACCTGGGTGTCGTCCACCAATTGAGCCATCTGCTCGATCTGGGCTTCGGTGAAGAACTGGGCCTCGTCGACGATGAGGTAGTCCACCCGCCGCCCGCCGGCCCACGATTGCCGGACGAGGTCGGCCACATCGGTGTCGTCGGAGACCTCGACCGCCGCTTTGGTGACCCCGATGCGGGAGCTGATGCGCGGCTCACGGGATCGGTCCATCCTGGTCAGCAGAAGACCGTTCTGCCCGCGGCGAGACCTGTTGTAGTCCAGCTGCAGAGCAAGCAGCGACTTGCCGCAGTCCATCGGGCCGTAGAAGAACTTCAGAACCCCTGATGCGCCCAGCGAGCGGCGGTGGCCGGCAGCCGTAACGGCGTCGATGCCGAGGAGGTCCGTCATCGCCAGAGACCTCGCTCCCGGTAGACCGATCTGAGCACGTCCGGTCGGTCGGTGATGATGCCGTCGACTCCCAGATCGAGCAGTCGCCGCATCTCGGTGGCCTCGTTGACCGTCCACACGTGCACTTCGATGGAGCGGGCGTGAGCGGACTCGATGAAGCGGCGGGTGACCAACGGGACCCCGCGGGCGCTGACCGGTACCTGGGCCGCGACCACGCCGGCCTCCGGCAGCCGCGCGCGGTCGAACAGTCGCGGCGCACGCAGCAGTCGCAGCACCTCGGACGGGGCCAGCGAAGTCGCGACCGTCGGTCCCAGGATGCTGCGCAGGCTGGTGAGTCGTCTGCCGGAGAACGAACCGATGCAGACCCGGTCGTGGGCGCCGGTGGCCAGCAGCGCATCGAGCAGTGGACCGGTCACGGCATCGGACTTCGGATCGACGTTCAGGAACGTGTCCGGGAATGCCTCGAGCACCTCGACGAGTGTCGGGATGGGTTCGCGGCCACCGATCAGGACGTCGGACAGCTGGGCGAGGGTGTGAGCGGCAATCGCTCCACGCCCAGTGGTGACGCGGTCCAGTCGCACGTCGTGGAACGCCACCGCGACCCCGTCGGCGGTGGCGTGGACGTCGGTCTCGAGGTAGTGGAATCCTTCGTCGACCGCGCGCCTGAAGGCGGCCATGCTGTTCTCCAGACCCGCCATCTCCCCGAGGTGCCACCCCCGGTGCGCCAGCCCTCGGGGGGCCGCCGGGTCGAGGTAGCGGGTCATCGGGTGAGTCTTTCACCTCTCCGACCCCGCGAGGTCCTACGGTGGCTGTCATGGTGCGCAGCGCTTCCCGGCCCGGACCTGCCGGGCCCGATCTCGAGCAGACCTCTCCCTCGTTTACGAGCCGACGCGAGGGTCCCCAGCGGTGCCTGTGGTGCGGTCGCGAGGTGGCGCCCGGCAGCACCGTCGGCAGGCGGCGGCGCTACTGCGGGCAGTCCTGTCGGCAACGTGCCTACGAGAACCGGTCCGCCCTGCAGCGGACGGGCATCCCCGAGGATGCGGTGGTGTTGAGCGCGGACGAGCGGGACTCGTTGAGCGACAGGCTGTTCCAGATGCGATGCGCCGCCGAGGACGTCTCTACAGCACTGGCCGAGCGGGCCGGTCCGAGCGAGCTGTCGATTCTGGTCGAGGTTCTGCTGACCGCTGCCAGGGAAGCCGAGGTCCTGCGCTGATCCCGGGTCCGACCTGCTTGTCCCTCGGCCCGACCCTGCCGGCATCGGACGGTGCCGCGAGCGCGTCGGCGGTGGGAGCGGTGGGATCCTCGGCTGCTGCGGGAGCGGGAGCGGGAGCGGGAGCGGGGTCGGCGACGTGGTCGTCCGTCGGTGCCGTGTCCACAGCGCCGACCTGGGCCAAGCCGCGGAACACCGGAACGACCAGCGGCATCAGCGCGAGTGCGGTGTAGCCGATCCCGCAGATCAGCAGTGTCGGGGTGACGCCGACCTGACTGAGCAGGATCCCTCCCAGCAATGGTCCGATGGCGACTCCCGCCCAAGCCGTCGCACGGATCGTGCCCAGTACCCGAGCCAGCAGCGGGACCGGGATGCGTTCGTAGTAGACCGCGCCCAGCACCGGGTTCACCATTCCCAGAGCCACGCCGCCGATCAGGACGATGGCTCCGACCACCAGAGGCACCCCGCTCAGCGCCGGCGCCAGGAACATCGGCGGGCCGCCGACCAGGAACCCGATGACGAACATCCGGAAGCGCGGCAACCGCGAACCCCAGGTCGCGGCAATGACGCTGCCGGCCACCTGCCCCAGACCGAGCGCAGCGAAGATCACCCCGAGGGCGCCGGCAGCCACCTGCCGGTCCAGCGACCATGCCTGCAGCAGGACGCCGCTCAACGCTGCAGCGAACAGGTTGGTGCTCGCGCTGACGAGCACCAACGCCCGAACGAGGGGTTCCCGCCCGATGAACGCGAAGCCGGCTCGCAGTCTGGTGCGGTAGTTGTCCCCGTCATCGGCGCGGCCGGGCGCGGCCGAGGAGTCGCGGACACCGACCGAGCGGATCGAGGCGAACATCGAGGCGGCTGCCAGGAAGCTGAGGCCGTCCCCGAGGATCACCACGGACGGGCTGGCCACCGTCAGCAGCAGCCCGCCGAGCAGGCCGCCGATGACCAGGCCTGCTCGTTGGGCCGTGTTGTTCCACCCGGACGCCCTGGACATCTGCACCGCGCCGGCAGCGGCCAGCACCGGGACGAGCGCCCCGCTTCCCAGGTCGGCACCGCCCCGAGCAAGGCCTGCGATCGCCAACAGCACACACAGCACCCAGAGCTGGGGGACCGCGGTCAGGAACAGCCACGGAACGAGGCAGACGAGCGCACCGGCGACCGTGTTCCCGACCACCGCGACCCGGCGGAACCCGAGCCGATCGACCAGTGGCCCACCGAAGAACTGGGCCAGCAGGTAGGGCGCGAGCTCGAAGAAAGCAACCAGACCCGCGTCCCGCCCGCTGCCGGTGACGCCCAGCACGAGCAACGGGACGGCGATCGCCGTCATGGCTGTACCGGTGACCGACACGAAGGAGGCTGCCACAGCAGTCCAGAGCGGCCGCGCAGAGCCGGAGTCATGCCTGGTAGTGCTGTCCATGCCGCGCCCTCCCGCCTGGATCATCGTAGGGTCGGCCGGCTTGTCCGGCGTGCGCCGACCGGCCTGATCACCCCGATCTGCACAGGTTGGCTCCGTCGGCCCCCCGTACCTGCCCCGACCGTACGTTCAGTCACCGACACCCGCCACCCGAACGGTGGAGTCGCCAGGCCGGCGGGGGTCTGACGCTCACTCCCGGTGACTCCACGCCAGCAGTTCTTCCATCCGCCAGGTGGTGACGATGCGCTCCGGGGTGATGCCGTGCTGGAGCGCGCGGTCCGACCCGTAGTTCAGGAACTCCAGTTGACCGGGGGCGTGCGAATCGGTGTCGATGGAGAACAGGCAGCCCAGTGCGGCGGCGCGGGCGAGGAGATCGTCCGGCGGATCCTGGCGTTCCGGACGGCAGTTGATCTCCACGGCCGTACCGGACTCGGCGCAGGCAGTGAAGACCGCGTCCGCGTCGAAGTCCGATTGTGGCCGGATCACCCGGGGGCCCAGGGCCATCGGCTCCACCCGGCGGCCGGTGCAGTGACCCAGGATGTCCACCAGCGGGTTGGTGACTGCCGCGATCATCCGTCGCGTCATCGCCCGGGATTCCATCCGCAGTTTGCTGTGCACCGATGCGACGACGACGTCGAGGCGGGCAAGCAGATCGTCGTCCTGGTCGAGGGTGCCGTCGATGTTGATGTCCACCTCGATCCCGGTCAGGATCCGGAACGGGGCGAGAAGTTCGTTCAGCGCTGCGATCTCCTCGAGCTGTGCTTCGAGCCGGTCGCGGGTGAGCCCGTGGGCGACGGTGAGCCTGGGCGAGTGGTCGGTGATCACCAGGAACTCGTGTCCGAGGGCGCGCGCCGCAGAGGCCATGGTGGCGATGTCGGCGCCGCCGTCACTGGCGACGGTGTGGCTGTGGCAGTCGCCGCGCAGCTGCTGTCTGAGCTCGGCGCCGTCGCCGAGCGGCACCTGGGTCTGTTCCTCGAGATCCGCGATCCGGTCCGGCACCCCGCCGGCGGCGGCCTGCTCGATCACGGTGGCCGTGCTGGGACCGATTCCGGGGACGTACGTGATGGTCCGGTTGGCGATCCTGGTCTGCAGTTCCTGCGGATCCAGGGCCTCCAGAGCCGCCGCTGCCTTCAGGAAGGCCTCGGAGCGGCGGGAGTCGAGTCGTCCCCGGTCCATCAGGTACGACACCCTGCGGAGCGCTTCGATCGGATCCATGGACAAATCCTAGCCAGCCACCCGCCGCGTCGTTCAAGTCGACTTGAACTACGCTGCAACCATGGAATCGTCCTTGACGATGGGCGAGGTGTCGAGCCGGAGCGGGCACGCTCCTTCTGCGCTTCGGTTCTACGAGAGCCGGGGTCTGATCGAGGCCGATCGGACCTCCGGAGGGCAACGGCGCTACCGGCGGGATGTGCTGCGCCGCTTGGCGTTCATCCGTGCGGCCCGTCACGTGGGTCTGACGCTCGAGGAGATCGGGATCGAGTTGGGGCGCTTGCCCGGCGGGCGTCCGCCGACGGCACAGGACTGGGCACAGATCTCACGGAGCTGGTCCACCAGGCTCGACGAGCAGATCGTCGCCCTGCAATCGCTGCGGGAACGGCTCACGTCCTGCATCGGCTGCGGCTGCCTGTCGCTGAAGGCGTGTGTGCTGTCCAACCCCGACGACGCGCTGGCCCGGACCCCAGGAGCGAACGGCGCGATCCTGCTCCCGGCCCTGCTGCGGGCGCCGACGGACTGACAGGACCTCGGGACACGACGGGATCTCGACCCGTACCTCGCTCGACCAGCGAGAACTCCGGTGGTCGAGCAAGGGAGGAACGACCGCGTCGAGACCCTGTCAGGTTCTCGACTCACTCCGTCCGCGATCAGCGCAGCCCACGGTGGTCGAGCAAGGGAGGAACGACCGCGTCGAGACCCCGTCAGGT
>JBBJML010000039.1:0-45425 GCA_037720195.1 Nakamurella sp. | reverse complement strand
ATGGAGGTCCGCGACGTCAACATGGACTTCTCCTACGGCCAGTCGTTCACCGAGGCCTCGCCGGAGGCCTACGAACGGCTGATCCTGGACGTGCTGCTCGGCGAGCCGTCGCTGTTCCCGCAGGACGAGGAGGTCGAGCTCTCCTGGCGGATCCTGGATCCGATCGAGAAGGCCTGGGCGAAGACGAAGGCCCAGCCCGAGGGATACCTGTCCGGGACCTGGGGTCCCGCATCCGCCGACGCGATGATGGCCCGCGACGGCCGCACCTGGAGACGACCGTGATCATCGACCTTCCGTCCACCACGTCGGCAGCGATCAACAAGAGCATGGTCGACATCCGGGAGAAGGGCGGCACCGTCTCGCTGTCCCGGGTGCTGACGCTGGTGATCGTCACCGACGAGTCCGACTCGGAGGCGCCCATCGCTGCGGCGAACGCCGCCTCCTTCGAACACCCCTGTCGGGTGATCGTGATCGCCCAGGGCAGCAAACGCGGAACCGCTCGGATGGACGCGCAGATCCGGGTCGGCGGCGACGCCGGCGCGAGTGAGGTGATCGTGCTGCGGCTGTTCGGGCCGATGGCCGAACACGGCGCGTCGGTGGTGATCCCGCTGCTGTTGGCAGACGCCCCGGTGGTCGCCTGGTGGCCCGGCGCCTCACCCGAGAAGCCGTCCGTCGACCCGATCGGAGTGCTGGCGCAGCGCCGCATCACCGATGCGGCCTCCGACCGGAAGCCGCGTTCAGCGATCCTCGCCAGGCGTGGGGTCTATGCGCCCGGCGACACCGATCTGGCCTGGACCCGTCTGACGGTCTGGCGCGGCCTGCTGGCCGCCGCTCTCGACCAGCCACCGCACGACCGGATTGTCTCGATCACCGTCAGCGGTGCGTCCGATTCGGCGTCCACCGACCTGCTGGCCGCGTGGCTGAGCCAACGACTGAAGAGTCCGGTGACGCGGGACGTGAGCGGCCGAGCCGGCAGCGGCCTCAAGTCGGTCACGTTGCAGCGCAGGTCCGGGGAGATCACCCTGGCCCGGATCGAGGGCTCCACCGCAACCCTGACCATGAAGGACCAGCCGGTGCGGGAGCTCGCGCTCCCCCGTCGCACGTTGCGCGACTGTCTGTCGGAGGAACTGCGCCGGCTCGACGCGGACGAGGTCTACGCCGAGGTGCTGACCAAGGGCCTGCCGCTGAAGGACGCTGCGCCGAAGAAGCCGGCCACCCGGGCGGCGGCGTCGAAGCCTGCTGCCGCCAAGCCTGCTACCGCCAAGCCTGCTGCTGCGAAGGCCACGACGGACACGGCACCGAAGGTCACCACACCCAAGGCTGCGGCGTCGAAGGGCACGCCTGCGAAGCCCCCGTCCGCGACGATCACCGCCGCGAAGGCCACCCCGGTCAGGACCCCCCGCAAGGCTGCACCGAAGAAGGCGAAGTCCTGATGGTCGAGCTCCATCCGATCGAGCCACTGGTGGTCGTCCACCCGGATGCCGCGACACTGGCGACGTCCGCTGCCGCCCGGATGATCGCCCTGCTGCAGGACGTCCAGGCGTCCGTCAACGTGGCGAATGTCGCGCTGACCGGCGGCGGCACTGGGATCGCCGTGCTGGAGCAGGTTGCTGCATCGCCACTGCGCGACCTGGTCGACTGGTCGCGGGTCGAGATCTACTGGGGTGACGAACGTTTCGTCCCGGCGGACGATCCGGAGCGCAATGCCAAACAGGCCTGGGATGCGCTGCTGAGCCACGTACCGATCGACCCGGCACGCGTGCACGAGATGGCCGCGTCGGACGGCGAGTTCGGTGATGACGTGAATGCGGCAACTGCGGCCTATGAAGTACCGGAAGCGCTCGATCTGGTGCTGATCGGCGTCGGCGGCGAGGGCCACGTGCTCTCGGTGTTCCCCGATTCCCCGGCGGTTGCGGTGACCGAGGACGGCCCACGGGTGATCGCCGTGCGGGATTGTCCGAAGCCGCCGCCCACCCGGATCTCGTTGACGCTGCCGTACATCCAGCGGGCCGCCCAGGTGTGGGCACTGGTGTCGGGTGACGCCAAGGCCGAGGCGCTGGCGCGCGCCGCTGCCGGCGAACCGGCCTCTGCGGTGCCGGTGGCCGGGGCAGTCGGACGGGACCGGACCGTGTGGTTGCTGGACACCGCTGCGGCATCGCAGTTGTGAGGGCCGCCGAGTAGCCGGCTGTCGCGTTCGGTCGGGACGCCTTGGGCGACGTCACCTTCGGTGCCGGCGGCGACCTGCATCGAGCTCTACGGCCGCGTCGTCACCCCAGGGTGGGGGAACTGCTGGTTGCGAGCCAGCAGAGCGGACGTCCACCGGGATGCGCTGTATGGCTTGACAAGTCAGGAGTCAGTGGGACTCGCGCGACACTTCGTCTCCACTGCCACCGACGAGGAAGTCCAGATCCACTCCGGTGTCCGCACCCAACACGTGCTCCACATACAGCTTCTCCCAACCGCGGCTCGGCTTGGCGAACCCGGCGACGGTGGCCGCATCCGGAGTGCGGGAAGCCAGCTCCTCGGCCGGCACGTCGACATCCAGCCGACGATTCGGGACATCGAGAATGATGTGGTCCCCGGAGCGGACGAGCCCGAGGGGTCCACCTGCGGCAGCTTCCGGCGACACGTGCAGGACGACGGTGCCGTAGGCGGTCCCGCTCATCCGCCCGTCGCAGATCCGCACCATGTCGCGCACACCCTGTTCCAGCAGCTTGGTCGGCAACGGCATGTTCGCCACCTCAGGCATTCCCGGGTACCCCTTCGGCCCGCAGCCACGGAGCACCAGCACCGAATCGGCGTCGACGTCCAGGTCCGGATCGTCGATGCGGGCGTGCAGATCCTCGATGCTGTCGAAGACCAGAGCCCGGCCACGATGGGTCAGCAGTGCGGGCGTCGCGGCCGCCGGTTTGATGACTGCACCCGTCGGGGCGAGATTGCCGTACAGCACAGCGATTCCGGCGTCGGACTGCACGGGAGCCGAGCGGGTTCGGATGACTTCGGCATCCCAGATCGGCGCGTCGTCCAGATAGGACACCAGCGGTCGGCCCGTGACGGTCAACGCCTCCGGGTCGAGCAGGTCACGGACCTCCCGAAGGACGGCCAGCAGCCCGCCGGCGCGATGCAGGTCGTCCATCAGGAAGCGGCCGGCCGGCAGCAGATCGACCAGCAGTGGCACGCCGGCCCCGGTCCTGTCGAAATCGTCGAGCGACAACGGGATCCCCAGACGACCGGCGATTGCGAGCAGGTGCACGACCGCATTGGTCGACCCGCCGATCGCTGCCAACGCGACGATCGCGTTGAGGAATGAACCGCGGGTCAGGAACGTACTGGGACGGCGTTCGTCCTCGACGAGCTGAACGGCGAGCCGGCCCGTTTCGTGCGACATCTCGAGCAGCCGACTGTCCGGCGCAGGCGTGCCCGCAAGCCCCGGAATGATCGTCCCCAGCGCCTCGGCGACCAGCGCCATCGTGGACGCCGTGCCCATCGTGTTGCAGTGGCCCTTGCTGCGGATCATCGAGGACTCGGACGTGAGAAACGCTTCGTTGGACAGCGACCCGGCCCTGACCTCCTCGGACAGCTTCCACACATCCGTACCGCACCCCAGAGGAACCCCCCGGAACGTGCCGGTCAGCATCGGGCCACCCGGAATGACCACAGCCGGGAGATCGACCGATGCTGCCGCCATCAACAGCGCGGGGATGGTCTTGTCGCAGCCACCGAGCAGCACCACGCCGTCGATCGGGTTGGCGCGCAGCATTTCCTCGGTGGCCATCGCGGCCATGTTCCGCCACAACATCGCGGTCGGCCGCACCTGCGTCTCACCGAGGGAGACCACAGGAAGATTCAGCGGCACACCACCGGCTTCCCAGACACCTTGCTTGACGCTCTCGGCGACCTCGTTGAGGTGCATGTTGCAGGGCGTCAGATCCGATGCCGTGTTGGCGATGGCGATCTGCGGGCGGCCGTCGAAGGCGCGAGACGGCAGCCCTCTGCGCATCCACGCCCGGTGGATGTAGGAGTTGCGGTCGGCGCCGTCGTACCACTGGGAACTACGCTGCCGAACCATCCAGCTTCATCTCATCCAGGCCGATCCCATGGGGGTGCTCGGCCAACTCGATCAGCACCGCCGGCACTCGTTCCGAGCCGACCAGACGGAGCGCCGGGTCGCTGTGCGCACTCACGTCTTCAGCCTCGGACATGGTCCAGATCGTAGAGCGCTGTTCCGACATCTGGTCATCTTGGTCGAGGATCTTCTCCGCTCGGGCGAGCCCGGAGGTTCAGCGAGTCGATCGAATCGATCGGGCGCACGCTGGGATCCTCCGGGGAGTCGATCACCGAACCAGTTCCTTGGTTGCCGGCGCATCGGGGCGCTCCGACTGAACGAGCATCACACGCGCCCGGGTTCGCCCGCGGCGGATCCACCTGATTAGGTGGTCGCAGAGCTTCACACCGCAATTCGTGAGTGTCGCCAGGCCGCCGGGAGACCCCCAGGGACCTGCGTTCATCGAGGAGGATGACCCAGATCATGTCCACCACCCCCGTCAAGGTGACCGTCACCGGCGCAGCCGGCCAGATCGGCTACTCCCTGCTGTTCCGCATCGCCTCCGGCGCGATGCTCGGCCCCGACACCAAGGTCGAACTGAACCTGCTGGAGATCACCCCGGCGCTCAAGGCTGCCGAGGGCACCGCCATGGAGCTCGACGACTGCGCCTTCCCGCTGCTGTCCGGGATCAACATCACCGACGACGCGACGAAGGCCTTCGACGGCGTGAACATCGCCCTGCTGGTGGGCGCCCGACCGCGCGGCCCCGGCATGGAGCGCGGCGACCTGCTGTCGGCCAACGGCGGCATCTTCAAGCCGCAGGGTGAGGCGATCAACGCCGGTGCCGCGGATGACGTGAAGGTGCTGATCGTCGGCAACCCGGCCAACACCAACGCGCTCATTGCCCGTTCGCACGCGCCGGACATCCCGGCCGGTCGGTTCACGGCCATGACCCGGCTCGACCACAACCGTGCGCTGGCGCAGGCATCGAAGAAGCTCGGCCTCCCGGTCGAGGAGATCAGCCGGATGACCATCTGGGGCAACCACTCCGCGACCCAGTATCCAGACCTGTTCCACGCGCAGGCGAACGGGAAGTCGGTGGCCTCGCAGGTGGAGCAGGAGTGGCTCGAGGGCACCTTCATCCCCACCGTCGCCAAGCGCGGTGCGGCGATCATCGAGGCCCGCGGTTCGTCGTCCGCCGCGTCCGCGGCCAATGCGGCCGTCGATCACGTCCACACCTGGGTGCACGGCACCCCGGAGGGCGACTGGACCTCGGTGGGTCTGGAGTCGGACGGCTCCTACGGCGTCCCGGAGGGCCTGATCTCGTCGTTCCCGGTCACCAGCGACGGCACGTCATGGTCGATCGTCCAGGGCCTGGAGATCGACGAGTTCTCCCGCGGCCGCATCGACGCCTCCGTCGCCGAACTGGCCGACGAGCGCTCAGCCGTCCAGGAGCTCGGCCTCATCTGACCACCGCGTGACGACGGCCCCCGATCTCTGGATCGGGGGCCGTTCGCGTCCCGCACCGGTCGTAGCGAGCCGGCGCGGCAGACGTCGGTGGTGAGTGCTCCCGCCGGCCGTACCCACGCCGGCCGGTCCGGAACGGCCGCGACATCCAGCGGGCGGCCGCACTAGCGTGGTGAGGGTGCTGAACCCCGACCGAAGGGCGCGCCCGTGTCTTTCGCCGATCCGAACCAACCGGTGCCCACCGGGTTGCGAACCGACCACTTCGTCCTGCGACCCATCACCGCCGACGACGCACCGAACGACTACGACGCGGTGATGGAGACGCGAGAACACCTGCGGTTGTGGGAGCAGTCGACGTGGCCGGCCGACGATTTCACGGTCGAGGCCAATCGCGAGGATCTCGCCGGTCTGGAACTCAGGCACACCGAGCACCGGGCGTTCACCTACACCGTGCTCGACCCCGGCACCGCGGAATGTCTGGGATGCGTCTACGTCTTCCCCACCAGCGCAACGTTTCTCACCAAGTGCACGGTGACGCCGATGGGCGTCGAGGAATGGGACGACGTGGATGCCGTCGTCTATTTCTGGGTCAGATCGTCGCGGATGGACCTGAGGATGGACGCGCACCTGCTCGCGGCGCTGCGCAGGTGGTTCGCCGACGAGTGGATGTTGGAGAACACCGTCTACGTCACGAACGAGGAGTTCACCCAACAGGTGAACCTGATCGACAGCACGGATCTGACGCTGCAGTTCCAGTTCCTCGAACCCGGCAAACCGGGGACGTATCTCGCGTACGGCTGAGCGGGACCCACCCGGAGGTGTCAGCGGCGGCGGGCGATCGAGTCCACCAGTCTGTCTCCCAGGGCCATGTCACCCGAGATCGCCACGGCGCCGGAGACGGAAGCCGCTGTTGCGGACAGGGTTCCGACGAGCAGTGCCCGCAGGGTGTTCCCATCGGTTCGCAGCGTCGCGTCGTGCTGAGCGTCCTCACCGAGGGCCACTCGCACGAGCGACTCCAGAGCGCCGTCCGTCAACCTCAGCAGGTAGCGCTCGTGCGTGAGTTCCACCAGCACGTCTCCCGAAAGTCCGGGTGCAGCAACAGTTTCTCCTGCAGCGCCCCGCGGCGCCGCGGGGAAGAACGTCCGGACGCCGAGCATCACGGCGTCGTCGCTGATCGGCCCTGCGAGCGGGACGACCGGTGAACGAGCACCCCAGCGGGCCAGAGCGACGAACACCGGCTCGAGATCCGCGCCCCACGCCGTCAGCCCATACCCCGCTGCCCCGGTCGGGCCGGGCAGCGTCAGCCGCTCGAGGACGCTGACCTCCACCAGCTCCCCGAGGCGCTGGGTGAGCACGGACGGCGCGATTGCGGGCAACGCGGTGGCCAGGTCGCCGAACCGGCGCGGCCCGAGTCGCAGCTCGCGCACCACCAGCAACGCCCACCGATCGCCGACCAGGTCGAGGGCGTGAGCCACCGGACAGGCCTGGCCGTACTTCCGCTGACCCGTCACCCGTGCTCCGATCTCCCAGGGTTCCGGCCCCGAGGCCTTGTCACTTTGAAATTAATAGTATCTGATGACAGCGTGGCCCCAGCCCCTCCGGCAGATGGTGGTCACAGCTTCAGCGGCACCGCCGCCGGTGCCACCCGACGACGAGAGGACACCATCATGTTCGATCTGACATCCGCCACCGATGAACTCGCGCGCCTGGTCCGGGGGGTGAGCGACGATCAGCTCAGCGCGCCGACGCCGTGCCCAGCGCTGACGGTAGGCGAAGTGCTCGGGCATGTGCATGGTCTGTCCATCGCGTTCCGGGACGCAGCAGCCAAGATCGACGGTCCCACGACCCGGACGGCACCGACAGACAGCACCCCGCAACTCCCCGCCGACTGGCGCGCCGCCATTCCGCAGGCGCTCACCGAACTCGGCGCCGCCTGGCGATCGCCCGAGGCGTGGACAGGGATGACGGCAGCGGGCGGATCGGACCTACCCGGCGAGATCACCGGTGCCATCGCCGCCAACGAAGTCACGATCCACGCCTGGGATCTGGCCGTGGCGACCGACCAGGACTTCCATCCGTGTCCGGTCGCGCTCGAGCACTCCTACGGCTTCTGCGCCGCGACACCCGACGACCAGCGCGACGGTGGACTGTTCGGACCGGTGGTCCCGGTCCCGTCCGACGCGCCGCTCCTGGACCGCACGCTCGGTGTCGCAGGCCGCAATCCGCACTGGACGCCGTCCGGGCACTGATGCACCGGCAGGTTCAACTGGTGGACTTGCGCCACACGGAGACATGGCTCTCGCTGTCCCCGGTGAACGGCGCACCTGAGAAGTCGGCGTGCCGGCTCTCGAGCGTCATGCCGGCGAGCTGCGCCATCAGGTCACACTCGGCAGGCCAGACGTAGCGGTAGCGGTGCACCCCGTACCGCATGGTCCCGTCGGGAGCACGCGTGTAGTGATGGGACGTGCCGTCCTGGGTCGCGGGGTCGTAGGTGTCGAACCCGAGGTGGTCGGCACCGAGGTGGAAGGGCACGGCCTGCTGACCGGGTGGTAGACGCCGCAGGGCGGGGACACCCAGCTCGATCACGAACCGCCCACCCGGCGCGAGATGCCGCGCCGCATTACGGAAGCAGGCGACCTGCTCGGCCTGGGTGCGCAGGTTGCCGAGGGTGTTGAACACCAAGTACACCAACGAGAACGCGCCCGGAACGATGACGGTCGCCATGTCCCCCACCACGACCGGCAGGTCGGCCTTGCGGCGCAACTGATCCACCATCGGTGGGGACAGTTCGGTGCCACTCACGGCGATCCCCCGCGCGGACAGCGGGATGGCCACCCGGCCGGTGCCGATCGCGAACTCGAGGGCCGGGCCCGCTCCGGCGAGTTCGGCGAGGAACTCGACAGCCGGGTCGAGCACCTCCGGGGTGAACATCCACGCTGAACTGGCGTCGTACTTCTCGGCGGTCCTGGCACTCCACAGATCGCTGCTCGTCATCCCTGCAGGGTGGCGTGGAGAGCTGGGTGACGCCAGCGGTTTTCCGGTCAGCGAGGGCCCGTTCTCGATCCTCGGGGGGTCTCGACGCGCTGGTTCCTCGCTTGCTCCCTGTCCTGAGCGAGGAACGAGTCGAAGGGGACCACCGGGCCTTGGGGTCGCGGCGCCTGACCGGTGCCGGTCAGGCGCCGACGGCGAGTGCGCCGGCGAAGCCGACCATGGCCACGCCCATCGCCCCGTCGACGGTTCGCTGCACCCGGCGGCGCCGCAGCGCAGCCGAGGCTCGCACTGCCACCATCACCAGCACCAGTAGGTACAGCCCGCCCAGCACCGCCAGGGTGCAGGCATAGGCGATGAGCGACAGGGTGCTCGGGTCGGCGCCGGCGAACTGCGGGAGCACCGCGAGATTGAACGCGAGCACCTTCGGATTGGTGATGTTGCACAGGAAACCGGAGCGCACCGCGCGCCACGGCCGGGTCGGGCGCACCGGCCCGCCGTCAGCCTGCGCCAGCGGGTCCGTGCGACGGAAGGCCGCGCGCAGCGCACTGATCCCGAGGAACGTCAGGTAGGCAACACCAGCCCACCGGATCGCCTGGAACACCGGTTCGGCGTGCACGATCACCGCGCCGAGCCCGGTCGCCGCCAGCACACCCTGGACTGTGCCGGCCACGGTGATGCCCAGCGTGCACCACAGACCGGCTGCCCGCCCGCGGGCGACGGTGGTGCGCAGCGTCAGCACGGTGTCCGGCCCGGGCGCGATGACGATGAGCAGCGCGAACGCCACGAACGACAGGTAGTTGTTCATTCAGCAAGCGTAGATCCACCGGACCCACCTCCCACAGGAACTACGACACACCAGATCGGACTGTCGAACCGTCACGGGCCCCGTGCGGGCTCACACGTCGTCAGGGCTCAGATCTCGTCCGGAACGCCGGCGCCAGGCGGATCGATCCCGGTCAGGGACGCGATCACCTCGTCGAGTTCGTCCGGGTTCACCAGCACGTCACGCGCCTTGGATCCCTGCGACGGACCGACGATGCCGCGGGTCTCCATCAGGTCCATCAACCGTCCGGCCTTCGCAAACCCGACCCGGAGTTTGCGCTGCAGCATCGAGGTCGATCCGAGCTGGGACTCGATCACCTGGGAGACCGCCTGCACCAGCAGGTCGAGGTCGTCGCCGATGTCGGGGTCGACGTCCTTGCCGGGCTCGACCTTGGCCACTGTCACGTCGTCGCGGTACTCCGGCTGCGCCTGGGTCTTGGTGTATTCGACGACCTCGCTGATCTCCTCGTCGGAGACATACGCGCCCTGGATGCGGACCGGCCGACCCGCCCCCATCGGCAGGTAGAGCCCGTCGCCCATACCGATCAACTTCTCGGCGCCGGGCTGGTCGAGGATGACGCGACTGTCGGTCAACGAGCTGGTGGCGAACGACAGCCGCGACGGGACGTTGGTCTTGATCAGACCGGTGACGACGTCGACCGAGGGCCGCTGGGTGGCCAGCACCAGGTGGATGCCGGCGGCGCGCGCCTTCTGGGTGATCCGGACGATCGCGTCCTCGACGTCGCGCGGGGCGGTCATCATCAGGTCGGCGAGCTCGTCGATGATGCCGAGGATGTATGGGTACGGCTTGTACTCACGCAACGAACCGGGTGCGGTGACGATCTTGCCGTCGCGCACCTTGGTGTTGAAGTCGTCGATGTGCCGCACACCGTGGGCCAGCATGTCGGAGTAGCGCTGCTCCATCTCCTCCACCAACCAGGCGAGCGCTGCGGCAGCCTTCTTCGGTTGGGTGATGATGGGCGTCAACAGGTGCGGGATGCCTTCGTAGGGGGTCAGCTCGACCATCTTGGGGTCGATGAGCACCATCCGGACCTCGGCCGGCGACGCGCGCTGCAGTAGCGACACGAGCATCGAGTTGACGAAGCTGGACTTGCCCGATCCGGTGGCGCCGGCCACGAGCAGGTGCGGGGTCTTGGCCAGGTTCATCGTGACGAAACCACCCTCGACGTCCTTGCCGAGACCGATCACCAGCGGGTGGGCATCCTTGCGCGCATCCGGCGCTGCCAGCACGTCGCCGAGGCGGACCATCTCGCGATCGGAGTTGGGCACCTCGATGCCGACCGCGGACTTGCCGGGGATCGGCGCCAACAACCGGACGTTGTCGGTGGCAACGGCATAGGCGATGTTGCGGGTCAGTGCGGTGATCTTCTCGACCTTCACCCCGGGGCCGAGCTCGACCTCGTAGCGGGTGACGGTCGGACCCCTGGTGAAGCCGGTGACGGCTGCGTCGACACTGAACTGCTCGAGCACCTCGTCGATCTTGATGATCATCTCGTCGTTCGCGGCAGACCGCTGCTTCGGCGGCGCGCCGAGCTTGAGGATCGCCGGCGGCGGCAGCTGGTAGTCGCCGTCCAGCACACTCCCGATCGTGAGCTGGGTCGGACGATCGACGGGTGGTTCGGTGTCCGGCACCGCCGGGCGATCGACCTGCTTCTGTCGCCGACCGGGTCGCTGGATGCGTTCGGTCGGGGCGGTCGGTGCTGCATCGAGCACGGTGGTCGGATGATCGGCGGCAGATCCCAGCGCCACGGTGTCCCGGGATCGGGCCTCGTCCGGGTACGGAGCGCCGGCGTCCTCGCCGGTGGGGTCGGTCGCGACCCGGCGTTTCGCGGATCTGCGCAACTTCGGTGCCGGCCGATCGAGTGCGGCGTCCAGGTCGAGGGTCGCACCGGACAGGTAGGCCTCGTGCCCTGCGTTCTCGTCGATCTCGTCGATCTCGCCCGCTGCGTCCCGCTCCGACCGGCGGGCGCCGGGCGCACCCAGCCACTGGCGGATCCGGCCCGGCAGCTCCACCAGCGGGATGCCGGTCAGCAGCAACAGGCCGTAGAGGGTGATCAGCACCAGCACCAGGATTGCGGGAACGGTGGTCACTCCGGAGGTGAGCGGGTGGCCGAGCAACCAGCCCACCGAGCCACCCGCACTCTTGCGCGCGTGCACCGAGTCCACGGCGCCGGCGAGCTCGGCCTCGTGACCGACCTGCAGGATCCCGGTGACGCCGAGCGCGATCGCGGTGGTGCCGACCAACCGGGGGGCTGTACGGCGCGGCCGGTCATCCCGGGAACGCATCAGCACGACCGCTGGGATCACCAGCAGCACAGGCACGATCAGGGCGACGACCCCGACCCAGACCCGGGCGACGTCGTCGGCGAGCGCTCCCACCGGTCCGGCAGCGCCGAACCAGGAGCCGATCGCGAACACCAGCGCCAGCGCGATCAGACCGAGCGCGACTCCGTCGCGGTGGTGCGCGGCGTTCGGTGACGGTTCACTGCCTGGTGCCAGCGCGCGGACCAGCTTGCCCAGCCCCTTGGCCAGCAGACGCCAGAGAGAGCTGATCCCGCGTCCGAGGGCCCGCATGCTCCTGACGAAACCTCCGCCGCCGGCCGGCTTCCGCTTGACCACCTCGGTGGCGGTCGCTCTGGCCGAGGCCCGCGGTCGTGCGGTGCTCGTGGTGCGCTTGCTGCCACTCCCCGAGCGGGGGGTCGCGGTCGTCCGGCTTCCCGATCGTGGGCGCGCAGGGGCGGGACTCTTGCCAGGCATGCCGTCACGCTATCCCCAGGAGTCCCATCCGAACCAGTAGCCACTCCGATGCTTCCGCTGTCGCCCGCTCGGGTGGTGTCTGCCGGGCACGCACCGCCGCGGCGTGCCCTGCTCTAGCGTCTGACCCGGCGTCCTCACGCGGCCGTCACCCTCGTACCTGCGGAGGCTCCATGCATCCCGTCACGACCCGGCGAGCAGTCAGCCCGGTGTTCGGCCAGCTGTACGTCAGCGCCGCGGTACTGGCCTTCGCCGCCCTGTTCGTGCCGTTGTACGCGTGGGGGGAACCCGGGTACTACCAGGGCTTCGTGGATCCATCGGCCGCTCAGGGGTATCCGCCACTGTCGAGCATCGTCGACACCTCCCCCATCGATTCCTACTCGCTGTGGCAGGGCATCGTCAGCTACGGCGAGTTCATCGCGCTCCTGGCCATCCTGCTGGTCCTGGCGTACGCGGTGCTGGCGATCATCGCCGCCCACCGTCTGCAGTCACTCTGGGCGCCCAGCGCTCTGCTGGCGGTGAGCACGCTCGGTCTCGTGATGTTGACCGCCCAACCCGACCGCCCGTCCGGCGCCGTCACCGGGCCCGGTCTGGGCATGCTGTGGGGTGCGGCACTGGTCGTGGTGGCGACGAGCGCCGTCCACCTGTTCCGGGCGACCGCCAGGCCCCGTACCTGATCTCCTGACGTCCCGCTGATACCCATTTCTGTCGAACGGGTTGAGCAGATCCGCTCTTGGTTGGCGAGGGAATCGTCGAGTTCGGGTGGGGCCTCATATGCGTGGTCGCGCCGCGCTTGGTGGTGCGAACATGTGCGGATGGCAGACCAGCACCATCAGCGGACCTGGACCGAGCATGGTGTGAATGCGTGGGGCGTGCTGCGACCGGACGCCAAGTGGCTCCTGGGACTGCCGCCCGAGCGTGCGGACCTGTGGAGCGCTCTGATCGAGCGTGTGTCGACGGACCTGTCCGCCCCGATGCTGGTCAACACGACGGGCGACAACCAGGTTGAACGCGACTCGCTTTCGGCAGCAGGATTTGTGGCGCACCGCAGTGAGGAGCTCTGGCGCATACCTGTGGCTGAGCTGGCGAACCGGAGCGTGGAAGCAACGTTCCATCGCCTGGTGCCGTTGGATCGGTGCGAACTGTTGCGGGTGGTCGAGCTGGACAACGCGGTCCGGGCCGACATCCCGGGCTCGGAGTCGTGGCACGGCACCCTCGATGATTTCACTGCGTCGATGGCCGACGACGAGTTCGACCCCGAGTTGTACCTGATCGCGGAGCACCCGAGGACAGGTTCCTATGACGGCCTGATCCGGGTGTGGAATCGCGTGCCATCGCCCCGGCTGGGTTGTCTGGGAGTGCGTCCGCGCTGGCGTCGGACTCGGCTTCCTGTCGCGCTGATCTCTGCGGCCGCAACGGTCCTGTCGCTCCGAGGGGTGACGCACGTGATCACCGAGACCGACGTTCTCAACAGTGGCTCGCATCTCATGGCAGCCCGGCGAGGAGCATCGGTGGGAACGATGACGGAGTGGGAACGGTCCGCCCGCGTCTGACCATCGCGGCGGCGGGCACTTGCCTCGGCTGGGCGTTCCTCACCCGCGAGGTGTTCGAGAACGCGTTCCATCACCGGGACGGTGTTCTGACCACGATGCGGCGTTGGACCTTCAGCTGTGGAAGCGGCTGAGCCGGCGATGACACGGTCCTAACAAGTCAGACCGGGTGTCCGTCGGCGTCCACCCGGTCCACCGACAGGACCGCGGCGACCGGCAGCGGTCCGTAGAGGTGCGGGAACAGCTCCGCCCCGCCGTGGGTGTTCTCCCGGACGACCGGCGGTTCGACGAGGGTCGCGTCGACGGTGAGCAGCACGACCGGTTCGTCGATCCCCGACCAGAAGCGCTGCCAGACCCCGGCCCGTTGGCCGGCGTCGCACAGGTGGATGAAGCCTTCGTCGGACAGCGTCATCCCCCGCCCGGAGACCCGGTGTTCGCCGGCCACGATCGACCGTTGCCAGTCGGCGATCGTCGTGTAGTGATAGAGAAGTTCGGCCGCCGGCTCAGACATCCAGCACGGTGGGGACGATCATCGGACGCCGGCCGTACTTGTCGGCGACCCAGCGGCCGACGACCCTGCGGACGGATTGCGCGATCCGGTGCGGATCGGTGATGCCGTCGGCCTCGGTGCGCGACAACTCCGCCTCCACCAGCGGGACCACCGCGTCCAGCGCCTTCGGATCGTCGGAGAAACCGCGGCCGGACAGCGTAGGCGACGCCTTGGCGCGGCCGGTCTGCCGGTCGATCACCACGGTGATGGAGATGAAGCCGCCCTCCCCCAGGATGAGGCGATCGGACAGGGTGTTCTCGCCGACGTCGCCGACGGCATTGCCATCGACGTAGACCATGCCGACGTCGACGTGCCCGACGATCTTCGCCCGACGGTTCACCAGGTCGACGACGGTGCCGTTCGGTGCGATCACGACCCGGTCGGTCGGGACGCCGGTGGCCACGGCAAGCTTGGCGTTCGCGCGCAGGTGCCGCCACTCCCCGTGCACCGGCATGACATTGCGCGGCCGGACCGCGTTGTAGAGATACAGCAACTCCCCCGCCGACGCATGGCCGGAGACGTGCACCTTGGCGACCCCCTGGTGCACGACGGTCACCCCGATCCGGGCGAGCTCGTTGATCACGGTGAACACGCTGGTCTCGTTGCCCGGGATCATCGAGCTGGCCAGGATCACCGTGTCGCCCTGCTGAAGGTTCACACTGCGGTGCTCACCGCGCGACATCCTCGACAGTGCCGAGAGCGGCTCGCCCTGCGAACCCGTCGAGACCAACATGACCTGGTCCGGCGGCAGATCCAGGACCTTGTCGAGATTGCGGACGAGGCCGTCCGGGACGGTGAGCAGGCCGAGTTCCTGCGCGATCTGCATGTTGCGGACCATCGACCGACCGACGAAGGCCACCTTGCGGCCGTACTTGTGCGCGGAGTCGAGCATCTGCTGCACCCGGTGCACGTGCGAGGCGAACGACGCGACGATGACCCGCTGCGGCGCGTTGCGGATGTAGTTGTCCATCACCGGGCCGATCTCCCGCTCGGGAGCCACGAACCCCGGCACCTCGGCATTGGTCGAGTCGACGAGGAACAGGTCGACACCCTCGTCGCCGAACCGCGCGAAGCCACCGAGGTCGGTGAGGCGGCCGTCGAGTGGGAGCTGGTCCAGCTTGATGTCGCCGGTGTGCAGAACGCTGCCGGCCGTCGTCCTGATGCCCACGGCGAGCGCGTCCGGAATCGAGTGGTTGACAGCGAAGAACTCCAGGTCGAACTTGCCGACGCTGCGACGTTCGCGTTCGACGACGACCTGCAGATTCGGCTTGATCCGGTGTTCCTTGCACTTCGCCGCGATCAGCGCGAGGGAGAACTGGGCGCCGATGACGGGGATGTTGCTGCGCAGCCGCAGCAGCCACGGGATCGCCCCGATGTGGTCCTCGTGGCCGTGGGTGATGACGACTGCTTCGATGTCGTCGACGCGGTCCTCGATGTGGCTGAGGTCCGGCAGGATCAGATCGACACCGGGCTGGGCATCCTCCGGGAACAGCACCCCGCAGTCGACGATCAGCAGTCGTCCGTTGAGCTCGTAGACGGTCATGTTGCGACCGATCTCGCCGATACCGCCCAACGCAACGATGCGCAGGGCGTCACGACGGAGCCGCGCGGGCTCCAGACCGGTCCGGTTCGGTGCGGGCATCAGGCGTCCTGTCCATCGGTGAAGAATTCGGCCAGATCGGCTTCGATCAGGTCACGCTGCTCAGCGGTCGCGGGGATCTGCGGCAACCGGGGGCCGCCGACCTCGAATCCGCGCAACGCCAGCGCAGTCTTGGCGAACACCAGGCCGGCTCCTCCGCCGGTGCGCCCCATCGCCCGGTGGACGGGCAGCAGTTTCTCGTGGAAGGTCCGGGCGGTGCGGAAGTCGCCGGCGTTCGCGGCGTCGACCATCGCCTTCACGGTGGGCCCCACCACGTGCGCGACGATCGACACCACCCCGACCGCGCCGATGCTCATCCACGGCAGCACCACCGGATCGTCGCCCGAGTAGTAGACGAGATCGCTGCCGGCGATCACCCGGGCACCGGCCTCCAGGTCACCTTTGGCGTCCTTGACGGCCACGATGCGGGGGTGCTCGGCCAGAGCCAGCAACGTGTCCACGGCGATCGGCACCACCGAGCGGGGCGGGATGTCGTACAGCATGATCGGCAGTCCGCAGCCGTCCGCGACCGCCGTGAAGTGCGCGAGCAGACCGGCCTGTTGCGGCCGGGAGTAGTAGGGCGTGACGAGCAGGCCGCCGTGGGCGCCGGCAGCTTCTGCGGCCCTGGCGAGGGTGATCGAGTGAGCGGTGTCGTAGGTGCCGATACCGGACAGGATGGTGGCGCGATCGCCGACCGCGGCGACGGTGGCCCGGATGACGTCCTGCTTCTCGGCGTCCGTCGTGGTGGGCGATTCGCCGGTGGTGCCGTTGACGACCAGTCCGTCACTCCCCTCGTCGACCAACCGCGAGGCCAGCGCGGCGACCCGCTCCAGATCGACCGCGCCGTCGGTGGTGAACGGGGTGACCATTGCGGTCAGGGTCGTGCCGAACGGGCGGCCGGGCACGCCGGACGGGCCGGCGACCAGTGCGCCGGAGTCGATACTCATCCACCCAAACTACCGTCGCCCGCCGACACGACGTGCGCCGGTCGTTGTTCGCCTCCCGCGCTCCGGTGAGCGACGATGACCGGATGACGCACCCGATGCCGCCTGCCGCGACTGCAGCCGACCTGCCCCTTCCGGACCTGCTGGCCGCCGCCGAATCCGCGCTGCCCGCTCTGCTGGGCGCGATCGGCTCGGTGGTCGGTGTCGAGACTCCGAGCGCAGACCTGGCGGCGGTGGCGCACGGAGCGGAACTCGTGGCCGCGCTGGGCACCGGGATGCTCGGTACCGCCCCCGAAACCCTCGTCGTGGACGGCTGCACCCATCTGCGGTGGCGCCTGGGTGGGTCGGGGCCCCGGGTACTGATCCTGTGCCACCAGGACACGGTCTGGCCGCACGGCACCCTCCAGCGGCTGCCGTTCGCGATCCGTGACGGAGTGCTCACCGGGCCGGGGTCCTTCGACATGAAGACCGGTCTGGTGATGGCCTTCCATGCGCTCCAGCTGCTCGGTGCAGGCGGGAGCTCGGGCGCCGAGGTTCCGGCCGTCACCGTGCTCGTGACCGGAGACGAGGAGATCGGGTCGCCGACGTCCCGCGCGCTCATCGAGCAGGAGGCCACCACGGCAGCCGCGACCTTCGTGCTGGAAGCCAGCGGAGACGGCGGCCGGATCAAGACCGGCCGCAAGGGGGTGTCGATGTACCAGGTCTCGGTGACCGGGAGTGCATCGCACGCCGGCCTGGAGCCGGAGAAGGGCATCAATGCCGGCGTGGAGTTGGCCAGACTGATCCTGCAGATCGAACAGTTCGCCGACCTGGCCGCCGGAACCAGCGTGGTGCCGACAGCCGCCACCATCGGCACCACCGGCAACACCGTTCCGGCCTCGGCGACGGTGTCGGTCGACTCGCGCGCCTGGACGGTCGACGAGCAGCACAGGGTCGATGCGGCGATGAGCGCCCTGCGCACCGCTCATCCCGAGGCCACCCTCGAGATCGGCGGCGGGATCAACCGACCGCCGATGGAGCGCGCCCAGGCCCAGCCACTGTTCCAGCTGGCCGGTGAACTCGCCGTAGGTCTGGGACTGCCTGCACCGCAAGAGATCTCGGTGGGAGGTGGATCGGACGGGAACTTCACCGCCGGCGTCGGCTGTCCGACGCTGGACGGTCTCGGAGCCGTCGGCGGTGGCGCCCATGCGGACACCGAGCATGTGCTCGTGGCAGAGATCGCCGGTCGGACCGCGCTCCTCGCCGCGCTGATCCGCAGTGTCTGTGCGGGTTCTCCGACCCGATGAGTCCTGACCGGCAGAGCGGGGCTGACGAAGAATCCGGCGCGACTGCATCATCGGCCGCGCGAGTACGGGCCGTCCTGCTGGAGCACCTGCCCGGGTACGAGCCGGTGACCATCACGGTGATCGGGATCGAGCACCGGACCGGGAGCGGCGGCGAGCTGGTCGAGGTCGACGGGACGCTGGTGATCAGCCTGCCCGCGTCCGCCGGACCCGTCGGGTCGCACCGGTTACGACCGTCCGTCGAGGCAACGTTGCTCCGCTCGTTGACCGGGCTGCTGGACGTTCCCCTGCCCGTCCCGGTGCTCCAGGACGACGAACAGTCGGTACGCGGATTCCGCACCGTGCCGGGACGCCCTCTCGGGGACCTGCCGGAACTCGAACCTCCTGCAGCGCTTCGACTCGCGCGGCGACTGGGTGCCGCGCTGGCCGACCTGCACGGGGTGGACGCCTCCGACACCGGAGCTGATCTCCCGATCGTCGGCGGCCCCGAGTCGTACCGGGCGGCGGCTGCGCGGGTCTGGGCCGCGGTGGGCGGTGCGGTCACCGACGCAGGCCTGCACGCCGCTGTGACGCAGTTCCTGCAGGAGCCGTCCCCGGACCATCCCCCGCACCCAACCCTGTGCCATCTCGATCTCCGTCCGGCGAGCATCCTGCTGGACGACGACCTACTGCTCTGCGGAATCCAGCACTGGGCGAACTCCGGGGTGGGCGATCCGGCCCGGGATCTCGGATCGGTGCTGCTGTACCTCGGACCCGCAGGGCTGGATGCCGCGTTGGACGGCTACCGACGCGCCGGCGCCGTCATCGACGATGACCCGGATCTGATGCAGCGCATCGTGTTCCACGCCCGCTGCGCGGCGATCGAGGACTGTGTGCGACACCCAGAGGGACTCGCCTCAGTGCACTGGTAGAGCGAGCCGACTGCCTACGGCTCAGGGGACCTGGTCGTGACCTGTCGGGGTCTCGACTCCTACGTCGCTCGACCGTCGAAACTTCGGTGATCGAGCAAGCGACGAGATCCCACTCATGATCGACCTGGTGGTGACCTGTCGGGGTCTCGACTCCTTCGTCGCTCGACCGTCGAAACTTCGGTGATCGAGCAAGCGACGAGATCCCACTCATGATCGACCTGGTGGTGACCTGTCGGGGTCTCGACTCCTTCGTCGCTCGACCGTCGAAACTTCGGTGATCGAGCAAGCGACGAAGGAGCGCGACGAGATCCCATCAGATCGACTCCGGTGATCGGCGGGGCCCTCGGCGCTACATCCGTTTCGCCGCAATCAGTTCCAGTACCTGGGGGTCGCCGACGAGCTCCACCCGGGCCTCGTCACGGCCGAAGATCCAGAGCACGATCTCGGGAGCGGCGCCGTGCAGCTCCAGGGTGCTCTCGCCGGAGCGGAGCTCGATCCGCTCACCGTTCGGCAGCACGGCCAGCACGCCAACCCCCAGCGGCTTGGTGATGATCCCGGCGAACTTCGAGCGGAGGATCCCCTCCACCGCCTCGGCGGTCGCGGTCGGCAGCGCTCGGGGTTCCCAGCCAGGCGCACCCCGGCGCACGTCCTCGTGGTGGACGAAGAACTCGGCCCCGTTGGACAACTCCTCGAGCTTTCCCCAGCCCATCGGATTCCAGCCGGGAGGACCCGATCGCAGGGTGTCGATCTGGTCGGCCCACGGACGGGCCTCGATGGCCTCGGTGACCGACTTCCCGTGTCCGCGCAGGAACGGGATCACCTGGCCCAGGGCGGCATCGGGCCGCCGCTCGCGGACGATCAGGTGCGACATCAGGTCGCCGGTGTCCCAGCCCTCGCACAGCGTCGGGCGGTCCGGACCGACCTCCGCGAACAGATCCGCCAGTGCCGTTCGTTCGCTGCTCGCCAGTCCCATGACGCTCACGGTACGGGTCGGGACGACCGACGGATTCTCGACTCCTGCGTCGCTCGATCGTCCCGCATCGGGAATGCTCTTGGATGGACCGGGTGAACCCCGGCGCAGCAGGTGTCGGTACGGACGAGGGAGATCGAGTGACGGCGCGAGCCCTGGTGGTGCAGAACGGTCGCAGCGGTCCGAGGAGGTTCGCGACCTGGCTCGCCGAGCACGACGTCGAGCTGGACGTGCGTCATCCGTACCGCGGGGACGAGCTGCCCGGGACGCCCGAGCACGACGCGCTCATCGTGCTCGGCGGTGGCTACCTGCCCGACGACGACGCGCGGGCACCCTGGCTGGCACCGGTGCGCGACCTCGTCGGGGCCGCGGTCGAGTCCGGCAGCCCGTACCTGGGGATCTGCCTGGGCGGCCAGCTGCTCGCCCACGTCGGTGGCGGAGAGGTGCAGGGTCAGTACGGGACACCGGAGTTCGGCAGCACCGCCCTCACGCTGCGACCGGAAGCTGCCGGCGATGCGCTGTTCGTCGGCGTGCCGCACGACCCGACCGCCATCGAGCACCACGTCGACGCCATCACCCGGCTGCCCGCCGGTGCCGTCTGGCTCGCCAGCTCCGAGGCCTGCCCGTACCAGGCCTTCCGGCTGGGCGACTCCGCGTGGGGACTGCAGTTCCACCCGGAGACCACGCCCGAGCGGATCAACACCTGGAGTCAGGCGTCGCTCGACCGGCACGGGCTCGACCGCGCGGAGCTGCATGACGCCGCGGTGCGGGACGACGCCCGCGCAGCCGGCATCTGGCAGCAGTTCGCCGCCCGGTTCGCCGCCAGGGTCACCGGCGGCTGAGGGGTGATCGGGTCCGGGTGGCTGCCGAATCCGTCAGCGACCGGTCAGTGCTCCGCTGCCTTCTCCGCGTGAGCACCGGTCAGCGACCGGACCTCCATCTCGGCCCACTTCGCCTTGTCCCACTCGCGCGACGTCAGGGTGCCGATGATCGCGAACAGGAATCCCAGCGGGATGGACGCCAGGCCGGGGTTGGCCAGTGGGAACCAGTGGAAGTCGATGTCCGGTGACGCCACCAGGCTGGCCCGCAGACCGGTCTTGGCGCTGATCGCGCCACCGGACACGTTGGGCCCGAAGATCAGCAGCACGAACGTGGAGGCGAGTCCGCCGTAGATCCCCCACGTCGCCCCGCGGGTGTTGAACCGCTTCCAGAACAACGACAACAGGATCGCCGGCAAGTTCGCGGAGGCCGCGAAGCAGAACGCGATCGCCACCAGGAAGGCCACGTTCAACTTCTGCGCCGGGATCGCCAGCGCGATCGATACCGCGCCGATGATCACTGCAGCCCACCGACCCACGCGCACCTCGTCCCGGTCATTGGTCTTGCCGCGCTTGATCACGTTCGCGTAGAAGTCGTGCGCGATCGACGACGAGGACGCCAGAGTCAGGCCGGCCACGACTGCCAGGATGGTGGCGAAGGCGACCGCGGCGATGATTGCCAGCATCGCCGCACCGAGACCGGTGCCGACGCCGCCCAGCGCCTCCGCGAGCTGCGGTGCCGCGGTGTTGCCACCGGCGCTCTTGGCACTGATCGCCGCCGACCCGACGAGCGCAGCGGCGCCGAACCCCAGCACGAGCGTCATGAGATAGAAGATGCCGATCAGACCGATGGCCCACTGCACGGACTTCCGCGCCGTCTTGCTGTCGGGCACCGTGTAGAACCGGATCAGGATGTGCGGCAGGCCGGCGGTACCCAGCACGAGCGCGACTCCGAGCGAGACGAAATCGAGCCGGGAGATCCCGGTGGCGCCGTACTTGACGCCCGGCTGGATGAACGCATCGCCCTTGCCGGAGGCCTCCGCGGCGGCACCGAGCAGCGACGAGATGTTGAACCCGAACTTGGCCAGCACCCAGATCGTCATCACCGCGGCGCCGATCATCAGCATCACGGCCTTGACGATCTGCACCCATGTTGTGCCCTTCATCCCGCCGAAGACGACGTAGATGATCATCAGCAGGCCGACCATCACGATGACCAGGTTCTTGGCGGTCGCGGAGGAGATGTTCAGCAGCAGCGAGACCAGCTCGCCGGCGCCGACCATCTGGGCCAGCAGGTAGAAGATCGACACGATCACGGTCGACAGGGCTGCCGCCGATCGCACCGGTCGCTGACGCATCCGGAAACTCAGCACGTCGGCCATCGTGAACTTGCCGGTGTTGCGCATCAGCTCGGCGACGAGGAGCAGCGCCACCAACCACGCGACCAGGAAGCCGATGGAGTACAGGAAGCCGTCGTAGCCGTTCAACGCGATGAGACCGGCGATGCCGAGGAAGGAAGCGGCCGACATGTAGTCGCCACCGATCGCGAGACCGTTCTGCATGCCGGTGAACTGGCGGCCGCCGGCATAGAAATCGGCAGCGGTGCGGTTCTGCCGGCTCGCCCAGATGGTGATGCCGAGGGTGATCGCGACGAACACGGCGAACAACGTGATGGTCAGGACCTGATGGTTGCTGCCGGTATCGGCGGCCACCGCGGCGGCGACCTCGGGGGCTGCGGTCGCCGTCATCGGGTTGTCCCTTCGATCTGTGCGCGGAGCTCGTCGGCGAGCGGGTCCATCTTCCGACCGGCGTACCGCGAGTAGGCGATCGCGATGGCGAACGTGGTGAGGAACTGGAGCAGACCGAGCACGAAGCCAAGGTTGACGTTGCCGAACACCCGGGTGCCCATGAAGTCGTGGGCGTAGTCCGCCAGGAGCACGTACAGCAGGTACCAGGCGAGGAACGCGGCCGTCATCGGGAAGGCGAAGCCTCGCACCGCACGGCGCAGACGGGCGAACTCGGGGGAATCCTGGATGGTCTCCCAATCGGGAGCGCCGGGCGGCGCCGCGTCGGACATCGGTTTGTCGAGGGGGGTGGCCATCTCGTCCTCCGGTGGACTGGCGCACATCGCCCCGGCGACGATGTGACTCTCGCAACACTGCATCGAGTGAGGAGAACCTAAACCCATCTTCTCGATCGCGCCAGGTCGACCCGCCGGGGCGTGTCGTTGGACGTCCGAAGCGTTCAGGCGTTGCCGGTGAACGGCGATGCTGCGGTACGCGATCCGTCCGGCAGGGTGCTGATCCTGAAGTCTCCGTACAGGTGGGGGGCAAGCTCCGTGAGCACCTCAAGCACAGCCACCGCGATGGCGCGGATCTCCCGGTCGGCGGCGTCCGTCGCGCGCACGGCGATCACATGACGCCAGGCGCGATGGTTGGCGGTGACCACCAGATCCGTGGCCGACGACCGAGGCAGCAGCGCTGCCGCCGCCTGGCGCGCCTGCTTGTGGGCGAGATCCGCAGTCTGCGCGCCGCGGGTCGGCCCGGTCGCCCGATCAGCCTCGCCGCCCAGGGCGGCGAACAGCTCGTCGTGGGCCCCCGCGAGCGCGTCGATCGCCTCGCGGAACCGCTGGTGCAGCACTGGATCCGCTACTATCTCGGGCGGTTCCACCACGTCCCGGACCGGGGTCCGCGGGGAGAGCTGGGAGATCGACAGGTGCCGATGCCGCAGCAGCTCACCGGCCGCTGCCTGCGAAACGTGTTGGACGTACAGGGTCGCGCTCGCATGCTCGAGCGCAGCCAGGTGCCCGACGGAGATCAGGTGCTCGAGGAAGTCGCCGGTGTCCGCGGTGTCCGGCCGCGGACGGTCGAACGAGCGGTAGATCGACCGACCGGCGAACTCGATCAGTGCCTGACCGTCCGGCTGCCCGTGATCGAACCGAACATGCTCGGGCGCAACGAATTCGGACGATCCGATCAACGTGACCCGGAGTGCAGTACTCATCCGGGAAGACCGGTGCCGGCAGTCCCGTCGGGCGCTGTGCAGACGGGCGATGGACGGTGGAGCGGAGGGCGGCTGAGCACAGGGTGATCGTAGGTGGATCCGGTCGTTCGCCATCCAAGACGCCGTATTGGTGTCACATCGACCCTTGCGTGACGTCACTCTCGGTGCCATGATGACGTCATGGACCTCACGCCGTATGTCGAATCCGTCCGTCGCGATCTGCTGCAAGCAGCAGCCCTCGGCGATGAGAACACCCAACGCACCGCCTCAGCACTCGCAGCCGCCGTCGAACCCAGCATCCGGCTCGCCATGATGAACGCGTTGGCCCAGATGGCCGGCGAGATCACCGGCGAACTCCAGTCGTCCGGGGATGTCACGGTCGATGTCCGCCTGGAGGGCAACGAGGTGAAGGTCTCGGTCAGTCGACCGGTGGACCACGAGCCCGGGACCGACGGCACCGGGTTCGCCCCGGACACCGAGGGCGGCTGGGGCCAGGCCATGAAGGATGCCGGGTCAGAGCTCTCCCGCACCACGGTGCGGCTCTTCCAGGATCTCAAGAACCAGGCCGAGTCCGCCGCGTCCGACCAGGGTGTCTCGCTCAACACCTACATCTCGCGGGCGGTGTCCGAATCCGTCAAGGGTGGCGACAAGTCCAAGCAGTCCCGTCGCCCGGGCAACGGCCGCTCCAGCAGCGGCTGGATCCGGACCTGACTCCGTCGTACCCGTCGGCGCCCGCTCGCCGAGACTCTCCGGCCCCGTCGGGCCGCCCGCTCGATCCTGATCATCCTGTCCCCGCCCTGTCGAAACCCTCCTGGGAGAAGCGTCATGCACACCTACCTCACCCCCGACCCCGTCATCGTCGAGATCCGCAATGCCGCCGGTCACGTGACCGTCGATCTGACCGAGTCCGTCACCACCTCCACCGTCACCGTCGAGCAGATCCCCGGGGTCGGCGGCCTCCTGGGTGACCTGGTCGCGGGGTTCCGCCGTGACTCCGGCCGCGCGGATGTCGGACGCAGCGGTCACGACCCGGTGGACGACGTCCGCGTCGATCTGCGCATGGCCGACTCCGGAGGAGGCGTCCTCATCGTGGACACCGACCCGGCCCGGTCCGGCTGGAAGACCAGCTTCGCCGTCACCGTCACCGCTCCCCTGGGGTCCGGAGTCCGGGTACAGGCCCAGTCCGCTGATGTGCGGATCGACGGTCGCGCCGACCGACTCGACGTCCGCTCGGCCTCCGGCGACGTCACCGTGGGCACCATCGAACGCGGCTCGCTCGTGCAGACCGCGTCCGGCAGCATCCGGGTCGGCGAGCACGGCGCGGACGCCGAGTTCCGGACCGCCTCGGGCGACGTCACCATCGGTCGCTCCGGAGGGTCGGTCAGCGTGCACGCCACGTCGGGTGATGTCCGGGTGGCCGAACCACTGTCGGACGTCTTCGTCCGCAACGTCTCCGGTGATGTCGAGATCGGTTCGTTCGGCGACGGCGTGATCGAGGCGACCTCCGTCTCCGGCGATGTCAGCATCGGCCTGCTGCCCGGAGCCCTGGCGAAGATCGACCTGCGCACCGTGTCCGGCGGGGTCCGCAACGACTTCGAGGTCGAGTCCGACCAGCCCGACCCGGAGGCCGCTGACCCGGCAGATCCGCAGCGCCGGATCTCGCTGACCTGTCGCACCACCTCCGGCGACATCCGACTGCGCCGGGTCGCGACCGGCTCCGCATGGGTCAAGAGCTGAGAGCAGACCCTTGTAGATTCAGTTGATGCATCCACGGCCGCCCGATCCCGTCGCCGAACCGGATGCGGCCGACCGGCTGATCCTCGACCACGCCCGTGAGCTGCTCGAGAGTGTCGGGTCCGTTGCCGTGATCGGCGATCCGGTGACAGACCTGGTGCTGGCCATGGAAGGGCGACGCGAGGTGCGGGTCCACCAGGACCTGCTGCGGGACGAGCGGGCACTGACCGCCCGGGCAGCCGGTGCCGGCTACGAGAACATCACGGCCCACCCCCTCGACCGAACCCTGGTCGACGGGGTCGGTCTGGTCCTGCTCCGCCTGCCGAAGAGTCTGGACCGGTTGCGCGACGTCGCCGGTCTGATCGCCGCCCACGCTGCGCCTGGAGTGGTCGTCGTCGCCGGCGGTCGGATCAAGCACATGACGACGGCGATGAACGACGTGCTGCGGGAGTTCTTCGACCGGGTCGACGTCACCCATGCCCGCCAGAAGTCGCGGGCGCTGATCGCGACCGGCCCGCACGACGGTACAGATCCGTTGCCGCGCAGCAAGATTCACCCGCTGCCCGGGATCGGCGACATCACCGTCTGCGCGATGGGCGGCGTGTTCGCCGGGACCGGCATCGACATCGGTACCCGGTTCCTGCTGGAGAACCTGCCGGAACGGATCGAGGGCGACGGCATCGTCGACCTGGCATCCGGCAGCGGCGTGGTCGCGGCCGTCCTGGCGCTGCAACATCCGGACCGAACCGTGATCGCGTGCGATCAGTCGGCCGCCGCGACACAGTCCACCCAGGCCACTGCAGTGGCGAACGGTGTGCGCGACCGGATCGACGTCCGACGCGATGAAGCGTTGTCGTTGCTGGCGGACGACAGCGTGTCGTTCGTCGCGCTGAACCCGCCGTTCCACGAGGGGTCCAGCGTCGACGAACAGATCGCACCTCGGCTCTTCGCCGACGCTGCCCGAGCTCTGCGCCCTGGCGGCGAGCTGTGGGCCGTGTGGAACTCCCACCTGGACAACCGTGCGCAGCTGGACCGACTGGTGGGATCGACCAGACAGGTGGCCCGCAACGCGAAGTTCACCATCACCTCGTCCCGGGCCCGCTCCGAGAGGTGACACCCGCGGCAGCGGGTTGCTTCCTGCAGGAGCGCCCGCTGCCGCAGGTCCTGCTGCCGTTCGGCCGGTGGGTGATCACGCCAGCAGGGCCGCTCCGCCACGTCGTCGATCCGCCGCCGGACCTCCCGGACCGACGCCGGCCACCCCACCGAAGTAGGGGCGCTGCTCGGGCCACTGGAACACCGGCAGGCCGGCGTCCTGCAAAGCCGGCAGCACCGACGGATCAACACCGGGTTCCAGGTGGACGAGTTCGGCCGCGGCAGACAGCCGGGGCGCGGCCACCGCGGACGGCAGGTCGTGATCCTCCAGCAGCACGCCGCTCAGCACCTGTACCAGGGCGTGCCGGATCCGTGATCCACCGGCGGCGCCGAGCACCACCATCAGGGCTCCGTCCGGATCGGTGACCACCAGGGGGGTCATCATCGATCCCATGCGTTGCCCGGGTACGAGGTCGCCGCGCAACAGCTCCCCTTCGCCGAGCATCGAGTTGGCGTGCACCCCACCCACCCAGATCCCGCTGCCGAGCCCGAGCGAATGTGTTGCAGCGCAGGCATTGCCCTGGGCGTCGACGGCAGCGACGGAGGTGGTCTCGGAGCGCACCGCGGGCCCGCGCAGGGCGTCGACGAGTGCGAGGCTGCGGTGCGGTTCGCCGGCTGTCACCCGCGATGTGTCGAGTCGCCCGATGGTCGCGGCGAGTCCGTCGAGGTCGTTGGTCCGGCACCGCACGCTTCCGGCACCCATCTGCACCGCAGCCGGCGAGAGCTCTCGGACCCGGTAGGCGGCGAGATCCCGCATCGTCAACGCACCGCCGTCGGCCTGGACCTCGCGCACGAGGTTCTCGGCGAACTTGCCGGCCATGAGGGCGGCGACGCCCTGTTCGCGATACCGCGCCAGAGTGTCCGCGAGGCCAGGGTGCAGCAGCGTCTCACCGGTGCCGAGCAACCGGCCGGTAGCGAGATCCGAGTACGCCGCGATCCCGTCGCCGAGCAGCATTGCCGGGGCGACCTCGACGAGCATCGAGGCGTGCTGGGCGGGAAACTGCGTTCCGTTCGCGGCGAGCTTCTCTGCAGGAGCAACGACGGAGGCCCAATCGAGTCGCCCGGCACGCCGGTGCAGCTCCGCCACACCGGACGGAGTTCCTGGCACGGCAACCGTGGAACCGCCGACCTCGTAGGGCACGACGACTCCCCCAAAGGCGACCTCGATGGCGCGGCCGGGCTGTCGGGTCGCGCCACCCAGTCCGGGCACGGCGACGAAGAAGTCCAGGCAGCTGACTTCGCGGGTGTCGGCGTCGTAGAGGGTCGCGAACCCACCTCCACCGAGCCCGGAGAAGATGGTCTCCGCGACGCAGCCGGCCAGGATCATCGCCGCCACCGCGTCGGCCGCGCTGCCCCCGGCTCGGAGGACGTCCCGGCCTGCCTCTGCAGTGGCAGGATGCCCGGCGGCAACGCCGGCCAGCAGCGGGGCGGATGCGGATCTGCTCACCCGGCGAGCGTACGGACCACCCCCTGCAGCTGCCGGGCCAGGTCGCCGCGATCCTTGACCACGATCCGCGACAGGCCGAGCCAGCGCGCCATCTCGGCCAGCTCGACAGCGGCGGCCTCGCAGGCCACCTGCGGGTCGGCGCCCGGCTCACACCAGCTGGCCTGCACCAGCAGTTCGCTCGCTGCGCGGTCCGCCTTCAGGTCGAACCGACCGACGAACTGGTCGCCGACCAGCAGCGGGAAGACGTAGTAGCCGTACGTCCGGAGCGGTTCCGGGGTGTAGATCTCGATCCGGTAGTGCAGGCCGAACAGCCGCTCGGTGCGCGGCCGGTGCCAGATCAGCGGATCGAACGGACACAGCAGCGCCCGACCGTCGACCTTGCGCGGCATGGCTGCCTCGGCATCGAGGTACACGCGTTCCTTCCACCCGTGGACGGTGACGGGCAGCACCGAGCCCTCCTCGACGAGTTCGGCGAGCGACTGTTGGGTGCCGGCGATCTTGAGCCGGTAGTAGTCGGCAATGTCGCCGGCGGTCCCGATGCCGTGGTGCCGGATCGCCCTGTGCACGAGCGTCCGCCGGGCGTCGTCCGGTTCGGGTGTGGGCACGTCTCGGATGTGCTGCGGGACAACCCGTTCGGTCAGGTCGTACAGCCGCTCGAACGACCGGCGGCCGGCGACGGCGGTGACTCCGCTCAGGAAGAGGTATTCACTGATCTGCTTCGTCGCAGACCACTCCCACCATCCGGGCCGCCCGCGGCCCGGGGCGTCCAGGGTCTTCTCGATGCCGCCGGCGGAGATCGGGCCGTGTTCTCCGATCACCTCGACGATGCGCTCCATCAGACCGGGGTGGGCATCGATCAGCTCCCGCGGCCGCCAACGCTCCCCCATCGCCTGCTGGCGGGGCCGCAGCGCAGGTTCCAGGTCGAGCTCCACGAGCGAGGCGACATGCGCCCACGACTCGAGCAGCACGCGGTCCTTGTTTCGCTTCGGCCAGGCGATGTCGTCCAACAGCTCGGGTCGGTACGCGCCCAGTCGACTGAAGGCCGGCAGATAGTGGGCGCGGGCCAGCACGTTGACGGAGTCGATCTGCAGTACGCCGATCCGGTCGACCAGTTTGCGGAAGGTGCCCCGGTGCGGTGTCGTCCCGGGCCGTCGACGGTGCAGACCCTGCGCGGCGATCGCCGTCCGCCGCGCCTGGGCAGCCGTGATGGTCAGGGCAGGAGGCATCATCGCAGCCGAAGGACTCACCCGTTGATCCTGTCAGGCGCCACCGACACCGGCCGGTGGTCAGCGGCGGCGCGTCCTCAGCCCGTCAGCAGGGCGAGCCGACGGACCGCAACCTCGGCCAGCAGCGCCGCAGCGTCCGGTACCACCACATCGTCGAAATCGGCGATCGGCGAGTGGTTGTCGGCGGCCTCCGCCGGGTCGCCCACGCACGCCGAGACAAAGATGTAGGCGCTGGGCACCTGTTCCGCGACGAAGGAGAAATCCTCGGACCCGGCCTCCGGGAACGGCATCTCGACGTACCGCTCGCTGCCGAAGAGGTCGACGACGGCGTCCCGGAGCACCGAGTACTCGTCGGGATCGTTGACGGTCACCGGATATTCGCGGTGGTAGTCGACGTCCGCGGTCATCGCATGCGCGGCCGCGATGCCCTCGGCGACCCTGGTGATCTCCTGCTGCACCTTGTCGCGGTGCGCTGCGGAGAACGAGCGCACGGTGAGATCGAGGGTGGCAGTGTCCGGAATGATGTTCTCCTTGGTGCCGGCCGCGATCTTGCCCGCCGTGACGACCACCGGGTCGAAGGCGTCGAACCGCCGGGTGACCATGCTCTGCAGCCCGAGCACGATCGCGCAGGCCACCGGCACCGGGTCGAGAGCCGTGTGCGGGGCGGATCCGTGCCCGCCCTTGCCGCGCACCGTGATGAAGCACTTGTCGGCGGCCGCCATCAGCGGGCCCGGCCGTCCGAACCACACGCCCACCGGGTGCTGCGCGGACGTGACGTGCAGCGCGTAGGCAGCATCGACCCGACGCCCGGCCACGTCCAGCAGTCCGTCATCGATCATCGGGGCGGCTCCGCCGGGTCCTTCTTCGCCCGGCTGGAACATGAAGACCACGTCGCCCGGCAGCTCCGCACGGCGCTCGTGCAGGATGCGCGCGGCGCCGACCAGGCCGGCGACGTGCAGGTCGTGGCCGCAGGCATGCATGGCGCCGTTGGTGGAGGCGAACGAGTGCCCCGTCCGCTCGTCGACCGGAAGTGCATCCATGTCACCGCGCAACAGGACGACCGGAGCACCCTCGGTGCGGGCGCCGCCGCGGAGCACCGCGACCACCGAGCTCAGATCACGCCCGAGGGTGATCTCCAGGTCGAGCCCGTCCAGCGCCGTCAGGATCCGCTGTTGGGTGCGCGGCAGATCGAGCGCGATCTCCGGATCGGCGTGGATCTCCCGCCTCAGGGCGATCAGGTCGCCCGTCATGGCGGCGGCGAGGGTGAGAGAACTGGCTGTGGGCTGCTGGTCGGAAGTCACCCGCTGACCGTAGCGGCCCGAGCGAGCAGGGCTCCGGGTGGTCGAGTGGCGGCCCCACCGGTGGTCGAGCGAAGCAGGAGTCGAGACCCGGCGGGCCGGATGAAGAACGCGCACACCAACAGTGCATGATCGTTCGAACGCCCGGATTGAGCACTGTCCGTGCACGATCGCACATGGTCGCGCACTCAGCAAGCATCATCCGGACGCGATCGAGTCGGCAGCCTGGAGAGGGACGCGATGGGACCGCACGACCGCTGGACAGCGCTCTTGGACATCCTGGGCCGCGACGGACGCCTCGACGTCGGTGAGGCAGCCGGCGAACTGGATGTCTCGGCCGCCACGATCCGCCGCGATCTCGATCACCTCGCCGGTCAGCAACTGCTCACCAGGACGCGGGGTGGCGCGGCGCAGGCGAGCGTCGCCTACGACCTGCCGCTGCGCTACAAGAGCGGCCGCAACATCGAGCAGAAGGCGCGGATCGGTGCCGCCACCGTCGCTCTGATCCGCCCCGGTTCGGTCGTGGCGATCAACGGCGGGACCACCACGTCCGAGGTGGCGCGTGCGCTGGTGACGGTTCCGGCAACCCCCTCGATGGACGCCGGCGGTCAGGTGTTCACCGTCGTCACCAATGCGCTCAACATCGCCAACGACCTCGCCGTCCGGCGCACGATCAAGCTGGTCGTCACCGGCGGTGTCGCGCGTCCCAGCAGCTATGAGCTGATCGGGCCGCTTGCGGAGCCGGGTCTGTCGAAACTGCACCTGGACTACACGGTGCTGGGCGTCGACGGTTTCGATCTGGCCGTCGGCGCCACCGCGCACCACGAGGGCGAGGCTGCAGTCAACGCCATGATGGTCGCCCAGGCGTCCTCGGTGATCGTCGTCGCGGACGCGACCAAGCTCGGTGAACGCTCGTTCGCGGTGATCTGCGCGGCCTCCGAGGTCACCACCCTGGTGACGGACGACGCCGCCGACCCCGGCATCGTCGCAACCTTCCGCGAGGCGGGCGTCGAGGTCGTCCTCGCCTGAGGCTCGGCGATCGAGCGACGCGCTCGCGATCGAGCAACTGCGGGGACCGAGCGATCGCGGTGACCGAGCGACGTCACGGCCATCGAGCGCGTCACGGCCATCGAGCGACGTCACGGCGATCGAGCAACGCAGGAGTCGAGATCCCGTCGCCTGTCAGCGACCGGAGGTTCCGGAGCTCCACACCGCCTTCTGGGTGCGCACGTCACGCAGCACGACGTTGCCGTCGTCCAGCAGGGTGAGGTACGTGGGCGATCCGGCCCTCGCCGTGCCGGAGTTCCACAGTGCCTTGCCGGTCTTCGAGCGGACCACGAGATTTCCGCCGGTCTGCAGGACGAACCGCGCCCCCGGATTGCCGGCGGTGCCGGTGTTCCAGATCGCCCTGCCGTCGTGGCGCAGCACCAGATTGCCATCCGACTGCTGGATCAGGTTGTAGTGACTGGTGAACACCACGGGCAACGAGCTGCGGTGATCCAGCGACTGCAGTGCCTGCCGGCATCCGTCGACCGCACACAACACATCGGTTCGGATGATCCGCACCGAGGTGGCCGCTCGGAGCACCGTCCGGTAGGGGTTGCCTTCCTGGACGTACTGCCGGACGGTTGCCGTGCCGGTGTCGATCAGGAACCATCCGGCGGCACAGTTCGCACCCACCGGGTTCGGCGCGTTGTACCGCACCGACCTGGCACTCCCGGAGCTGTCCGCGACCACCGGAACGGCCGGCTGCGGGTCGACGGACGGGTACACGTCACACCACGGGCCTGGGTTCACCCGGACCAGGACGATTCCGACCGGGTGGGCAACGGCGCCGTGGTGTTGACTCGAATCCATGAGTTCCACGCCCATGGCCCCGCACACCGGTCCGGACGAAATGCGCGGCGGCGGACAGCCAGGAGGGGACGGGGCAGGCACAGGCGGCTCGTCGCTCTCGCCCGTCGAGCAGCGGGTGCTGGGCGCCTTGATGGAGAAGCAGCAGACCGTTCCAGCGGGGTATCCGCTGACGATGGCCGCGTTGCGGGCGGCATGCAACCAGACGTCCAGTCGCGAACCGGTGACGGATCTCGACGAGCAGACCGTCCATCTGACGGTGGCCGAGCTCAGGTCCCGCGAACTCGTGCGCTTCGTGCACACCGGGTCCGGGTCCCGTACGGTGCGCTTCCACCAGCGGCTCACCGAGCAGCTCGCACTGGACGAAGCGTCGACCGCACTGCTGACGGTGGTGTTGTTGCGCGGACCGCAGTCTGCCGGCCAGCTGCTGACCCGCACCGAGCGGTTGCACGCCTTCGAGGATCGCGCTGCCGTCGAAGCACATCTGGCGAGCATCGCTGCTCTCGACGCGCCGTGGGTGGCGGAGCTCGAACATCAAGCGGGCCAACGGGATCCGCGCTGGGCACACACGCTCGGGCCGGTGGACGAGTCGGCGCCGGTTCCGGTGCTGCAGCGGGTGGATCGCAACGCTGTCCTGAACGGTGGTGGCGATCTCCGTGATGCCCGGGTACGCACCGGATACGACGCGATGGCGACCGGATACACCCAGGCGCTGCACGACGAACTCGCCGGGAAGCCTTTCGACCGTTGGGTGCTCGACCGGGTCGACGAACTTACACCCGCAGGTCCGGTGCTCGACGTCGGCTGCGGTCCTGGCCAGGTGGCGGCGTACCTCGCAGAGCGCGGCCGTGCGGCCAGCGGCATCGACCTGTCGCCGGCGATGATCGAGGAGGCCAGGTCGCTGCACCCGGACCTGGATCTGCACGTCGGCGACCTGCGCGGCTTGCTCAAGCCGCGCGATGCGGCCGGGTGGTCGGCCGTCACCGCCTGGTACGCGTTGGTGCATCTGGCCGGTTCCGAACTCGCCGACACTCTCCGCGAATTCGTTCGGGTGCTCGTGCCCGGCGGCGTGGTTGCACTGGCGCTGCACATCGGTGACGAGATCCGACACGTCACCGAGCTGTTCGGAGCGGACGTGGACCTGCACTTCGTGCTGCACGACCGACACGAAATCCTCAGGGCTGCAACGGCTGCTGGCCTGGTGGACGTGCAGTGGTACCTGCGTGGTCCCGACCCGGCGGTGGAGGTCGAGACCGAGCGGCTGTACCTCATCGGACGGACGACTGCGGGGTGATCAATCAGGTGTTCTCCGCTGGAACTGCCCCATCGGTCGACGCCGGTGGAATCAGCCGGTCCACGAATGAGGAGGATCCATGAGCTCTTCCGACGCCGGGAGGCCGGCCGCGCCGACGGCGACGTATCGCCACGACACCTGGCGCGCCCGATGGGGACTGACGGGTCTCGGACTTCTCGCGGCCGGGATCTGCGCGCTGCTGTGGGCGATTGCTCGGATCGGCGATGGCATCGATCTGGCCGACAGTGGGATCGAGCTGCCTCCCGATGCGCTGATGGCTGTGCTCTCCATCGGCGGGCTGGTATGTCTGCTCGCCGGCAGTGGGTGTCTCTGGTGGGGCTTCCGACGGGTCCGGGCGAAGTACCAGGGCTTCATCGGCTGAACTCGACGGCTGGCCGGTCGGACGTGGTGTCGCAGAACGACCCCGCGCGCGGCATCTCCGCAGGAGCTCCTGCGGCTTTGCTCCGGGAGCGGCCGGTTTGCGTCACCGGTCGGTGCAGGCCGGATCTCGACTCCTTCGTCGCTCGATCGTCGGAGTGGGCGCTCGATCGGAAGCGGTCGCGAGCGGGATCTCGACTCCTTTGTCGCTCGACCGTCGGAGTGGGCGCTCGATCAGCGGGTCAGTCGAGGTCGAGGAGTGGCTCGAGGCCTTGGGTGAGGCCGGGCCGCTGAGGCGCCTGGCGCAGGGCCAACAGCACGCCAGGCATGAAGGAGGCGCGGTGCAGGGAGTCGTGGCGGATGGTGAGCAGCTCGCCCTCGCCTCCGAGTAGAACCTCCTGGTGCGCAACGAGTCCGGGGAGACGGACGGAGTGCACGTGCACACCGTCGACCACTCCCCCACGCGCTCCGGACGGATCGCTGACCGTGGCATCGGGCATGGGTGCAGAGCCGGCAGCTGCGCGGGCCGCGGCGATCCCTCGAGCCGTCGCAGCGGCGGTCCCCGAGGGCGCATCTGCCTTGCCGGCGTGGTGCAACTCCACGACCTCGACGCCGGCGAAGAACGAAGCCGCTTGGCGGGCGAACCGCATCGCCAGCACCGCTCCGATGGCAAAGTTCGGCACCACCACCACGCCGACCGACGGCGCATCGCCCAGCAGCGCGGTGATCTCGGCGAGCCGGTCGGCGTCCACGCCCGAGGTCCCGATCACCAGGTGGATACCGGCAGAGACGCAGAACCGCACTGTCTCCATGACCGCGTCGGGTCGGGTGAGATCCACGGCCACGACCGCCCCGGAGGAGACCAGCAGGTCGCGGGAGTCCTCGGATCCCAAGCGGGCCACCAGGTCCAGGTCGTCGGCGGCGTCCACCGCGGCGCACGCCTCGCTACCCATCCGGCCCGCAGCGCCGATCACCGCCACCCGCAGCCTGCCTGTCATGCCGTCATGCTCGCACGATCCTGCAGCGGCGTCAGCAGGTCACCGACGGAGCCGGGTAGGTCGCGCACGCCCGCGTACGGTCCGACCACCGCTGCGCTCATCGGCCCGTCCAGGACGGTGCGGGCGACGTCCCACACATCATCGACCGTCACCGCGGCCAGCGCGGCCAACTCGTCGTCGACCGTGGTGAACTTGGTGCGTACCAGCACGTTCCGACCGATCCGGCTCATCCGGGATTCGGTGTCCTCCAGGCTGAGCGCCATCGAACCCGCCAGCTGACCCCGGGCCCGCCGCACCTCCTCGTCGGTGAACCCGTCCTGCACAGCCGATCGCCACTCGCGGGCGATCAGGGTGGCGACGGTTTCCAGGTTGGACGGCGCGCACCCGGCGTAGACGGCGAACGAGCCGATGTCGGTGAACGACTGGGCGGTGGCGTAGCAACTGTAGGCGAGGCCGTTCTCCTCGCGGATGGTCCGGAACAGCCGGGACGACATACCGCCGCCGAGCACTGTGCTGAGCACCGCCATCGCATGGCGGCGTGGATCGTCACGTCGGAAGCCGGCAGAGCCGACCATCAGATGGGCCTGTTCGGTGTCGCGGGTGGCGACCCGGATCTGCTGGTCCGGACGGCCGGTACCGCGCAACACCCGCCCGGGCCGCGGAGCGGCATCACCTGTCAGCCGCGATGCGAAGTCCCGCTTGACCCAGCGGACCACATCGGCATGATCGACATCGCCGGCGACGGCCACGACCATCCGGTCGGGGGTGTAGCGGCGGCGGTAGTAGCCGGCGACCTGGCTCCGGGTCATCGCCTCGATCGAGGCCACGGTCCCGATCACCGGACCGGCCACCGGGTGACCGGCGAAGATGCCCTCGGCGAAGGTGTCGGCCAGGGTGTCCTCGGGGTCGTCGTCGCGCATCGCGATCTCCTCGAGGATCACGCTGCGCTCCACCTCGACGTCCGCAGCCGCGATCACCGCATCCAGCACGACATCACTGACAACATCGATGGCGAACTCGGCCTGCTCGGCCAGCACGTGCGTGTAGTAGCAGGTGTACTCGTGCGCCGTGAAGGCATTGAACTCGCCGCCGACGGCGTCCATCGAGGCGGCGATCTCGCGCCCCGTGCGATGCCGGGTTCCCTTGAACAGCAAGTGTTCCAGGAAGTGCGAGGAACCGGCCAGCGTCGAGGCTTCATCGATGGAGCCGACGCCGACCCAGATGCCGACCGACACCGAACGCGAGGAGGCGACCTCCTCGGTCACCACCCGGAGTCCACCATCCAGGACGGACATCCGCACCGTGTCCACGGAGGAACCCGGGCCCTGGCGCGCGGGCAGACCCGCGCGCTCCAGGACCCGGGTGCTCCGGGTGCGCACGCTCATCGGTGGTTCACCGACGAGCGTGCGCGAGGAATCTCGGGAATCAGGCGTCCGCTCCGACCGGGGCGTCGGCGGTCGGCGCAGCGCCGACCGCCTCGGCCTTGACCGGGACCAGCGAGATCTTTCCCCGGGCATCGATCTCGACGATCTCGACGCGCAGCTTGTCGCCGACGTTCACCACGTCCTCGACCTTGCCGACCCGCTTGCCGCTGCCCAGCTTGCTGATGTGCACCAGGCCGTCACGGCCCGGTGTCAGCGAGACGAACGCGCCGAAAGCAGCGGTCTTGACGACCGTGCCCAGGAACCGCTCGCCGATCTTCGGCATCTGCGGGTTCGCGATCGCGTTGATCAGGTCGATCGCGGCGTTCACCGCAGCAGCGTCGGAACCGGAGACGTAGACGGTGCCGTCGTCCTCGATGGCAACGTCTGCACCGGTCTGCTCGGTGATCGAGTTGATCATCTTGCCCTTCGGCCCGATGACCTCGCCGATCTTGTCCACCGGGACCTTGACCGACGTGATGCGCGGAGCGAACTCGCTCATCTCGTCGGGCGCGTCGATGGCTTCGTTCATGACCTCGAGGATCGTCAGGCGAGCCTCACGAGCCTGGGTCAGCGCACCGGCCAGCACCTCGGACGGGATGCCGTCGAGCTTGGTGTCCAACTGCAGGGCGGTGACGAACTCCTTGGTGCCGGCGACCTTGAAGTCCATGTCGCCGAAGGCATCCTCGGCGCCGAGGATGTCGGTCAGCGTGACGAAGGTCTGCTTGCCGTCGACCTCGCCGGAGATGAGGCCCATCGCGATGCCGGCGACCGGTGCGCGCAGCGGCACACCAGCGTTGAGCAGTCCGAGTGTCGAGGCGCAGACCGAGCCCATCGAGGTGGAACCGTTGGAGCTGAGCGCCTCGGACACCTGACGGATCGCGTAGGGGAACTCCTCGCGCGACGGCAGGACCGGCAGCAGCGCACGGCCCGCGAGGGCACCGTGGCCGATCTCGCGCCGCTTCGGCGAGCCCACCCGGCCGGTCTCACCGGTCGAGTAGGGCGGGAAGTTGTAGTTGTGCATGTAGCGACGCGACGTCTCGGGCGAGAGCGTGTCGAGCTTCTGCTCGAGGCCCAGCATGTTGAGCGTCGTGATGCCCATGATCTGGGTCTCGCCACGCTGGAAGAGCGCCGAACCGTGCACGCGGGGGACGATGCCGACCTCGGCGCTCAGGGCCCGGATGTCAGCGAGGCCGCGACCGTCGATGCGGACGTTGTCACGGAGCACGCGATCGCGTACGACAGCCTTGGTGACCGCGCGGACAGCGGCGCCGAGCTCCTTCTCGCGACCCTCGAACTGGGCACCGAGCTTGTCGATGACGTCTGCCTTGATGCCTGACTCACGCTCTTCGCGGTCGGCCTTCTGCACGATCGTCAGTGCCTCGGCGAGCGGACCGCTCGCGATGGCGGCGACCGCGTCGTAGGCGTCATCCTCGTAGTCGAGGAAGATCGGGAAGTCGCGAACCGGCTTGGACGCAACCGCGGCGAGCTCGGCCTGCGCCTCGCAAAGCTGCTTGATGAAGACCTTCGCAGCCTCGAGGCCGCCGGCGACGATCTCCTCGGTGGGAGCCTGGACACCGCTCTGGACGAGGCCCCAGGTGGCTTCGGTCGACTCGGCCTCGACCATCATGATCGCGACGTCATCGCCTGCGATGCGGCCGGCGACGACCATGTCGAAGACGGCGTTCTCGAGCTGGCTGTGGGTCGGGAAGCCGACCCACTGGCCGTCGATCAGCGCGACGCGGGTGGCGCCGATCGGACCGGTGAAGGGCAGACCCGAGATCTGCGTCGATGCGGACGCCGCGTTGATCGCGAGCACGTCATACGGAGTGTCCGGGTTGAGGGCCAGGACCGTGATGACGACCTGAACCTCGTTGCGCAGGCCCTTCTTGAACGTCGGGCGCAGGGGGCGGTCGATCAGACGGCAGGTCAGGATCGCGTCTTCGCTGGGGCGTCCCTCACGACGGAAGAACGAGCCCGGGATGCGACCCGCGGCATACATGCGCTCCTCGACGTCGATCGTCAACGGGAAGAAGTCGAAGTGGTCCTTGGGGTGCTTGCCTGCCGTGGTGGCCGACAGCAGCATCGTGTCGTCGTCGAGGAACGCTGCCACGGAGCCGGCTGCCTGCTGGGCGAGGACGCCGGTCTCGAAGCGGATCGTGCGGGTGCCGAAGCTGCCGTTGTCGATGACTGTCTCGGCGGTGTGAAGTGTGGATTCCGACATGGAAGTCCCTTCCGCAGGCGTATGCCTGCCTGTTGGGACGAGAGGCTGTCGGCGGTGAATCTCGCCGGTCTTCGATCGAGGCCTGCGGGGCATCCGGTGAGGAACGTCCCGAGGGCCACTACCGAGGACCGGGCACGTCGTGCCTGGGCTCTCTCGTCAGGAGTGGTGCGTTGTGCAGTTGTGAAAAAGGCGGTCACTCACGGGGAGTGACCGCCTCGGGCGGTGCTAGCGGCGCAGACCGAGACGCTCGATGAGCGAGCGGTAGCGCTCGATGTCGTTGTTCTGCAGGTAGTTCAGCAGGCGGTGACGCTGTCCGACGAGGAGCAGCAGGCCACGACGACTGTGGTGGTCGTGCTTGTGCTCCTGAAGGTGTCCGGTCAGGTGCGAGATACGACCGGTCAGCAGCGCGATCTGGACCTCAGGGGATCCGGTGTCGCCGTCGCTGAGTGCGTACTGCTTGATGATTTCGTCTTTGGGCAGGTCTGCGACCGTAGGCGCAGCAGTCTTCTTCGACACTGTTCTCCTCTGAGGGTTTCGTTGCACGGCGCGCCCGGGCTTGTCCACCGGGGCACTATCGATCCGTGGCCGATCACACGGCAACGCTCAGACTATCAGCGCCAGTGCTCACGGGGCGAATCGCAATCCAGCCCCGCACGCAGCACTCATGTGCCAACGCTCACCGGCCTCGGCCTAGCCTTGCGCCATGGGATCTCGGCGACTCGCACTCGTGGTGGCGTCCGCCGCGCTCCTCCTGGTCGGTTGTTCGGAGAGCAGGCCAGCCGTTGAGCCGCCCACGCCATCCTCCCCCAGAGCATCTGAGCCCGAACCGACGACGCCCGACTTCCCGACGGTCGATACCTACGTCGCGATCGGCGACTCGTTCACAGCCGGACCCGGACTCGCCGACCTCCAGGCCGGCTCCGGTCGATGTCTGCGCTCAACCCGGAACTGGCCGTCATTGCTGGCCAGGCAGCTGGGCCCGCGGGACTTCGACGACGTCAGCTGCGCAGGTGCGTCGACCGCAGGAGTGCTGCGCGGTGGCGGACTCACCGGCAGCGCGCAGATCGATGCCGTGAGCTCCGGCACCGACCTCGTGACCGTGGGGGTCGGCGGCAACGATGGGAATCTGTTCGCGTCGCTCATCTCCGCATGCACAGGGGGTGACGGCGCGTGTGGTGCGTTCGCCCGAGATCGTGCTCCGGTGATCCTCGATGAGACCGCGTCACGCATCACCGAGGTGTTGGAGGGCGTGCGCGCAAACGCCCCCGCGGCGACCGTGCTGCTGGTCGGCTACCTGGCGATCATGCCCGAGTCCGGCACCTGCGAGGCGATCGGCATCCCCGAGGGCGATGCTGCCGCGGTGGTCCGGACCGAGGACGCGCTCGACGAGGCGCTGGCCACGGCCGCGGATCGGGCCGGCGTCGGTTATGTGTCGATGCGAACGACCTCACGGGGCCATGACGCGTGCGCCGGCAGGGCGGCATGGACCAACGGCAGAGCCATGAGCGACGACGACGGCATCGTATTCCACCCCCGGCTGGCCGGGATGCGAGCCGTCGCCAACGCGGTGGCCGCCGAGCTCGCGGGCTAGATTCCCAGCGTCGTGCGGGTGTCCTCGACATCGCGGTGCATCTGCGTGATAAGCGGGTCCACGCCTTCGTACGTGACCATGCCGCGGAGCCGGTCGACCAGCTCGACGCGAATCGCCTCGCCGTAGAGATCGAGGTCGGTGAGATCAAGGACGTACGACTCCACACGCCGCTCGACACCGTCGAAGGTCGGATTGGTGCCGACCGAGATAGCCGCTGGCAGCCGTTCGCCGTGAGCCCGCACGAGCCAACCGGCGTAGACACCGTCAGGCGGCACGGCATACGACTCGTCGACCGGGACGTTGGCCGTCGGGAACCCGAGCTCACGACCGCGCTGCTCCCCCTTGGTCACGATGCCGGAGACCTCGTGCGGCCGGCCGAGAACCTCGGCTGCGGCCCGGAGGCGGCCCTCGGCCACTGCCTTGCGCACACGGGTCGATGAGTATGGCTCGGTGCCTCCGTCGAGGCCGAGGCCGTCGACCACGAACCCGGCTCGCTCCCCCGCTTCGCGAAGGAAAGTCGTGTCGCCGCTGGCCTTGGCGCCGAAACGGAAGTTCTCGCCCACCGCGACCACCGACGCGCTGAGCTGCTCGACCAGGACTCGATCGACGAACTCCTGTGGTGACCAGGCTGCCATCTCGAGGCTGAAGTCGAGGATGCGGACCTCGTCGGCGCCCGCAGCCCGCAACAGCTCGACGCGTCGTTCGATCGTGGTGAGCCTGGTCGGCGCGCGATCGGGGGCGACGACGGCGAGAGGGTGTGGCACGAACGTGACGGCGATGACCGGCAGGCCGTTGGCCAGCTCCCGCGTCCGCGCGAGCACATGCTGGTGGCCCCGGTGCACCCCGTCGAAATTGCCGACGGTGACGGCCGACGGCTCAAGCCGGGGGCCGATCGCCGCCCCGCGGAAGTCACGCCAGATCATCACGGGAAGACTGTGCCACACCCGGCCCGAGGCCGATCATCACGACCCGACGGTGAGTTGCGGGTGAGCCGCTGATGAGAGCGTCCTCATCCTCGGATCACAGCAACGGGCCGAGCGGTTTGAGGATCCACTCGTAGGCCCGCGCCATCAGCGGGCGCCGCATCCACTCATCGAGGAGCAGCTGCTCGGACCTGTCGCAGTCCTGGTCGAAGAACTCCCGCATCCCGGCGGCCAGGCCCGCGTCGAGGATCTCCAAGTTGATCTCGTAGTTGCCGAGCAGGCTCAGACGGTCGATGTTGGCCGTCCCGATCGTCGTCCACTCCCCGTCGATCGTGGCGGTCTTGGCGTGCACCATGTGCCCGACATAACGATGAATCTCGACCCCTCCGCGCAGCAGCCGACCGTAGAAGCCACGGGAGAGCCAGTCGGTGACCACATGGTTGGAGATCTTCGGCACCAGTATGCGTACGGCCACGCCGCGTCGTCTGGCGTCCAGCAGACCCTTGAGAATGTCGTGGTCCGGGATGAAGTAGGCCGCCGTGATGTCGACGCTGTGCTGCGCCCGGTCGATCGCCTCGAGGTACATCCCGCGGATCGGATACATCAGTTGGCGCGGCACGTTGCGGTGCGCGCGGATCTGCGGCTTCCACCCCGCGCTCCCATATTGCTCGAGCCGATCGCCGCGACGCTTGGGGTGGGCGTTCCAGAAATCGACGAAGGCGTTGTCGAGGTCCCACACCGCGGGGCCCTCGATGCGGAGGTGGGTGTCACGCCACTCGGTCGCGTAGTCCGAACCGATGTTGTAGCCCCCGCCGAAGCCGGCGGTGTCGTCGACGACCAGGATCTTGCGGTGGTCGCGGCCTTGGCGTCGCGGGTTGAAGAATTGCCAGCCGGAGGCGAACACCGGATAGGGCAGCACGTGCACCGGATGCGGGAACGTCAGGAAGCTGGGGCGGACGACGAGGTTGGCGAACCGGTCGAACATCACGTAGACCTGCACCCCGCGATGCGCAGCCTCGATGAGCGCGGTCTTGAACCGCTGACCCATCGCGTCACCCTTGATGATGAACGTCTCCAGCAGGATGCGGTGCTGGGCGCCGGCGATCGCCTCGAGCATCTCCTCGAACAGCACCCCGCCGTAGGTGTAGGTCGTCGCGGTGCTGCCGTCGCCGATGCGGTGCGAGACGGCCGCGACCGGAGGCAGCTCCTCGATGTTGCGGCCACGGATCAGCTTGCGGATCTTGGTCGTCGTCATCAGCGAAGCGATGACGGCCGCCTGAGCTCCGAGGATGGCCAGCACCCCCCGGCGGAGGACTCGTCTGGTGGATCGCCGAAGACTCATGGTGAACTCACCCTAGCGAGTCCCCCGCCCCCGCTGAGCGTGACGCAATTGATGCGACACGCCGCCTCGAAACTCCAAAGCGTCACTCCCAGCGGAGGGGTGAGGTTCAGCCGAGGGGTGACTCAGACGAAGACGGCGATGGGTTTGGCGTCGGCGCCTCGCTGCTCGTAGAGGGCCAGGAACTCACCCGTCGGCGTGAACACCGCGACGGCCCCGTCTCCCCCGAGCTCGACACCGTGCAGCGAGCGACCGAAGCGTACGTCTGCGGCTTGGCCAGCATCGAGGTCGTATGTCGCAAAACTCGCCCGCGCGACGTCATCGAGGCCAGCCACCACCAGGTCCTGCTCGAGCTCCTCGAGCGTATGGGCGTCGGCCAGGGCGAAGCCGCCGACCCGCGTACGCCTCAGCATGGCCAGGTGCCCGCCGACGCCGAGGTCTGCCCCGACGTCACGGGCCAACGCACGGATGTATGTCCCGCTGGAGCACACGACGCGCACGTCGACGTCGACGACGTCCCCATCGACCCGCAGCGCGTCGAGCTCGAACTCCGAGACCGTGACCGGTCTGGCCGCGAGCTTGACCGGATCCCCGGAGCGCACGCGGGCATAGGATCGCACCCCGTCGACCTTGATCGCGGAGACCGACGACGGGACCTGCTGGATGTCGCCGGTGTAGGCCGGCAGCACAGCCCGGACCGCGGCCTCGTCGAGGTGTGAGGCCGGGGCGGACGTCATGACCTCGCCCTCCGCGTCGTCTGTGACTGTCGACTGTCCGAGCCGGATCGTCGCGACATACTCCTTGTCGGCCAGAGTCAGATGACCCAACAGCCGCGTCGCCCGGTTGATCCCGAGCACCAGCACGCCCGTGGCCATCGGGTCGAGCGTCCCGGAGTGCCCGACCTTGCGGGTGCCTGCGAGACGGCGCATACGGCCGACGACGTCGTGGGACGTCCACCCGGACGGCTTGTCGACGATCACGAGCCCGTCGCTCACTCCTCGTCGTCCTCTTCCACGTCCCGCTTCTTGTACGGATCGGCGTCGCCGGCATACTGCGCTCCGGCGGAGCGAGAGGCGACCTCCTCGTCCGAGGCCTTGACCTTGGCGAGCAGGTCCTCGATCTCCTTGGCCGTCTCGGGGACGGCGTCGAGGAAGAACTCGATCGAGGGTGTGATGCGGGTGCCGAGCTGCTTGCCCACCTCCGAGCGGATCAGGCCCGTCGCGCTCCTGAGAGCGGCCGCAGTCTCCGCGCGAGCCGTCTCATCGCCCATCACGGTGTAGAAGACCGAGGCCTGCTGGCCGTCACCGGTCATGCGTACGTCGGTGATCGTCACGAAGCCGAGCCGCGGGTCCTTGACCCGGCGCTCCAGCATCTGCGCGACGATGACCTTGATCCGGTCGCCGACCTTGTGGATACGAGGTCCCGCCATGATTCCTCCAAAAGTGGGTGGGACGTCATCACGATGGTGCTGCGATGAGCACACACGTGATGACGTCCCAGGTGGTGCTTAGGCGCGAACCTTCTCGCGCAGCTCGAACGTCTCAACGATGTCGCTGACCTTGATGTCGTTGAAGCCCCTGAGCACGAGACCGCACTCGAAGCCTTCGCGGACCTCGGACACATCGTCCTTCTCGCGCCGCAGGCTGCTGAAGTCGAGGTTGTCCGCGACGACTGCACCATCGCGAAGCAGGCGCGCCTTCGCGTTGCGCTTGATCGTGCCGCTCGTGACCATGCAACCGGCGATGTTGCCGATCTTGCTGGAGCGGAAGATGTCGCGGATCTCGGCGGTACCGAGCTGCGCCTCCTCGAACTCCGGCTTGAGCAGGCCCTTGAGCGATGCCTCGATCTCCTCGATCGCGTTGTAGATGACCGAGTAGTACTTGATCTCGACACCCTCGCGGTCTGCCAGCTCCGTCGCCTTGCCCTGCGGGCGGACGTTGAAGCCGATGATGACGGCATTGGACGCAGCGGCCAGCATGACGTTGGTCTCGGTGATCGCACCGACGCCGCGGTCGATGACCCGGAGTGCGACCTCCTCGCCGACGTCGATCTGGGCCAGAGCGTCCTCGAGCGCCTCGACCGAACCCGAACCATCACCCTTGAGGATGAGGAGCAGCTCGTCGGTCTCGCCCTTCTCCATCGAGGACATGAAGTCCTCGAGCGTACGGCGGCCGGTGCGCTGTGCGAGCAGTGCGTTGCGCTCGCGCGCCTCACGCTTCTCGGCGATCTGGCGAGCCAGTCGGTCGTCGGAGACGACCATGAAGTTGTCGCCGGCTCCCGGGACCGCGGTCAGGCCGAGCACCAGTGCCGGACGGGACGGAGTCGCCTCTTCGATGTTCTCGCCGTGCTCGTCGAGCATGGCGCGGACACGTCCGAATGCGGGTCCGGCGACGATCGAGTCTCCGACCTTGAGCGTTCCGCGGTGCACCAGGACCGTCGCGACCGGACCGCGACCACGGTCGAGGTGCGCCTCGATGACGAGGCCCTCGGCGTTCTGGTCGGGGTTGGCCCGCAGGTCCAGCGACGCGTCGGCCGTGAGGATGACGGCCTCGAGGAGGCTGTCCATGCCGGTGCCGGCCTTGGCCGAGACGTCGACGAACATCGTGTCTCCGCCGTACTCCTCGGGCACGAGTCCGTACTCGGTGAGCTGACCGCGCGCCTTGGTCGGGTCTGCGTCGGGCTTGTCGACCTTGTTGACCGCGACGACGATCGGGACGCCGGCGGCCTTGGCGTGGTTGAGCGCCTCGACCGTCTGCGGCATGACGCCGTCGTCGGCCG